>NZ_JAGQDD010000003.1:0-411538 GCF_018069845.1 Ideonella alba
CCCCCAGGCTAGCCGCTGCGCGGCGTCGCCACCCCCCAGGGGGGCTCGCCCGCCTTGGGGCGGCCCGGCGGCGGGCGCTCGGATGGCGCCCCCAGGCTAGCCGCTGCGCGGCGTCGCCACCCCCCAGGGGGGCTCGCCCGCCTTGGGGCGGCCCGGCGGCGGGCGGTCATGCGCTGGAGACATCACTGCGATGCGCAATGCTCACCCACGCCCGGCGGCCTCTGGCCTACGATCACGCGTCACCCACGGAGGCCCCATGCAGCTCTACATCGGCAACAAGAACTACTCGTCCTGGTCCATGCGCCCCTGGGTGCTGGCGCGCCACTTCGGCATTCCGTTCGACGAGGTGATGGTGCGCTTCGACAGCTTCGACCCCGGCAGCCAGTTCAAGCAGACGCTGGCCGGCAAGTCGCCCACCGGCAAGGTGCCGCTGCTGGTGGACGAGGGCTTCGCGGTGTGGGACACGCTGGCGATTGCCGAGTACCTCGCCGAGCGCTTCCCGCAGCACGCGCTGTGGCCGCGCGACGCCCGCCAGCGCGCCCGCGCGCGCAGCCTGTGCGCCGAGATGCACAGCGGCTTTGGCGCGCTGCGCTCGCACTGCCCGATGAACATCGAGGCCGCGCTGCCCGAGGTGGGCGCCCAGGTGCTGGCCGAGCACCCTGCGGTGGCGGCCGACCTCGCCCGCATCACCGCGCTGTGGACCGAGGCGCTGCAGGCCAGCCACGGCCCCTTCCTGTTCGGCGAATTCAGCAACGCCGACGCCTACTTCGCACCGGTGGTGGCCCGGCTGCGCACCTACGCGCTGCCGGTGCCGGCCGCGGTGCGGGCCTACATGGACCGCGTCTGGGCCAGCCCGGGCGTGGCCGCCTGGGTGGCCGACGCGCTGGCGGAGCAGGACTTCCTCGACTTCGAGGAGCCCTACCGCCGCCAGCGCTGAGCCACGCCGCTCAGCGGTCGATCGTCAGCGTGTAGGCGCCGTTGGTGGCGCCGGTGCCGCCCGAGTAGTAGCGCACCCGCAGGTACCAGGTGGTCGCCGCGCCGGTGTTGGTGCGGGTGATGGTGTCCACCGCGCCGGTGCCCAGCGTGCTGCTGGCCAGCTGGGTGCCGCTGCTGTTGTACAGGTACAGGTCGTAGTCCGAGCTGGCGTTGGGCGTCAGCGAGCCCACCACCGTGGCGCCCGAGGCCACCGAGATCTTGTAGTAGTCGGTGTCGCTGGTGCTGCCCA
Organism: Ideonella alba; assembly: GCF_018069845.1. Classification (NCBI taxonomy): domain Bacteria; kingdom Pseudomonadati; phylum Pseudomonadota; class Betaproteobacteria; order Burkholderiales; family Sphaerotilaceae; genus Ideonella; species Ideonella alba. The sequence continues at coordinate 1,226 of NZ_JAGQDD010000003.1, forward strand.
CCGTGCCCAGCACGCGCGCCGGGTCAGGCGTGATCGTCTGCGCCGCGGCGCGCGTGTTGTTCGACTCCACCTCGTTGACGTCGGTCCAGGTGGGCGGCGGTGTCACCGCGGTGGCGGCATCGACCGCGGCACTGGCATCGACGATGCCGGTGCCGCACTGGCTGCAGGTGCCGGGGAAGGCGCGGGTGCTGCCCTTCAGGCGGGTTTCCACCTCATCGGGGGTCAGTGCCGGGTTGGCCGCCAGCATCAGCGCCACCGCGCCGGCCACGTGCGGCGTGGCCATCGAGGTGCCCTGGTAGTAGGCGTAGCTGTCGGCGCCCGGTGTGGAAGTGCCGGCATTGAGCGTGGAATACACGCCATTGGCGGTGCCGGTGCTCATGTCGCCGCCGGGCGCCGCCACGTCCACCACCGCACCGTAGTTCGAGTAGTAGGCGCGCGCACCGGTGCGGCCCACCGCGGCCACGGTGATCACGCCGGCGCAGTTGGCCGGGTTGAAGTTGGACGCGTTGGCGTTGCTGTTGCCGGCCGCCACCACCACCACGGTGCCGCGGCTGCGCGCGCCGTTGATCGCGTTCTGGGTGGTGGTCGAGCAGGCGCCCGAGCCGCCCAGCGACATGTTGATCACGCGCGCCGGGGTGGCGTTCGCGGGCACGCCGCTGACCGTGCCACCCGAGGCCCAGATGATGCCGTCGGCAATGTCCGAGGTGTAGCCGCCGCACTTGCCCAGCACGCGCACCGGCTGCACCTTGGCGCCAAAGGCCACACCGGCCACGCCGCTGGCGTTATTGGTGACGGCGGCGATCGTGCCTGCCACGTGGGTGCCGTGCCAGCTGCTGTTCTGCGCCGCGTGCGTGTAGCCGCATTCGTTAGCGGCGATCCAGTCGCCCGGATCGCTGGGGTCGGCGTCGCGGCCGCCACCGTCGTTGGCGGTGGCGGTGTCGGCGATCATGTCGTAGCCGGCCACCAGGTTGGCGGCCAGGTCGGCGTGCGGACGGTAGCCGGTGTCCACCACCGCCACCACCACACCGGCGCCGGTGCTCTTGTCCCAGGCCGGCGGCAGGTTCAGGCCGCCGGTGGCCTCGTAGTAATGCCACTGGCTGGCGTAGCTGGTGTCATTGGGGGTCAGCTGGGCCTGCAGGATCTGGTCGGGCTCGGCGTACTCGACGTCCGGATCGGCCGCCAGCGCACGCGCCAGGCGGCGCGCGTCCTTCAGCGCCAGCCGCTGGTCCATCTTGATCACCTTGGCGCCCAGCGCGGTGTCGCGCAGCACGCGCAGCTGCACCCCGGAGCGGTTGGCCAGCTCCTGGGTGCGGTCCATCGCGGCCGTGGCGAGCGCGCCCTCACGGTACTTGACGATCAGGCGGTCGGTGACCGGCGCGCCACCCGGCGCCCCCAGGGCCAGCGACTCGGCCGACTGGCCGGCCCAGGCCGGCAGGCCAGCCGCCGAGCAGACGATGGCGACGGCGGTCATCAGCGCACGGCGTGAAGACAGGTGGATCATGCAAGGCTCCTTCGACGTTGATAGGAATGGTCGGGGCCGGCATGCCGGCCCCGCGCCGATGATCGCGAGAGGAACCAATCCCTGGCAAGGGGTCGAATCGTGTCAAACTGAAATCCAGCCGTCCCCGGATCCCCTAGAACAGATGCTCCGTTGCCCGAAGTCCCTCCGCCGCCTCGCCCTGCTGGGCCTGGCCGTCTGCGCGTTGCTGCCCACGCTGGCCGCCGCCCAGGCCCGTCCCAATGAAGACCTGCTGCGCCAGGCCCGCGAGGCCTTTGGCCGCAAGGACAAGAACCGCCTGGCCGCGCTGCGCGCCAGCGCACTGGAGCAGCGCGACCCGCTGGCGCCCTGGGTCGACTACTGGGAGCTGACGGCGCGTCTGACCGACGCCCGCGCCGAGGAGGTCGAGGCCTTCTACGGCCGCTGGCCGGGCAGCTACGTGGAAGACCGGCTGCGCAACGACTGGCTGCTCGAGACCGGCAAGCGCCGCGACTGGGCCGCCTTCGCGCGCGACCTGCCGCGCTTCCGGATGAACGACGACCGCGAGGTCAGCTGCTACGCCCTGGTGCTGCAGCAGCAGTCGGGCAAGGTCGATGTCGACGCCGCGCGCCGCGCCTGGCTGGCCCAGCGCGACCCCGGCGACGGCTGCCTGCTGATGGCGCAGACCTTCCTGGATGCCAGGCTCTTCGATGCCAACGACATCTGGCGCCAGGTGCGCCACGCCACCGAATACGGCCGGGTGAAGTCGGCCCGCGCCGCCGCGGCCATCCTGGGCGACGCGGCCAGCCGGCCGCTGGGCGAAGCGCTGGACAACCCGGCGCGCTACCTGGCGCTCAAGGCCAGCGCCCTGGGCCACCTGCGCGCCGAGATCAGCTCGATCGCGCTGGCCCGCATCGCCGCCAACGACCCCGACCGCGCCGCGCAGCTGCTGGCCGATCGCTGGGGCGAGGTGCTGGGCCCCGAGCACGGCGCCTGGGCCTGGGCGATGGTGGCCAAGCAAGGCGCGCTGGCGCTGCGCCCCGAAGCCCTGGACTGGACCCGCAAGGCCTGGCAGAGCCTGGGCAAGCGCCACGGCGATCACCCCGACTGGAGCCCCGAAACCCTGGCCTGGCTGGCGCGCGCGTCGCTGCGCCTGGCGCCGGCCCCCGAGCGCTGGCAGCTGGTGCTGCGCTCGGTCGACGCGATGGAGCCCGGGTTCCGTGAGGATGCCACCTGGGTCTACTGGCGCGCCCGCGCGCTGCAGGGCCTGGCCAAGGCCGGCACCGACGGCGACGCCCAGCGTGCCGAGGCGCAGCAGTTGCTGGCCCGCCTGTCCACCCAGCTGAGCTTCTATGGCCAGCTGGCCGCCGAGGACCTGGGCGCGCCGCAGCCGCTGCCGCCACGCCCCGCCGCGCTGACCGCGCCCGAGCGTGAGGCCGCCCGCGCCCACGCCGGCCTGCAACGCGCGCTGCTGGCCATCGCCATCGGCCTGCGCAGCGAAGGCGTGCGCGAATGGAATTTCTCGCTGCTGGGCATGGGCGACCGCGAACTGCTGGCCGCCGCGCAATGGGCCTGCGAGCGCGAGGTCTGGGACCGCTGCATCAACACCAGCGACCGCAGCAAGGCCGAGATCGACATGGAACAGCGCTTCCCGATGCCGATGCGCGCGGATGTGCTGGCCCGGACGCGCGAGATCGGCCTGGACCCGGCCTATGTCTATGGCCTGATCCGCCAGGAATCGCGCTTCATCATGGATGCGCGCTCGGCGGTGGGCGCCTCGGGCCTGATGCAGGTGATGCCGGCCACCGCCAAGTGGACCGCCAAGAAGATCGGCATGGGCGACTTCCGCCCCGAGATGATCACCGAGCGCGACACCAACCTGCGCATCGGCAGCGCCTACCTGAAGCTGGTGCTCGACGACCTGGGCGGCTCGCAGGCCATGGCCGCCGCCGCCTACAACGCCGGGCCCGGGCGGCCGCGGCGCTGGCGCGAGGGCCCCACGCTGGAGCCGGCGATCTGGGCCGAGAACGTGCCGATCCACGAGACCCGGGATTACGTCAAGAAAGTCCTCTCCAACGCCACCTACTATGCGGGCCTGCTGGCCGGCAAGCCGGCCGCGCTGAAGGCCCGCCTGGGCACCAGCATCGGGCCGCGCGCCGCCGGCGCACCCGCCGCCGACTCCGAACTGCCCTGATGAGCACCCTCCCCCTTCCCCGTCGCCTGCTGCTGCTGGGCGGCACCGGCTTCGTCGGCCGGGCCCTGTGCGAACACCTGGCCCGCGTGGCGCCGGGCTGCCGGGTGGTCGTGCCCACGCGCCGGCCGGCCGCCGCGGTGACTCTGCGGTCGCTGCCGATGGTCGAGCTGGTGGCCGCCGATGTGCACGACCCGGCCGCGCTGGGCCGCCTGCTGGCCGGCTGCGACGCGGTGGTGAACCTGGTCGCGGTGCTGCATGGCGACGAAGCGCGCTTCGAGCGCGTGCATGTCGAACTGCCGCGCCGCCTGGTCGCCGCCTGCCAGGCCGGCGGCGTGCGCCGGCTGGTGCACGTCAGTGCGCTGGGCGTGGCCGAGGACGCGCCCTCGCGCTACCTGCGCAGCAAGGCACGCGGCGAAGCCGTGCTGCGCCAGGCGGGGCTGGATCTGACGGTGCTGCGGCCCTCGGTGATCTTTGGCGCGCAGGACCGCTTTCTCAACCTGTTCGCGGCGCTGCAGGCGGTGGCGCCGGTGGTGCCACTGGCCGGCGCGCAGGCCCTGTTCCAGCCGGTCTGGGTGGGCGACGTGGCCGCGGCCATCGCCGCGGCGCTGGCCCGGCCCGACAGCATCGGCCAGACGATCGAATGCGCCGGTCCTCAGCGCGTGCCGCTGGCCGCGCTGGTGCGCCTGGCCGGCCAGCTGTCCGGCCACCCGCGCACCATCGTGCCGCTGCCCGGCCCGCTGGCCTGGCTGCAGGCGCTGGTCATGGAATGGCTGCCCGGTGAGCCACTGATGACGCGCGACAACCTGGCCTCGATGCAGGTGCCCAATGTCGCCAGCGGCCAGCTGCCGGGCCTGGAGGCGCTGGGCATCCAGCCGGTCTCGCTGGCGGCGGTGGTGCCGGGCTACCTGTCGCCCGGCCAGCAGTGCGCGCGACTGGACGCCTGGCGCGCCCGGCACCGATGAAGACCTGGGTCGTCGGCGGCGCCGTGCGGGATGCCCTGCTGGGCCGTCCGGTGCACGACCGCGACTGGGTGGTGGTGGGCGCCACACCCGAGCAGATGCTGGCGGCCGGTTTCCGGGCGGTGGGCAAGGACTTCCCGGTCTTCCTGCACCCCGACAGCCACGAGGAATACGCGCTGGCCCGCACCGAGCGCAAGACCGGCCCCGGCTACCACGGCTTCGTCGTCCATGCCGCGCCCGACGTGACGCTGGAGGACGACCTGGCGCGGCGCGATCTGACGATCAACGCCATCGCCCAGGCGCCCGACGGCACGCTGGTCGACCCGCACGGCGGCCGGGCCGATCTGGCCGCGCGCGTGCTGCGCCACGTCGGCCCGGCCTTTGTCGAGGACCCGGTGCGCATCCTGCGCCTGGCGCGCTTTGCGGCGCGCTTTCCCGACTTCAGCGTGGCACCGCAGACGATGGCGCTGATGCAGCAGATGGTGGCGGCCGGCGAGGTCGACGCGCTGGTGCCCGAGCGGGTGTGGCAGGAGCTCTCGCGCGGGCTGATGGAAGACCATCCGTCGCGCATGATCACGGTGCTGCGCGACTGCGGCGCCCTGCAGCGCCTGCTGCCCGAGGCCGACCGGCTGTGGGGCGTGCCGCAGCCCGCCGAGCACCACCCCGAGGTCGACACCGGCGCCCACCTGCTGCTGGTGCTCGACGCCGCGGCGGCGCTGGGTGCCTCGCTGCCGGCCCGCTGGGCCTGCCTGTGCCACGACCTGGGCAAGGGCGAGACCCCGCCCGCCGACTGGCCGCGCCACATTGCCCACGAGGCACGCAGCGAACGCCTGGCGCGCCAGGTGTCCGGCCGCCTGAAGGCCACCGGCGAGGCCACCGAGCTGGCCATGCTGGTGGCGCGCGAGCACACCAACATCCACCGCAGCCCCGAGTTCGGCGCCGCCGCGGTGGTGCGCCTGCTGGAACGCTGCGACGCCTTCCGCCGCCCGCAGCGCTTTGCCGACGCCCTGCTGGCCTGCGAGGCCGACGCCCGCGGGCGCGCCGGCCTGGCCGAGCGGCCCTACCCGGCCCGCCCGATGCTGCTGCTGGCGCTGGAAGAGGCCTGCTCGATCGATGCCGCCGCCGTGGCCGCCCAGGCCCAGGCCCGCGGCGCCCAGGGCGCAGCCATCGCCGACGCGATCCGCATCGCCCGCACCGACGCCGTCGCCGCCGCGCTCTGACAGCGCGGCCTGACCGCTGGCCGCCACCGGAGCCTGCGCCCAGGCCGAGATGGGCCTCAAGGACACCGCGCCCAGGTCCCTGGCCTTCATTCCGCAGCCGCGCTGCCGATAAGCCTGGGGTCCACCGCCCGTCGGCGGTTCCTGCCTGGTGCCTGCATGTTCCAGAGATTGCGCATCGTCCACGTTGTCCAGGGCCTGATCGTCCTGTTCTGGCTCAGCTTCATCGGCCTGGCCGGCCTGGCCTGGCTGGCGCTGAGCAATGCCCGCAGCGACCTGCACACCGTGCACGACCTGCGCATGACCCGCTCCGAACACCTGGCCAAGATCACCCAGGCCACGATCAGCAACCGCATGGAAGTCCTGCTGATGTTCCAGCACGACCCGGCCGGCGCGCTGCAGGGCGTGCACGACCATGCGGCCAGCGTCCACCTGGACAACTTCGGCCAGCGCCGCGAAGCGATCAACCAGGCCTGGGCGGCGGTCGAGGCCGGTGAACACGAGCCGGCCGAGCAGGCGCTGATGACCGAGGTGGTCAGCCGGCGCAAGGCCTGGCAGGTCCAGGTCAACAAGGCCATCGATGCCCTCAAGGCCGGGCAGTACACGCCCGAGATCATGGCCGCCTACCTGCAGGCCGGCCGCCAGGAGAACGAGGCCTACCTGAAGGCCCTGGAAACGCTGCGCCAGTACCAGGTGGACGCCGCCGGCAGCGCGGTGCAGCAGGCGGAAGTGCTGCACACCCGCGGCACGCTGCTGATGATCGCGCTGGCGCTGCTGCTGGGCATCCCCGGCACCCTGGCCAGCGTGCACCTGATCTCACGCCTGCGCCGCGGCTTTGCCGAGGCCGACGCCACCGCCACCGCCATCGCCGAGGGCCAGCTGGGCCGGCCGATCGCCACCGATGGCCACGACGAGATCGGCGAGCTGCTGCAGCACATGCAGATGATGCAGTCGCGGCTGCAGGCCCTGATCACCCAGGTGCGCCAGGCCGCCGACTCGATCGAGGTGGCCGCCACCGAGGTGGCCGCCGGCAACACCGACCTCAGCCACCGCACCGAGCAGACCGCCTCCAACCTGCAGCAGACCGCCAGTTCGGCCGAGCAGCTGGGCGTGACGGTGCGCCAGAACGCCGACAACGCCCAGCAGGCCAACCAGCTGGCCCAGAGCGCCTCGGCGGTGGCCGGCCGCGGCGGTGACGTGGTCTCGCAGGTGGTGGGCACGATGCGCGAGATCGAAGGCAGCTCGCGCCGCATTGCCGACATCATCGGCGTCATCGACGGCATCGCCTTCCAGACCAACATCCTGGCGCTGAACGCCGCGGTGGAAGCCGCGCGGGCCGGCGAAAGCGGCCGCGGCTTCGCGGTGGTGGCCGGCGAGGTGCGCAACCTGGCCCAGCGCAGCGCCGACGCGGCGCGCGAGATCAAGGGCCTGATCCAGGCCAGCGTGGAGCGCGTGGACACCGGCACCCGCCAGGCCGACGAGGCCGGCCAGACCATGGCCGAGGTGGTGCAGTCGATCCGCCGCGTCACCGACATCGTCGCCGAAATCAGCCACGCCAGCCAGGAACAGAGCGCCGGCGTGGCCACCGTCGGCCAGGCGGTCAGCCAGATGGACGAGGCCACGCAGCAGAACGCCGCGCTGGTCGAGCAGAGCGCCGCCGCCGCCGAAAGCCTGCGCGCCCAGGCGCGTCAGCTGGTGCAGGCGGTGGGCGTGTTCAAGCTCTGATCAGTTCAGCAGCAGGCGGCCGTCGCCAACGACGCGGCCGCCCTCGGTGACCCGGATCTGCGGCTGCTTCACGCGCACCTTCAGCGGATCCAGGCAGCGCAGCGTGGCGCGCTGGGTGCTGCCGGGCTCGATCTTCTCGCCGGGAAACTTCATGGCACAGGTGACGTCGCCACCGACGCCGGTGTGCACCTGCGGCCGGTAATTGTCCCAGGCCGGCGTGTCGCGGCCGGTCTTGCCCTGGGCGGGCCAGAGGTGGAACTCGGCCTCGATCGGCGTGTTGGCGGGCCATTCGCGGACCTCGTCCGCGGTCGTCGCGGCGGTGGCGGTGGTGGCCAGCGCGGCCAGCACCCAGGCGCCGTGGCGCATCCAGCTCGTCATGCATTCTCCCTGTGGTGGATCCAGGGCCAACGGCCGAGGCGTGTCCTGGGTTGACCGGCGCCGCACTAGAGGCGGTGCATCCGGTCGCCTTCGGTGAAGCCCAGCGGCACCCAGTCGGCCAGGTCGGCGCTGGCCAGGGCCAGCACCTTGAACAACTCGCCCATCTCGTGCTCGGTGATCAGCTTCTGGGCCATCGCCCGTTCACGCAGGTCGGCGGCCTCGATCATCGGCGCCAAGCCGCAGTTCAGCAGGAAGCGGGCCTGGCTGGTGTAGCCCACCACCGCCAGGCCGGCGTCCTGCGCGGCCAGGGCGATGCCGGTGAAGTTGACGTGGGCGGTGATGTCCTTCTCGCCCACGCGCTGCAGCGGGTCCGGGTCGGCCTGGTGCAGGTGGTGGCACATCAGCGTGCCGCCGTGGCGCTGCGGCAGGTAGTACTCGGCCTCGGGAAAGCCGTAGTCGATGAAGAAGGCCGCGCCGCGCTGCAGGTGCTGCGCCAGCGTGCGCATGAAGCCTTCGGCCTGGGGGTGGATCTCGGTGACGGTGCCGGGCACGAAGGGCGCGTCCAGCGGCGGGCGCAGCGCGGTGGGGCGGTCGGCGAAAGCCAGGGCCTCGCCCTGGGCCACCACGCCGCGCTCATGCCAGGTCTGGCCGTCAAAGTGCAGCAGCTGCACCGGGATGGCGTCGAGCAGCTCGTTGGCCACCACCACGCCCTGGATCGCCTCGGGCCAGCGCGACAGCCACTGCACCCGCGGCGCGAAGCGCGCCAGCCGCTCGGCCTGGCGCGCCTGCAGGCTGCCGGAGAGGTCGATGATCGCGTAGTCCACCGGCAGGCCGCGCGCGTCCAGCGCGTCCAGCAGCTGCTCGGCCAGCGCGCCCGAGCCGGCGCCGAACTCGACCACCTGGCGCGTGCCGCTGACCTCCAGGGCCTGCGCCACCTGGGCCGCCAGCGCGCGGCCGAACAGCGGCGACAGCTCGGGCGCGGTGACGAAGTCGCTGCCGCTGTCCGGCATCAGCCCGAACTTGCGCCGGGCGCTGGTGTAGTAGCCCAGGCCGGGCTCGTACAAGGCCAGCGCCATGAAGCGGTCAAACGGCAGCCAGCCGCCCGCCTCGGCGATGGCCGCACGGATGCGCGCCGCCAGGGCGCTGGCTACACTGTCGGGTTGGCTCGTCATGGGCCGCGATTCTAGGTTTCATGCCCGCTGCCCCTGCCCCCGCCCACCGTCCGGTGACCCTGGTCACCGGCGCCGCTGCCCGCATCGGCCGCGCGATCGCGCTGGAGCTGGCCGCGGCCGGCCACGACCTGGTGCTGCACTGCCGGCGCTCGCACGACGAGGCCGACGCCACCGCCGCCGACTGCCAGGCGCTGGGTGCGGCCACCACCGTGCTGGTGGCCGACCTGGCCGACGCTGCACAGGTCGACGCGCTGCTGCCCGCCGCGGTGGCAGCGCGCGGCCGGGTGGATGCGCTGGTCAACAACGCCAGCCTGTTCCAGTATGACGACGCCCGCGATGCCGGCCCGGCCCTGCTGGACGCCCACTGGCGGGTCAACGTGGGCGCCCCGGTGCGGCTGGCCCAGGCGCTGGCCGCGCATGTGGGCGCGCGCGGCGGCAGCGGCTGCGTGGTCAACCTGCTCGACCAGAAGCTCTGGAACCCCAACCCCGACTACTTCAGCTACACGCTCAGCAAGGCGGCGCTGAAGGAGGCCACGGTGCTGCAGGCCCAGGCCCTGGCGCCCGCGGTGCGGGTGGTGGGCGTGGCGCCGGGCGTGACCCTGCCCTCGGGCCCGATGACCCAGGCCGAACATGAACGCGCCCAGCGCATGACGCCGCTGGGCCGCTCCTCCACCCCCGAGGACATCGCGCGCGCCGTGCGCTTCGCGATCGACTCCCCCGCGATCACCGGCAGCACGCTGCTGGTCGACGGCGGCCAGCACCTGGCCGGCCAGTCGCGCGACGTGCTCTTCCTGGCCCAGGACCCCGCTCGATGAGTTCCCTGCTGCTTCACCCCGCCCTGCGCGGCTGCCGGCGCCTGTTTCTGCGCGACTACGCGGTGATGATCGACATCGGCGTGCACGACTTCGAGAAGCAGGGCGCCCAGCGCGTGCTGATCAACGTCGAGCTGTTCGTGCCGCTGGCGCTGTCGACGCCGCGCGCCGATGAGCTGGACGAGGTGGTTGACTACGACTTCATCCGCAGCCGGGTGACCGAGCGCGTGGCGCGCGGCCACATCCAGCTGCAGGAAACCCTGTGCGACGACCTGCTGGCGATGATGCTGGCGCACCCCAAGGTGCGCGCCGCCCGCGTGTCGACCGCCAAGCCCGATGTCTACCCGGACTGCGACGCCGTGGGCGTCGAGGTCTTCGGCCTGAAGGAATGAACCGATGAACACCGACGCGCCCGCGCTCGACACCGCCTCGGATGAGGCGAAGAAGGCCAAGAAGCACGCCTTCGAGATGAACAAGCTCAGCAAGCGCCTGCACCGCCAGGTCGGCCAGGCCATCACCGACTTCGGCATGATCGCCGACGGCGACAAGGTGATGGTCTGTGTCTCCGGCGGCAAGGACAGCTACTCGCTGCTGGACATCCTGCTGAACCTGCAGAAACGCGCGCCGATCAAGTTCGAGATCGTCGCCGTCAACCTGGACCAGAAGCAGCCGGGCTTCCCGGCCGAGGTGCTGCCCAACTACCTGAGCGGCCTGGGCGTGCCCTTCCACATCGAGACCCAGGACACCTACTCGATCGTCAAGAAGCACATCCCGGAAGGCCAGACGATGTGCAGCCTGTGCTCGCGCCTGCGCCGGGGCATCCTGTACCGGGTGGCGCGCGAGCTGGGCGCGACCAAGATCGCGCTGGGCCACCACCGCGACGACATCGTGGTGACGATGCTGATGAACATGTTCTTCGGCAGCCGCATCAAGGGCATGCCGCCCAAGCTGGTCAGCGACAACGGCGAGTTCGTCGTCATCCGCCCGCTGGCCTATGTGGACGAGACCGACCTCGAACGTTGGGCAGCACACCGACAGTTCCCGATCATTCCCTGCAGCCTGTGTGGCAGCCAGGAGAACTTGCAGCGGGTGCAGACCAAGAAGATGATCCGCGAGTGGGAAAAACAGTACCCCGGCCGCATCGACAACATGCTGACCGCGATGGGCAACATCACGCTCTCGCACATGATGGACCGCCAGCTCTACCCCTTCCAGACGCTGCAGGCCACCGGCCGCCCTGATCCGCAGGGCGACAAGGCCTTCGACGAGGACGAGGACTGTGTAAAGCCGGTCAACGCCCCGGCCGAACAGGTCGTTCGACTGGGTTGGGAGTGATCTGACGCATCGGAGTACCGCCATGCCGAACGCCATACCGAACACCCTCCGCCGCCACCTGCTGATCGCTGTTCTGGGCGCCGCCGCGCTGAGCGGCTGTGCCAGCCTGAACACCTTCAGCGGCGAGGTCAGCAGCTTCGGCGACTGGCCGGCCGGCCGCGCGCCGGGCAGCTTCGCCTTCGAGCGCCTGCCCTCGCAGCAGCAGGACCCCGAGGAGCAGGGCCGTCTGGAGCGCCTGGCCACGGTGGCGCTGCAGGCCAAGGGCTTCCAGCCGGCCGCGCCGGGCGCCAAGCCGGATGTGGTGGTACAAGTGGGCGCTCGCATCAGCCGTCAGACCCGCTCCCCCTGGGATGATCCGCTGTGGTGGCGCTTCGGTCCCGGCGTGCGCTGGTACGGCCCGTGGTCGGGCTGGAGCAGCTGGCGCTGGAGCAACGCGCTCGACCCCGAATACGGCCGCGAGGTGGCGCTGCTGCTGCGCGATGGCCCCAGCGGAACGCCGCTGTACGAGGCCCGCGCCAGCAACGCCGGCGCCACGCCGGGCAACGACAAACTGCTCGAAGCCCTGTTCCTGCTGTCGATGAACGACTTCCCGGCCGCCCGCGGCGAGCCGCACTCGGCCTCGGTCGTGCGGCCCTGAGGCCTCGGCGGCCTCCCTCATCGGGCTCGGTCGTCGGGCTCGGTCATCGGCCTCAGTCGGCCGCCAGCGCCCGCAGATCGGCCTCCCAGGTGGCCCATTGGCGTCGGGCATGTTCACGCTGACGCGGGCTGGCGCTGGCCTGCAGCTCGGCCAGCAGCTGGCAATGCGCCTGCTGGGTCTGTTCGCGCAGCGCGCGCTGGGCCGGTGTGCCGGTGCGCCAGCGCGCCCACAGCGCGTCCAGCTGCACCGCCGCATCGGCCGCCGGCAGCGCCGGCAGCTGGCGCAGCGTGGCCAGCAGCTCCTGCTGCTGGCGCTCGCGCTCGCTGGCCCAGCCGCTGCCGTCACCCAGGCGGTCGACCAGCTGGCCCACGCGGGTGCGCTGGGCGGCATCCAGCGGGCCCAGCAGGCGCTCGTAGCGCTCCGCCAGGCGGTCGATCTGCGCCTGACGGCGCTCGGCCGGCGACTGGTCGGCGGCCTCCTCGGCCTGTTCGCGGCGCTCGCGGGCGAAGTGGGCTTCCAGGTGGGTCCATTGCGCCGGGCCCAGCTGGCGGGCCACGGCCAGCGCATCGGGGCGGATCTGCTGCCAGGTGGCGTCCAGCCAGCCGGGCAGCCGGTCGGCCCAGCGGCAGACGTCGGCGGCGCCCAGCGGGCGCTCCCAGTCGCGGCGCACCTGGGCCAGGGTGGCGGCCATCTCGGGCAGCTGGGCCCGGCGCTGCCAGGCCAGCCAGCGCGTGGCGGCGTCGCGCACCAGCGCGGATTGCGTGCGGTCGAAGTCGAACTGGCGGTCCAGCCAGGTGGCCAGCAGGGTGTCGGCCTGGTTGTAGGCCAGGCGCACCACGCTGCAGCCGGCCAGCGCGACCAGCGACAGCGCCAGCAGGGCGCGCCGGGTCGCGATAATCCAGCCTCGCCCGGCCACGTCGGCGGGGCGACTGAACCACGGTTTTCGAATGACGCTTGACATCGTGATCATGGCCGCCGGCAAAGGCACCCGCATGCGCTCGGCCAAACCCAAGGTGCTGCACCGACTGGCCGACCGCAGCCTATTGCAGCATGTCCTGGACCGGGCTGCTGCGCTGGCCCCGGAACGCACCCTGGTGATCACGGGTCATGGCGCGGCGCAGGTCGAGGCCGCGGTGGGCGATGCCGCGCTGTGCGTGCGCCAGGAGCCGCAGCTGGGCACCGGCCACGCGATCCAGCAGGTGGTGCCGCACCTGGGCGACACCGGCACCACGCTGATCCTCAATGGCGACGTACCGCTGATCTCGCCCGCCACCGCGCGCGCGCTGGCGCAGGCCTGCGGCGGCGAGCGCCTGGCGCTGCTGACCGTGGTGCTGGACGACGCCACCGGCTATGGCCGCATCGTGCGCCAGGGCGAGCAGGTGCAGGCCATCGTCGAGCACAAGGACGCCAGCGACGCGCAGCGCCAGATCCGCGAGGTCTACACCGGCATGATGGCCGCGCCCACCGCGGCGCTCAAGCGCTGGGTGATGGCGCTGACCAACGCCAACGCCCAGCAGGAGTACTACCTGACCGACATCGTCGCGATGGCGGTGGCCGAGGGCGTGCCGGTGGTGGCCGCCACCGCGCCGAATGAGACCGAGGTGCTGGGCGTCAACAGCCCGGCGCAGCTGGCCGACCTGGAGCGCCGCTTCCAGCGCGCCGAGGCCACCCGTCTGATGGAGGCTGGCCTGCGCCTGGCGGATCCGGCGCGGTTTGATCTGCGCGGTACGCTGAGCCACGGCATGGACTGCGAGGTCGATGTGGGCTGCATCTTCGAGGGCGCGGTGGTGCTGGGCGACAACGTGCGCATCGGCGCGCACTGCGTGGTCCGCAACGCGCAGATCGGCGACGGCGCGGTGATCCACCCCTTCACCCACATCGACGGCGACCAGGACGGCGCGGTGGTGGGCGCCGGCTCGCTGATCGGCCCCTTCGCCCGCCTGCGCCCGGGTGCGCGGCTGGGCCGCGAGGTGCACATCGGCAACTTCGTCGAGGTCAAGAACTCCACGCTGGCCGACGGCGCCAAGGCCAACCACCTGGCCTATCTGGGCGACGCCACGGTGGGCGAGCGCGTCAACTACGGCGCCGGCAGCATCACCGCCAACTACGACGGCGCGAACAAGCACCGCACGGTGATCGAGGCCGATGTGCACGTGGGCAGCAACTGCGTGCTGATCGCGCCGGTGACGCTGGGCGCGGGCGGCACGATCGGCGGCGGCTCCACCGTCAGCAAGGACACGCCGCCCGGTCAGCTGACCGTGGCGCGGGCCAAGCAGGTGTCGCTGGGCGGCTGGAGCCGCCCGGTCAAGGCGCCGAAGAAGTAGCCTGCGCGTACACCCGCCGCGCCAGCCGCAGATCGTCCCAGGCCTTGGCCTTCTCGCTGGGCTGGCGCAGCAGGTAGGCCGGGTGGTAGGTGACCACCACCGGCACGCCCTGGTAGCGGTGCACGCGGCCGCGCAGCCGGCCCACCGGCTCGTCGCTGCCGGTGAGCTGCTGGATCGCGAACTTGCCCATCGCCAGGATGATGCGCGGCTGCACCAGCGCGATCTGGCGCTGCAGGAAGGGCTCGCAGTGCTGCAGCTCGTCGGGCGCCGGGTTGCGGTTGCGCGGCGGCCGGCACTTCAGCGTGTTGGCGATGTAGGCCTGGTGCGCCGGGTCGCTGGCGCCGCGGCCCAGGCCGATGGCGCGCAGCATCGCGTCCAGCAACTGGCCCGCCGGGCCGACGAAGGGCTCGCCCTGCCGGTCCTCCTGCTCGCCCGGGGCCTCGCCCACCACCATCCAGTGCGCCGGCACCTCGCCGACGCCGAACACCGTCTGGGTGCGCCCGCCGTGCAGGCCACAGGCCTGGCAGGCGGCCACGGCCGCGCGCAGCGCCGGCCAGTCCAGTGCGGCGATGCGCTCGGCGCGCTCGCCGCGGACGGGCGGGGCCACGGCCACCGCGTCGGCGCGTGGCGCAGCGGTGGGTTCGGGATCTGGCGCGCTGGGCTCGGCGACGACCGACGCCTGAGGCGGACGGACCGGCGGCCGCACCGGCGTGACCGACGCGACCGGCGGTGCGGCGGGCCGGACGGCCTCGGCCGGCGGCGCCGCAGGTGTGTCGGCCGCGGCGGCGCCAGGCGCTGCCGAGGGCGTCCAGAGCACCACGCCCATGGCCTCGAGCAGCGCGCGCTGGCGCGCGTCCCAGCGGGCGGGGGTGTCGGCGCCCATCAGGCGGCCTCCTCGTCGGCGCGGACGGCCCAGCGCATCACCAGCGCGTCCTCGCGACTGCCGTCGGCGCGTGCGTAGTAGCCCTTGCGCCGGCCCACCGACTCGAAACCCCAGGCGGTGTAGAGCCGGCGCGCGGCGGCGTTGCTCTCGCGCACCTCCAGCCACAGCAGCGGCGCACGGGCGGCGCGGCAGGCGTCTGCCAGTTCGGTCAGCAGGCGGCGGGCATGGCCCTGGCCGCGGCAGACAGGGTCGATCGTGATGTCGAGCAGGTGCATCTCGTCGACACCCAGCATCGCCACCAGGTAGCCGCGCAGCGTGCGGCGCTCCTCCAGCACCCAGGCCAGGTGGCCGGCGGCCAGCGAGTCGGCGAACTGGCCACGCGTCCAGGGCGATTCATGGCAGCGCGCTTCCAGCGCGGCGACGCGGTCCAGGTCGGTGTCACGCAAGCGGCGCAGCAGCAGCGTCATGCGGCGCTCCCGGCCTTCAGCGCCTCGCGTTCGGCGGTGGTCAGCGCCACCTTGTCGCGCAGGTACAGCGGCAGCGCCTGATCGGGCGCGACGCCGGGGGACTGTTGCGCGGTCTCGCGGGCCAGCGCCAGCAGCGCGGCCGCCCGGTCGGCCTGTTGCGGCCAGCGCCGTGCCGCGCCCAGCGCCAGGCGCTCGCCGAAGGCGTCGAGGGCCGAGCCGGCGCAGGCCGGCGGCGGCTCGGCGGTCCACAGCGTGGCCAGCGTGGGCAGGTCGTACAGTGCCGGCGCGCGCAGCACCTGCCAGCGGCCGCCCTGGCGGCGGTAGTGGCCGGCGTAGACCTCGTCCATGCGGGCGTCCATCGCCACCCAGAGCGCGAAGCCGTCGTCCTGGTCCGCCTGCCGGCGCGCGTCCTCGGCCACGATCAGCAGGCTGTCGAGCAGCCAGACCGGGCAGCCGATGCCCAGCGCCAGCCCCTGGGCCACCGACACCGCGGTGCGCAGACCGGTGAAGGCTCCCGGCCCCTGGCCGCAGGCGATGCCCTGCAGGTCGGCCGGCGCCAGGCCGCGCTGGGCCAGCAGGTCCAGCAGTTGGGGCAGCAGCGTGGCCGAGGCCTGGGCGCCGCCGCTGGCGTTGACGCTGCGGCCCCACGCGCCGTCGGCCAGCGCCACCGCCAGCGCCTCGGTGGCGGTGTCGAGGGCCAGCAGTCTCATCGGCGGTGGCGGGGCGGCGGGGCGGGCATGGCCGTCAGTGTAGCCGTGCGATCATGCCGCGATGCACCGCCTGCCTGCCCTCGGCGCGCTGCTGCTGGCCCTGCTGGCGCCGGCCGCACGCGCGCAATCGCCGCTGCCTCCGGAAGTCCACCAGGCGCTGCAGCGCGCCAAGCTGCCCGAGTCGGCGCTGTCGGCCGTGGTGCTGGAGGCCGAAGGTGGCCAGCGCCGGCTGGCGGTGGGCGAGCAGCTGCCGATCAACCCGGCCTCGGTGTTCAAGCTGCTGCCCACCTACGCGGCGCTGGATCAGCTGGGCCCGGCCTGGACCTGGAGCACGCCGGTGTTCGTCAGCGGCACGCTGCAGGGCGGCGTGCTGGACGGCTCGCTGGCGATCCGCGGCAGCGGCGACCCGAAACTGGTGCAGGAGCGCCTGTGGCTGATGCTGCGCCGGGTGCAGCAGCTGGGCGTGCGCGAGATCCGCGGCGACATCCTGCTCGACCGCGGCGCCTTCATGGTGCCCGAGACCTCGCCCGCCGAGTTCGACGGCGACCCCAGCCGGCCCTACAACGTGCGCCCCGACGCGCTGATGCTGAACTACAAGGCGGTGGTGCTGGGCTTCGTGCCCGATACCGCCCACGGCCAGGCGCTGGTCACGGTCGATCCGCCCCTGGCCGGCTACAGCGTGGACGCCACGGTGCCGTTGTCAGCGGGCCCCTGCGACGACTGGCGCGGTGCGCTGAAGGCCAGCGTGGGCGATCCGGCCCGGCTGCGCTTTGCCGGCGCCTTCCCCGGCAGCTGCGGCGAGAAGAGCTGGCCGCTGGCCCACCCCGACCCGAAGGGCTTCAACGCCCGGCTGGTCGAGCAGCTGTGGCGCGAGCTGGGCGGCAAGCTGGCGGGCAGCGTGCGCGACGGCAGCGTGCCGGCCGGCGCGCGGCTGCTGTTCGAGCAGGCCTCGCCGCCGCTGCTGGAGGTGGTGCGCGAGATCAACAAGTTCAGCAACAACGTGATGGCCGAGCAGCTGTTCCTGACGCTGCCGCTGGCCGCGCGCAGCCTGCCGGCGGGCGCCAGCGTGCGCCCCGAGGACGCGCGCGAGCACCTGCGGCGCTGGCTGCGCGAGCGCCTGGGCGAGGAAGCGACGAAGGAGGTCGTGATCGACAACGGCTCGGGCCTGTCGCGCGAGACGCGGGTCAGCGCCGCGCTGCTGGCGCGGCTGCTGCAGCAGGCCTGGAGCTCGCCGGTGATGTCGGAGCTGATGGGCTCGCTGCCGATCAGTGGCACCGACGGCACGCTGCGCCGCTCCACCGCCACCGCCGGCCGGGCGCACCTGAAGACCGGTTCGCTGCGCGATGTCGCGGCGGTGGCCGGCTATGTGCTGTCGAACAGCGGCCGGCGCTATGTGCTGGTCGCGGTGCTCAACCACCCCAACGCCAGCGCCGGCCGGCCGGCGCTGGACGCGCTGGTGCAGTGGGCGATCCGGGACACGCCAGCCCGCTGATCGGGCTGGCTCATCGGACGGTCTGGCCCGCTGAGCGGGCTGGCCCACCGAGCGGGGCGGGCGCCCCGCCGGATCAGAAGCGCATCGTCAGCCCGACGCTGAAGCTGGTCGGGTTGACCTTGGCGTCCAGCGTCTGGCCGGTGGACAGCGTGGCGCGCGTCTTCAGCGGCGTGGTCATCACCGCCACATCCAGACCGAGCTGATCGGTCAGCACCGCCGACAGGCCCAGCTGGGCGGTGAAGGTCAGCTTGGAGTCCATCTCCAGCGTGGTCGGGTTGGTCGGCGTGCCGCCGGTCAGGCCGGTCAGTGTGGCGGTGCCGCGCGCCTTGTAGAAGCGCGCATAGGTGGGGCCGATGCCGACATAGGGCCGCAGCTTGGCCGAGGGCTCGAAGAAGCGGTACTGCGCCAGCAGCGTGATCGGCAGCGCCTTGACCTCGCCGATCTTGCCCACGCCGGCGATCGCGCCGGCCCCGGTCAGCTCGTGCTTGAAGCCGGCGGCCAGCGGCAGGTCGAGCGAGATGTTGTCGGTCCACATCCAGGTCAGGCCGGCGGTGAGCTGGGTGTCATTGCCGATGTCGGCCTGGGTGCCCGGAAAGGACGGCGCGGTCAGGTCGCCGCTCTTGGTGTTGGGCTGGATGCTGGTGGCGCCGATGCGGCCGATCAGCGCGCCCGCGGACTGGGCCTGGGCCGTGCCGGCCAGCAGCAGGGCGGCGGCCAGGAGGGCGATGCGAGGGGTGCGGAACATGGGGACGACTCCTGCGGATGAGGTGATCACAGCCAGCCCGCCTGGGCCAGGGTGCGCGCGATCAGTTGCGAGGCCAGCTGGTGGCCGTAGGGCGTCGGGTGGAAGCCGTCGGAGAACAGGTACTTCTTGTACCAGTCGGCACCGGTGAGGCCATCAGGCGGGTTGGCCGCCAGGTTGGCGTCGGTGCAGGTGGCGAAGGTGTAGGTGGGCAAGCCGTCCGAGCCCATGCCGGTGATCGGGCAGGCGGTGTCCTTGACGTTGCTCAGCTGGTACTGCGCCGGGTTGGCGATCTCGTCGTTGAACGAGGTGTAGATGTCGACCAGGGCGATGCGCTCGTCACCCGCCACCTTGCTGGCCAGGCGGGCATTGAAGGCCTCGATCCAGCTCTTGAACAGCGCCTCGCTCTGGGCGCGTGCAGCGGCCCCGGTCTCACCGCCACCGAAGGCGGCGGCGATGCCGTCGAGCACCATCTGGAAGCGCGGCGTGTTGGTGATGCCGGGGATGTTGATCAGCGCCACGCGCTTGGCGCCCTTGTCCAGCGCCTGCGCCTTGACCATGTTGTAGAACATGTCGGCCAGGCCGACCATGTAGCTGCCTCCGGCGGTGGCCAGGCCGGTCTGGCCGCCGGCCACGGCCGCGGCCACCTGCTCGGGCGTCAGCACGGTGGACAGCACGCCCACGTAGGCGGCGCCGCCGTCGCTGCTGGCCTTCAGGTAGGCGCTGACCAGGGCGGCCGCGTCGTTGCCGCCACCGTCGATCAGCAGCAGATCACCGGCCGCGTAGCCCACCGTCGCCGCGGTGGCCAGTTGCACGCCGACGCCACGCGGGTCGGCCGCACTGTAGCCGGAGCCGGCGCCATTGATCACGCCGCCGCCGATCGCGAAGTTCGTGCAGCCGGTCTTCGGGTTGGGCGCGAAGGTGGTGCCGGTGAAGACGAAGAAGGGGCAGCCGTCGTCCACGCCGAACTGGCGCGCGACCAGGTCCGGGTAGGTGGGGTTGCCCTGGATCGTGAACTTGATGCCGAAGGTCCCGACGTCGGCCAGGCTGTCGCCCATGACCTTGACGGCAGTGATCTCGGCACGGGTGCTGGTGTCGGAACCGCCGCCGCCGCAGGCAGCCAGCAGGAATGCCAGCGCCAGGCTGGCCGGCGCCAAGGCGCCAAGACGGGAACGGGGCATGGTGTCTCCTGTGCAGTATCGCGAAAATCGAACGGTCGTTCGAAAATCCAGCGGACACTCTATCCCCGCCTCGCAAACCGAGGTCAGGCAGAAAACCCTGAGTCGGGCTGGGGCGCCCGCTCTAGGCGAGGCGGCGGCGCCAACTCATGCACAACGAAGCCATTGAGACCCAGGCAGCGCGAGGCCCCCCTGGCAGCGGGTCGGGCTCCGCCCGGCCCAGGGCGCTCAGAACGGCAGGTTGCCCAGGCGCGACACCGCCTGCTGGCCCAGGTACAGGTGGAAGGTCGAGGACGGACGCACCTGGTCGGCCCACAGGTAGCTGGCGGACTTGTCCTTGGCGGCGGTGATCAGGGTGTCGGTGGTGCAGCTCGCGCTGTTCCAGTTGGCCTCCAGGCAGGCCGGCGTGATCACGTCGCCCAGGCCGTAGGCGCTGGGCACGCGGACCATCGCCCGGCTGAGGTCATCGCCCAGCATCAGGCCGATCTTGCTGCCGTCATTGATCAGGTCCAGGCGCATCGCCTTGTTGAAGGCGTTGACCAGACGGGTCAGCAGCGCCGGGCGGTCATCGCCCACGTCGGCCTTCTCCTTCAGCGCCCAGGGGCTCAGGCCCAGGTCGTGGATGGTGCTGACCAGCACGCGCGCGCCGGTGCCGGTGACGGTGTTGATCTGGGCCGCCAGCTTCTTGCCCTGGGCGGTCAGCGTGGCGATCAGGTCGGCCTCGTTGGTGCCGTCGTACAGGGCGTACTGGTCGATGATGTCGTGCATGCCGACCATCACGGTGACCAGGTCGGTGTTCTGCACGTCACCGGCATCGATGCGGGCCTTCATCAGCGCCACCACGTCATCGACGCGGGCGCCGACGGTGCCCAGGCGGATCGCGGTGACGTCCGGCGAGGTCGCGGTGCCCTTGCACTGGGTGAAGACCTTGGCGTAGGCGGTCGACGCCATGTACTGGGTCCAGATCGGGCTGGTGCCGCAGTCGATCGTCTTGGGCGTGGTGGTGGTCAGCGCGTTGACGCTGTACTTGGTGCCGTTGTCCTCGAGGCGGCTGAGTTCGTCGCCAAAGCTCAGCACCCGCGCCGGGACGAACCGATCGACCTGGGAGGTGCCGCCGCCACAGGCGGCCAGCAGCGTCGCGCCGATCAGGGCCACGCCAGCGGCGCGGGCCAGACGGGCCGCCAGGGAGGATGCAGTCATGAGGTCTCCGGTGTGCAAGGGAACAAGGGGTCAGGCGGCGGCCCGCTGCAAGCGGTCGCGCACGCCTTCCCAATCGGGGGTGGATGGCGGCGTCTCGACCCAGATCAGCGGTGCGCCGCTGTCATCCAGCGCGCGCAGGGCCGCGAACAGGTCGTGCGCCGCCGATACGGCATCGTCGGGCATGCGGCGCCAGGGCAGGCCGGCGGGCAGGCCCTGCACCATGCGGGAATATACCGCCACGGGCGGCGGCGCCCCGCGCGCCGGGGCGCCCAGCACCTGCAGGGCCGCACGCAGCGGGGCGGTGTCCATCAGGCGCACGCGGGCGCGCGGCGCGTAGTGCGAGGCCAGCGTGCCCGAGGCGCGCGGCACGGCAGCGTCCGGGGCGGCCAGCGGCTCACCCAGCACCGCTTCCAGCGCGGCGCGACCCAGCACGCCCGGGCGCAGCAGCACGGCGCGGTCATCGCGGGTGCAATCGACGATGGCGGATTCAATGCCCACCTCGCAGTCACCGCCGTCGAGGATCAGCAGCGTGTCGTCGAACTCGCCGGCCACATGGGCGGCGGTGGTGGGGCTGACGCGGCCGAAGCGGTTGGCGCTGGGCGCCGCAACGCCCGGCACGCCCTGCCGGGCCGCCTCGCGCAGCAGCGCCTGGGCCACCGGGTGCGAAGGGCAGCGCAGGCCGATGCTGTCCTGTCCCCCCGCGGCGGCGGCGGCCTGGCCGCTGGCGCGCGGCACGATCACCGTCAGCGGCCCGGGCCAGAAGGCCTGGGTCAGGCGCGCCGCACGCGCGGGCCAGGCGGCGGCGAAGCGGCCGGCCTGCGCCGCATCGGCCACGTGCACGATCAGCGGGTGGTCGGCCGGGCGGCCCTTGGCGGCGAAGATGCGGGCCACCGCGGCGTCATCATCGGCGCGGGCGCCCAGGCCGTAGACGGTCTCGGTGGGCAGGGCCACCAGCTCGCCCGCGGCCAGGCGGGCGGCCGCCTCGGCCAGCACCGCGGGATCGCTGCCGTCGCGGATCGACATGCCGGTCAGAGCGGCGGCAGGCCGAGCAGTTGCGCCGCGCGCTCGGCCGTGGCGCGCGCCGCCGCCGCATCCGCCGCAGTGATGGTCAGATGACCCATCTTGCGGCCGCGCCGGGCACTGGTCTTGCCGTACAGGTGCAGGTGGGTGCCGGGCAGCGCCAGCACCGCGTCCCAGGCCGGTTCGCGCTCGGTGCCCGCGGCGTCGAACCACAGGTCGCCCAGCAGGTTCAGCATGATCGCCGGCGAGTGCAGGCGCGGCGCCACCAGCGGCAGGCCGGCCATGCAGCGCACCTGGGCCTCGAACTGCGAGCAGTCGCAGGCGTCGATGGTGTAGTGGCCGGAGTTGTGCGGCCGCGGCGCCATCTCGTTAGCCACCAGGGCCAGACCGCCAGCGCCGTCGTCCACCACGAAGAACTCGACGCACAGCACGCCGACATAGCCCATCTCGGCGGCGATGGCGCCGGCGCGCTGCACCGCCTGCGCGGCCAGGGCGGGTGACACCCCCGGCGCCGGCACCTCGGTCACCGCCAGGATGCCGTCGCGGTGCAGGTTCTGCTGCACCGGAAAGTGCACCACCTGGCCGTCGGCGCCGCGGGCGACGATGACGCTGAGCTCCAGCCGCAGCGCCAGGCGCTTCTCCAGCACGCAGGCGACGCGGCCCAGTTCCTGCCACGCCGCCGCCAGCGCAGCGCGGTCGGCCACGCGGACCTGGCCCTTGCCGTCGTAGCCCAGGCGGGCGGTTTTCAGGATGCCGGGCAGCAGATCGTCGGCCACCGTGGCGAGCTGCTCAGGGGTCTCGATCACGGCGTAGGGCGCGCAGGGCACGCCGGAGGCGCCGAAATGCGCCTTCTCGGCGGCACGGTCCTGGCACACGGCCACCGCATCGCCGGCCGGCGCCACCGGGCGGCGCGCGGCCAGCGCGCGCAGCGCGTCGGCGGGCACGTTCTCGAATTCGGTGGTGATGGCATCGGCCACATCGGCCAGCGTGGCCAGGCCGGCCTCGTCCAGGTAGCCGGTGGCGATGTGCTGGTGCGACACCAGGCCGGCCGGGCTGGCCGCGTCCGGGTCGAGCACCGCGGTGCGGTAGCCCATCGCCTGCGCGGCGTGGACGAACATGCGGCCCAGCTGGCCGCCGCCCATCACGCCCAGCGTCGCGCCGGGCAGCAAGGTGGTGCGCATGTCAGGCCTCCCGCCGGGCCGCCCCAAGGGAGGCCTGCGCCCCCTCGGGGGGCAGCGAACACAGTGAGCGTGGGGGCTTCGTCATGTCAGATCCTGGGTCATCGCCCGGGCCGCTTCGGTCTGGGCGGCCCGGAAGGCCAGCAGCTTCGCCTGCAGCGCCTCGTCGCGGTTGGCCAGCATGGCCACGGCGAACAGTGCCGCGTTGGCCGCACCGGCGGTGCCGATGGCAAAGGTGGCCACCGGGATGCCCTTGGGCATCTGGACGATCGAGTGCAGCGAATCCACGCCCTGCAGGTGGCGGCTGGCCACCGGCACGCCCAGCACCGGCACCGGCGTCTTGGCAGCCAGCATGCCGGGCAGGTGGGCGGCACCGCCGGCGCCGGCGATGATGGCCTGCAGGCCACGCTCGCGGGCCTGCTCGGCGTAGGCGAACATGTCGTCGGGCATGCGGTGCGCCGAGACAACCCGGGCCTCGTGGGGCACGCCGAACTCGGCGAGAATCTGGGCGGCGGCCTTCATGGTGTCCCAGTCGCTGGACGACCCCATGACGATGCCGACCACGGGCGTGGCGCTGTTCAAGGCTGCAAGGCTCCCGTCGGGCAAAAGCCGTGATTTTAGGCTGGCGCCCGTTGCCGGGGTGCGTCCGCACCGTGTCTGCCCTGTTTTCCCCTTCGCCTGCCCTGACATGATCGACATCACCCTGCAGAACTTCGAAGCCGAGCTGATCACCGCCTCGACCCGGCAGCCCGTGCTGCTCGACATCTGGGCGCCCTGGTGCGGCCCGTGCAAGTCGCTGGGTCCCACCCTGGAAAAGCTCGAGACCGAATATGCCGGCCGCTTCACGCTGGCCAAGCTCAACAGCGACGAGCAGCCTGAGATCGCCGGTCAGCTGAGCCAGGCCTTCGGCGTGCGCTCGATCCCGTTTTGCGTGATGTTCGTCGGCGGCCAGCCGGTGGACGGCTTCGTTGGCGCCATCCCCGAGCCGCAGATCCGCGAGTTCCTGGGCAAGCATGTGCCCACCGAGGATGCGCTGGAGGCCGAGGCCGAGGTGGAAGAGGCCGAGGCGATGCTGGCCGAGGGCGGCGACATCGACAGCGTGATCGCCAAGCTGCAGGAGGCGGTGGCCATCGACCCGTCCAACGACGTGGCCCGGCTGGACTACCTGAAGGTGCTGCTGGGCGTGGCGCGCCAGGACCCGTCGCGCATCGCCCAGGCGCGCGCCGCCTTCGACCCGGTGGCGGCCAAGGTCCTGTCCGACAGCCGCTTCGCCGCCGTCGAGCACTGGCTCAAGGCCTGCGAGGCGGCGCAGCAGGCCCGCCCGCCCGAGGCCCTGGCGGCCGCGGTGGCGGCCAACAAGCGCGACTTCGCGGCCCGCTTCGAGGCCGCGCAGGTGCTGTTCGCCGTGGGCGCCTTCACCCAGGCGATGGACGAGCTGCTGGAAATCATCATGCGCGACAAGGCCTGGAACGACGAGGCCGCGCGCAAGACCTATGTGGCCATCCTCGAGCTGATGACCAAGCCGGCCGCCAAGCCGGCCGCCGGCGAGGCCCCCAAGGGCGCGCTGGAGGTGACCGGCAAGGCCGCCGTGGCGCCGGTGGATCCGGTGCTGGAGCAGTACCGCCGCAAGCTGAGCATGGCCTTGTTCTGAGGCCGGGCCGGGCTCGGCCCACCGGCGGCTCAGTCGCCCAGCACGGCGTCCACCTGGGCCAGCTGGGCCGCCAGCGCCGCCTGGAAGGCCTGGAATTCCTCCAGCGCCGCCTGCGCCAGCGCCTGGTGATGCGCCGAGGCCGCGCTGTCGCCACAGCGCGCCAGCAAGGCCGCCAGCCGGGCGTGGCCGGCGGCGCGGTCGTCGGCGTCGGGCTGCTGGTCCACCAGTGGCGCCAGTGCCCGCGCTTCCTGCTCGGCCCGCTGCCGCTCACCCAGGTGCCAGCGGCACCAGGCCCGGTTCAGGCCCATGTGCGGCACCAGACCGGCCATGCCGGAGCCGGCGGCTTCGTCCAGCGCCGCGTCGTAGAGCGCCACCGCCTCGCCCCAGCGTTGCAGCACGGTGTACAGGCGTGCCTTCATCACCGGCGGCATGGCCCCCAGGCCCTCGTTGCCCAGGCCCAGGTCGAGCTGGCTGCAGGAGTCGGCCTCCAGCAGCGCGCGGCGGGCCTCGTCCTCGCGGCGCTCGCCCAGTGCATCGAGCAGGCCCAGGCGGTCGACCTGGCCGGAGTTGCGGTTGTGGGCCATGGCCGAGAGCATCGCGGTGTCGCCCTGCGACATCGCCCAGTGGCGCACGTTCAGGTACAGGCGCTGCGCCCGCTCGTGCAGACCGGCCAGGCGCGAGGCATCGGCACGCACCAGGCACAGCCGGGCCTGCACGCCCGGGTCGCGCTCGGTGTCCAGCCGGCCGGCCGCCACCATCGCGTCGACCATCGGCGCGAAGCGCCGGGCATTGAAGTGGCACAGCGCCATCCAGGCCAGCGACAAGGCCTGCAGGCGCGGCAGGCCGACGGCGGCAGCGCGCTGGCGGGCGTCGTCGAAATGCGTGAAGGCCTGCGGGGACAGGGCCTCGAAGTGCTCGATCATGCCGGCCAGGAAGGGCACCCAGGCGCCCAGCGCCTCGCGGCCGCGGCGCTGGGTCAGCACGCGCAGGCCCTTGAGGGCAAAGCGGGCCTCGGCCAGGTGGCCCGAGCGGGCCTGGGCGGCGGCCCGCTCGGCACGCAGGCAGTCGGCCTGCGCGGGGTCTCGGCACGCGGCTATCGCCGCGTCCAGACCGTCGATCAGTCGGGACACAGGGCGCTCTCCTCCCTGCCTGGAGCCGGTCTTCAGCCGGTCAGGCGTTCGAGCGCTTCGCGATACTTCGCTGCGGTACGCTGGATCACATCGGCCGGCAGCGCAGGCGCCGGGGCGGTCTTGTTCCAGGGCTGGCCATCCACCGTGGCCTGCTCCAGCCAGTCACGCACGAACTGCTTGTCGTAGCTGGGCGGGTTCGCGCCTTCCTGGTAGCCCTCGACGGGCCAGTAGCGCGAGGAATCGGGGGTCAGCACCTCGTCCATCAGCGTCAGCGTGCCGTCGGCATCGAGGCCGAACTCGAACTTGGTGTCGGCGATGATGATGCCCTTGGTCAGCGCGAAGGCCGCGGCCTCCTGGTACAGGCGGATCGACACCGCGCGCACGCGCTCGGCCAGGTCGCGGCCGATGATGGCCACCATCTCCTCGAAGCTGATGTTCTCGTCGTGGTCGCCCATCTCGGCCTTGGTGGCCGGGGTGAAGATGGGCTGCGGCAACTTGGACGCGTTCTT
Organism: Ideonella alba; assembly: GCF_018069845.1. Taxonomy (NCBI): domain Bacteria; kingdom Pseudomonadati; phylum Pseudomonadota; class Betaproteobacteria; order Burkholderiales; family Sphaerotilaceae; genus Ideonella; species Ideonella alba. The sequence continues at coordinate 27,616 of NZ_JAGQDD010000003.1, forward strand.
CAGGCCGGCCGGCAGCGCCTCGCCACACACCGACTGGCTCTGCTGGTACTCCTTCCAGCCCGAGCCGGCCAGGTAGCCGCGCACCACGGCCTCGACCGGCAGCGGCTTCAGGCGCTTGACCAGCATCGCGCGGTCGCGCACCTGCTCGACCTCATCGGGCGCCACCACCGACAGCGGGTCCTCGCCGGTCAGGTGGTGGGGCACCACATGGCCCAGGCGGTCGAACCAGAACAGCGCCATGCGCGTGAGCAGCGCCCCCTTGCCGGGGATGGGTTCGCCCATCACCACGTCGAAGGCCGACAGGCGGTCGGAGGCGATCATCAGGATGCGGTCGTCACCGACCGCATAGTTGTCACGCACCTTGCCGCGGGCGAGCAAGGGCAGTGAATGCAGGGAGCTTTCGAGGAGCGCTGAGACCATGTCAATCCAGTGGGCTGATGCCCTGGATTGTAGGCGGCGAGCCCGTTACCCCCCTTGGACAGGGGGGTGGACCCACCGAATAACGCCCCTAGAACGTGGGGGTGTCAGCGCACCTGCTGGGCCAGCGCGCCGCTGGCGTAGCGGGCCGCCATGTCGACCAGCGTGAGGCCCTGGATCTTGCCGGCCTGGCCCTCGCAGCCGAATTCCAGGTAGCGCTGCTTGCAGATTGCCTTGGCGGCTTCACGGGCGGGCTTGAGCCACTCGCGGGCGTCGAACTTGTCGGGGTTCTCGGCCAGGAACTTGCGCACCGCACCGGTCATCGCCAGGCGGATGTCGGTGTCGATGTTGATCTTGCGCACGCCGTGCTTGATGGCTTCCTGGATCTCGGCGATGGGCACGCCGTAGGTTTCCTTCATCTTGCCGCCGTACTGGTTGATGATGGCCAGCAGGTCCTGCGGCACCGACGAGGAGCCGTGCATCACCAGGTGGGTGTTGGGGATGCGCGCGTGGATTTCCTTGACGCGGCTGATCGCCAGCACGTCGCCGGTGGGCGGGCGGGTGAACTTGTAGGCGCCGTGGCTGGTGCCGATGGCGATGGCCAGCGCATCCAGCTGGGTTTCCTGGACGAAGCGGGCGGCCTCTTCCGGGTCGGTCAGCATCTGGCTGTGGTCGAGCTTGCCGACCGCGCCGATGCCGTCTTCCTCGCCGGCCTCGCCGGTTTCCAGCGAGCCCAGGCAGCCCAGCTCACCCTCGACGGTGACGCCCACCTTGTGCGACATCGCGACCACCTGGCGGGTGACCTCGACGTTGTAAGCGAAGTCGGCCGGGGTCTTGCCATCCTCGCGCAGCGAGCCATCCATCATCACCGAGCCGAAGCCCAGGTCGATCGCGCCGGCACACACCTTGGGGCTGGTGCCATGGTCCTGGTGCATCACCAGCGGGATGTGCGGGTACATCTCGGCCGCGGCCTGGATCAGGTGCTTGATGAAGGGCTCGCCCGCGTACTTGCGCGCACCGGCGCTGGCCTGCAGGATGACCGGCGCACCGACCTCGTCGGCGGCGGCCATCACGGCCTGCACCTGCTCCAGGTTGTTGACGTTGAAGGCCGGAATCCCGTAGCCGTTTTCGGCAGCGTGGTCCAGCAGTTGGCGCATCGAGACGAGAGCCATGGGAGCGTCCTCAGGGGGAAGTGGAAAAACTCTGCGGCGCGCTGTCGATGTAACCGCGCCGTAACTCGCCGAATTCTAGACCCGCACCCTGTCGCCGGACTGTCCCCGACCCTGGTGGCGCATCAACCGACGCGACACACCTTCAGCATGTTGGTACCGCCGGGGTAGCCCATCGGCTCACCGCAGGTGATGGCATAGGTGTCGCCCGGGCGCAGGATGCCGCGCCCCACCAGGATGCGCTCGGCCGCCACCAGCGCGGCGTCGCGGTCGGTGAAGCTCTCCATCTGCAGCGGCCGCACATTGCGGTAGAGCGCCATGCGCGCCACCGAGCGCGGCTGCGTGGTCAGGCCGAAGATCGGCACGTGGATGTTGTGCCGGCTCATCCACAGCGCGGTGGAGCCCGATTCGGTCAGCGCGACGATGGCCTTGCAGCCCAGGTGATGGGCGGTGAACAGCGCGCCCATCGCGATCGACTGGTCGATGCGGGCGAAGGTGCGGTCGCTGAAGTTGGCGTCCAGGCGCACGTCCTCGGCGCGTTCGGCCTCCAGCGCGATCAGGTGCATCTGCTCGACCGTCTCGACCGGGTACTTGCCGGCCGCGGTCTCGGCGCTGAGCATCACCGCGTCGGTGCCGTCGAGCACCGCATTGGCCACGTCCGAGACCTCGGCGCGGGTGGGCACCGGGTTCTGGATCATCGACTCCATCATCTGCGTGGCGGTGATGGTGATCTTGTCCATCTCGCGCGCCATGCGGATCATCTTCTTCTGCAGCGCCGGCACCGCGGCGTTGCCCACCTCGACCGCCAGGTCGCCGCGCGCCACCATGATGCCGTCCGAGGCCTTGAGGATGGACTCGAGGTGGGGGATGGCCTCGTAGCGCTCGATCTTGGCGATCATCGCCGGCTTGTGGCGGTAGGGCTCGCCGGCCACGTTGGCCAGCTGGCGCGCCATCTCCATGTCGGTGGCGTTCTTCGGGAAGCTCACCGCCAGGTAGTCGCACTGGAAGGACATCGCGGTCTTGATGTCTTCCATGTCCTTGGCGGTCAGGGCCGGCGCGGTCAGGCCGCCGCCCTGCTTGTTGATGCCCTTGTTGTTGCTGAGCTCGCCGCCGATTTTGACGATGGTGTGGACCTGCTCGCCCTTGACCGCCTCGACCGTCAGCACGATCAGGCCGTCGTTGAGCAGCAGCGTGTCGCCGGGCTTCACATCGCGCGGCAGTTCCTTGTAGTCCAGGCCCACGCCGCCCAGGTCGCCGGGCTCGGTGCGCGCGGCGTCCAGCACGAAGGACTGGCCGTTGACCAGCATCACCTTGCCCTCGGCGAACTTGCCGACGCGGATCTTCGGGCCCTGCAGGTCGGCCATCAGCGCCACCGGCTTGCCCACCTGCGCGGCCACCTCGCGCACCAGCGTCGCGCGGTCGATGTGGTCCTGGGCCTTGCCGTGGCTGAAGTTCAGCCGCACCACGTCGACGCCGGCGCGCAGCAGCCGCTCCAGCACCTCGCGGTCACTGGACGCAGGGCCGAGGGTGGCGACGATCTTGGTGGCGCGGGGCATGGGGCAGGTCTCCTGTGGCGCGAGGGCGTTGTGCCGCGCCGTGTGTGGTGTGATGCGGCCATTATCCGCAGAGACAGGTACGACGCAGTTACCAGTGCACGGCCAGCCCTTCGGTGCCCGGGGCCGGAAAGAGCGCGTCGTAGCCCAGGCGCTGCTGGCGCGCCGGATCGGCCCAGGCGCGGGTGGTGTCGCTGAGGTGGTTGAAGCACAGCTGCACCCGCGCCGGCTGCGAGGACGCCAGGATGCAGGCCAGCGCCTCCTCGTCCGGGTGGCCGAAGAGGTCGCCGTTGGTGCTGACCAGGTAGCGCGGGCACTCGACCAGGGCCATCAGCTCGGCGGTGGTGTTGCCGCGGCTGCCGTGGTGCGCCAGCTTCATCGCGTCAACGCGCAGCCGCGACTGGCCACGCGTTGCCAGCAGGCGGCGGATCGAGGCGCAGACCACCGGCGCATGGGCATCGGCCAGCAGCAGGGCGCTGCGCCGGCCGAACTCGGCGAGGAAGGCGATGCTGGAGCCATTGGCGGGCGCGGCGTCCAGCCGGGTCGACCCCGCCGGGCGGGTGGTCGCGCCGCCGCCGAGCAGCCCGGCCTCGGGCAGGTAGCGTGATTGGGTGGCCAGCGCCGCCCAGGCGCTGTCGAAGTCGCCGGGCACGACCTGGCCCTTCAGGTCGGTGCGCCAGGCGCGGTGCAGCGCCACCAGACCCTCATCGGTGGGCGACAGCAGGGTCAGTTTCAGGCCGCCGGGCAGTGTCACCTCGGGCAGCGCACCGGTGGCGGGCACCCGCACGGCATGGCCGCCAAAGGCCCGATTCCAAGTGTCAGGCGGCAGGCGCTGCTGGATCAGCGCGGCGAAGAACTCGCCCTGCTTGCCGCCCAGCCGCTCCTGGGCGCCCGCCTCGATCAGGTGGGTCCAGCCGTTGAACCAGACATCGGCCACGCTGAACGGCCAGGGCGTGGGCTCGGCGAACAGGCGCAGCAGGCCGTCGACATGGTCGGTGTCGACATGGCTGAGCACCACCAGTTCGAGCCGCTGCCCGGGCAGCGCATCGATCGCGGCGCGCAGCGCGCCATAGGCGCCGATCGGGCCACCGTCGACCAGCAGTTGGCGTGGGCGGCGGCCGTCATGCCAGCGCAGCAGCAGCGCATCGCCGTGCAGCGCGGGCAGCATCTCCAGTCCCATCGAGCGCTTCATGCGGTCTCTCCCAGACCCGCCGGGGGCCGGGCTGCACTGTGCGCCACCCGCCTGGCGGCCGCCATCCCCCGGCTGGAGGAGGCCTCGCTCAGCGCGTGCGCGCCGCCGCCACGTCGGCCACGGCCAGCGCCGTCATGTTGACCACGCGGCGCATCGTCGCCGAGGGCGTCAGGATGTGCGCCGGGGCGGCTGCGCCCAGCAGGATCGGGCCCACGGTGACGCCGTGGCCGCCGGTGACCTTCAGCACGTTGAACAGGATGTTGGCGGCATCGATGTTGGGCAGCACCAGCACATTGGCCGAGCCATGCAGCGTCGAGTCGGGCAGCACCGCCTGGCGGATGGTCTCGGACAGCGCGGCGTCGCCATGCATCTCGCCGTCGCACTCGATCTGCGGTGCGCGCTGCACGAACAGGTCGCGCGCCGCACGCATGCGCCGGGCACTCTCGCGCTTGGAGCTGCCATACATGGAATGGCTCAGGAAGGCCACCTTGGGCGGCAGGCCGAAGCGCTGCACCTCGTCGGCGGCCATCTGGGCGATCTCGGCCAGGGCCTCGGCCGAGGGCTGCTCGTTGACGAAGGTGTCGGCGATGAACAGCGTGTGCTGGTCCAGCATGATGGCGTTCATCGTCGCCAGCACCTGGGCGCCGGGGCGTGCACCGATCACCGCCTGCACATGCTCGAAATGGGCGTCGAAGCGCCCGACCAGGCCGCACAGCATCGCGTCGGCGTCGCCGCGGCGCAGCAGCATCGCGGCGATCAGCGTGTTGGAGCGGCGCAGCGCGGCCTTGGCGGCCTCGGCCGACACGCCCTCGCGCGCCATCAGCCGGTGGTAGTCCTCCCAGCAGGCGCGGTAGCGCGGGTCGTCCTCGGGGTTGACCACCTCGAAGTCGACGCCGGGCTGCAGGCGCAGGCCGGCGCGCTCGATGCGCATCGCGATCACCGCCGGACGGCCCACCAGGATGGGCTTGGCCAGGCCTTCGTCCAGCACCACCTGCACCGCGCGCAGCACGCGCTCGTCCTCGCCCTCGGCGTAGATCACGCGCGCCGGCGCGGCCTTGGCGGCCATGAACACCGGCCGCATCAGCATGCCGGTCTGCGAGACGAAGCGGCTGAGCGACTGGCGGTAGGCGTCCAGATCAGTGATCGGCCGCGTGGCCACGCCGGACTCCTGCGCGGCCTTGGCCACGGCCGGCGCGATGCGCAGGATCAGCCGGGCGTCGAAAGGCGTGGGGATCAGGTACTCGGGGCCGAAGCGCAGCGTCTTGCCGGCGTAGGCGGCGGCCACCTCGTCACTCGCCTCGGCCTTGGCCAGCGCGGCGATCTCGCGCACGCAGGCCAGCTTCATCGCCTCGGTGATGCGGCTGGCGCCGCAGTCCAGCGCGCCGCGGAAGATGTAGGGGAAGCACAGGACGTTGTTGACCTGGTTGGGGTAGTCCGAGCGGCCGGTGGCGATGATGCAATCCGGCCGCGCGGCCTTGGCCAGCTCGGGGCGGATCTCGGGCTCGGGGTTGGCCAACGCCAGGATCAGCGGCTGCGACGCCATGGTCGTGACCATCTCGGGCGTCAGCACGCCGGCGGTGGAGCAGCCCAGGAAGACGTCGGCGCCGGCCACCACCTCGGCCAGCGTGGTGGCGCTGGTCTTCTGGCAGTAGCGCTGCTTGGATTCATCCAGCCTGTCGCCGCGGCCCTCGCGGATCACGCCTTTCGAATCACAGACGAAGATGTTGGCGGGCTGCACGCCCAGCTGCACCATCAGGTCCAGGCAGGCGATGGCCGCTGCACCGGCGCCCGAGACCGCCAGCTTGACCTGGTCGATCTGCTTGCCCACCAGTTCCAGGCCGTTGAGCAGCGCCGCCGCCGAGATGATCGCGGTGCCGTGCTGGTCGTCGTGGAAGACCGGGATGGAGAGGCGCTCGCGCAGCTTCTTCTCGATGTAGAAGCACTCGGGCGCCTTGATGTCCTCGAGGTTGATGCCGCCCAGCGTGGGCTCCATCGCGGCGATGATCTCGACGAGCTTGTCGGGGTCGTGCTCGGCCAGCTCGATGTCGAACACATCGATGCCGGCGAACTTCTTGAACAGGCAGCCCTTGCCTTCCATCACCGGCTTGCCGGCCAGCGGCCCGATGTTGCCCAGGCCCAGCACCGCGGTGCCGTTGGTGACCACGCCCACCAGGTTGGCGCGCGAGGTGTAGTCGGCCGCCAGCGACGGGTCTTCCTCGATCGCCAGGCAGGCATAGGCCACGCCGGGCGAGTAGGCCAGGCTCAGGTCGCGCTGGTTGGACAGCGGCTTGGTGGGGGTGACGGCGATCTTGCCCCGCGTCGGCGCACGGTGGTATTCCAGGGCGGCGTCACGCAGCGCCTGTTCGGCGGGCGAGAGGTCGTGGGGGGGCATCGCAGTCTCCTCGATTGAATGGGTTGAATCTTGCGTATGGTGCGGTTGCATTCCACCAGGCGCAAGAAAATCGCCCCATCTATGCGGAATTCGCATGGAACGATGCCCCTGCGTTCGGCCCCAGCGGGCCTCATCTGGCACAGTGCGGCGGGTGACGAGCCCTGCCGTGTCCCCCACCCAGCACAGCACCCTGGCCAATGGCCTGCGGGTGCTGGCCCTGCCCATGTCCTGGCGCCAGACGCTGTCGCTGTCGGTCTTCATCCGCAGCGGCAGCCTGCACGAGCCGCGCCGCTGGGCCGGCATCAGCCATGTGGTCGAGCACATGGCCTTCAAGGGCACGCCCACACGCAGCTGCCAGGCGATCAACCTGGCCGCCGAGGCGCTGGGGGCCGAGCTCAACGCCCACACCGACAAGGACCACACCGCCTACCACCTGGACGGCCTGGCGGCCGACCTGCCGCTGTTCGTGGAACTGCTGGCCGACATCATCCTGCACCCCAGCGTGCCCGAGGACGAGCTGGAACGCGAGCGCCAGGTGATCCTGCACGAGCTGACCGAGGTCGAGGAAGACCCGGTGACGATGGCCTTCCTGGCCTTCGACCGCGCCTGCTACGGCGCGATGCACCCGGCGGCGCGCCCGGTGATCGGCCAGCGCGCGACGATCGAGCGCCTGACGCGCGCCGACCTGCTGGCCTACCTGCAGACCCAGTATGTGGCCAGCGAGGTGGTGGTGGCCGCGGCCGGGCCGGTGGATCTGGACACGCTGGTGCCGCTGGTCGAGCGGCATTTCGGGGCCATGCCCGCCGGCACGCCGCAGCCGCTGCCGCGCGCACCCTGGCAGGGCGGCTGGCGCCAGTACCGGCTGGGCGGCAGTTCGCAGACGCAGCTGGTCCTGGGCTACCCGGCCCCCACGCCCGACGACGACCGCCACCTGGCCCATGTGCTGGCCGCCGCGCTGCTGGGCGAGGGCATGAGCTCGCCGCTGCTGGATGAAGTGCGCGAACGCCGCGGCCTGGCCTACCACGTGGCCTGCTCGGCCGACCTGCTGCCCTTTGGTGGCCAGTTCATCGTCGAGGCGGCCACCAGCCCGTCGCAGTCGCTGGAATACCTGGACGCGGTGGCCACGCTGCTGCGCCGCCACGCCGAAACGCGCCCGAAGGCGCCCGAGCTGGCGCGCGCCCGCCAGCAGCTGCGGCTGCGCGCGCTGCGCCAGCAGGAACAGCCGGCGCGCCGCCTGGAGCAGGCGGTGCAGGAGCTGTTCACGCTGGGCCGGCTGCGTGCCGACGGCGAGTGGCTGGAACGCCTGGACGCGGTGACGCCCGCCCAGGTGCAGGCGGTGTTCCGCCAGCAGCAGGCCGGGCGCGCCGCGGTGGGTGTGGCCGGCAGCGTGCCGCAGCGGCTGCGCGAGCAGGCAGCGCCCTGGTTCGGCGTCTGATCAGGCGCTGATCAGACGCACCTGCAGCACCTGCGTGCTGCCCAGCAGCGCCAGCAGGCGGTCGATGTTGGGGTGGGCGCCGGGGCGCTGGCGCGCGTCCTCGGTGTGCTCGCCGTACAGCAGCAGGCCTTCTGCCGCGGCGGCGGCGTCGATGCACCCGCCATGGCGCTGCGACAGCGCGTGGTAGACCGCCACCGAGCCGGCCTGGCCGGGGCGGTTTTCGATCACGGCCACGGTGTGGCCCTCAGCGTCGATCAGGTGCAGCGCCGCCAGGTGGGCAACGCTGGGCAGGGTCTTCAAGGTGTCGGCAAAGGCCATGGTGCGCGAACGTCAAGGGACACAGCCGGCACTGTATCCCCCGCACCCGCTGGAGTGCCAAGGCAGCGCGGACGCGGCAAGATCGCACCCAGGAGATGCCCATGCCCGACTACACCCGCGACCCTGGCGCCCTGTTCCACCCCGAACGCCGCCCGATGCCGACGCTGCCTGCCCGGCCCTCGGTCGAGCTGCTGGGCGCCGCGGCGGCGCGCATCGCCTACCTGGGCGATGCCGGCGCACGCGCGCGTGCCCTGGCGGCGATCGGCGCCCAGGAGGCGCTGTTCTTCGACGACCCCGCCACCGACACCCAGGGCCTGCTGGCCACCCACGCCGACGGCTGGCTGATCGCCGCGCTGCGCGGCACCCAGCCCTGGCGGCGCGACGTGCTGATCGACGCCATGGCCTGGACCCGCCAGTGGGCCGCGGTGCCCGGGGCGCAGGTGCACAGCGGCTTCGCGCTGGCCGCGCACAAGGTGCTGACGCATGCCAAGGTCGGTCCGGCGCTGGCGGCGCTGCGGCCCGAGCGGCGCCTGCTGATCTGCGGCCACAGCCTGGGTGGCGCGCTGGCGGTGCTGCTGGCTTCGGCCTGGGGCGCCGACCGCCTGGTCACGATCGGCTGCCCGCGGGTGGGCGACGCCGTCTTCGCGCGCACGCTGGACGCTCGCCTAGGCGAGCGCCACACCCGCATCGTGCAGGCGATCGACCTGGTGCCGATGGTGCCGCCGGGCCACGAGGGCACGCTGCCGCCCAGCAGCGGCTGGCAGGCGCTGTGGTCGACCACCGCAGCACGCGCCGCGATGGCCATGGCCGACGGCTGGGGCGGCCACGCCGGCTGGGACCCGGCCGAGGTGCTGGCGCGCGCGCCGCAGGGCTACCAGCACGCCGGCCAGCGGCTCTACATCGACCGCCTGGGGCGGCCCTGCCCTGGCGCCACCGACGCCCAGGTGCGCCAGGACCAGTTCGACGCGTTGACCCAGGACGGCCCGCTGCGCAAGCTCAGCTGGCTCTTCACCGGCCAGATCGCCACCCGGCTGCTGAGCGACCACACGCCGGACAACTACCTCAGCGCGCTGCGCGGCTGAAGCGCGCCGCCGCGGCCCCTACACTGGCCGCATGAGCCCTGCCGCGCCGCCGCGCGCGCTGATCCTCGCCGCCGGCCGCGGCGAGCGCATGCGCCCGCTGACCGACACCTGCCCCAAGCCGCTGCTGCCCGTGCGCGGCCAGCCGCTGATCGCCCACCACCTGCAGGCGCTGGCCCAGGCCGGTGTGCGCGAGGTGGTGATCAACACCGCCTGGCTGGAGGACCAATTCCCGGCCACGCTGGGCGATGGCAGCCGCTGGGGTCTGCGCATCCACTACTCGATGGAGGGCCAGGCCTGGGGCGGCGCGCTGGAAACCGCGGGCGGCATCGCCACCGCCCTGCCCTGGCTGGCGCCGCGCGGCGACGAGCCCTTCTGGGTGGTTTCGGGCGACATCTGGTGCCCGGACTTCCGCTTCGACGCCGCACAGGCCGAGGGCTTCGCGGCCAGCGACGACGACGCCTGGCTGTGGGTGGTGCCCAATCCCGGCTTCAACACCCGCGGCGACTTCGCGCTGGCCGGCGAGCGCCTGACCCGCGACGAACCCCGCCCCTGGACCTATGCCAACCTGGCGCTGTGCCGGCCCCGGCTGGTGGACGGCGTGGCGGCCGGCACCCGCGCGGCGCTGGGGCCGCTGCTGTTCGCCAGCGCCGCGCGCGGCCGCCTGGGCGGCCGGGTGCTGAGCGGCGCGTGGGAGAACGTGGGCACGCCCGCGCAGCTGGCGGCGCTGCAGGCGCTCAGCGACCCGGCACCGGGTTGAAGCGGCTGCTGTCGATGTCGGCTTCCTTCATGCCGTGCGGGCAGGGGCGGTCGGTGTAGATCACCTCGCCGCGCTTCACGCACTTGCGCATGCCGCCGGGCACCGGCAGGGCGATCACCTCGGCCGACGCCGCCTCGGAGGCCGGCTGCGCCCGCACCGTGCCGTTGTCGAAGACGATGGCCTTGGGCGGCGGCGCGCTGCGGCCGATCAGCGGGGCCAGCCAGGCCGCATCGCGCCAGCGCCAGGCGCTGAGCAGCAAGAAGGCCACGAGCAGTCCGCCCAGACCCCATTTGAAGATATTCATTCGAGACTCCCTGCGCACCAGTCTACCCAAGGCGCGCCAGCGTCCGACCGGCCCGGGCCCCCAAGGTGAAGGCCTCCTCGAACACCGAATAGCCCGCCAGATCGGTGTGGACGAAGGCCACGCGGCCCTCCGGCTCGCGCAGCGCGCGCCGGGCCGGCTGGCCCGCCACGCCGGGCGCCGGGATGGCCATCGCATGGCCCCAGCGCGTGAGGTCGGCCTGGCGCAGGCGCTGGGCCAGGTCGGGGTGCAGCGGCGCCAGGTGGGCCAGCACCTCGGCGGTCCAGTCGGCGGCCGAGCCGCTCAGCAACCGGCCGCGCTCGGTCTCGGGCAGCGCCAGGTAGGCCGTGATCACCGGAGGCTCGGCGGCGGCGTCCGTGCGCAGCGACTGATGGCGCGCATGCACATAGCCCAGCATCGGTGAGCGCCCGGCCGGCAGGAAGGGCACGTTGTCCCAGGCCAGCGGTGCGCCGGTGCGCGCCAGCGGCCAGGCGTCCAGCTGCAGGTTGGCCACCAGCCAGGGCGCGTGGCGCGTGGCCAGCGCGGTCTCACGCAGCGCGCGCTGGCGCGGCGCGTCCAGGCCCTGCACCAGGTGCTGGGCCACGTGCAGCGGCAGCGCCACCACCACCCGCTCGGCCTGCCAGCGCTCGGGCGCGTCCTGCGCCTCGTTCCAGGCCTGCACCTGCACCGCGTGGCGGCCCACCTCGACCGCCAGCACGGTGCGGCCCAGGTGCAGGCGCGGCGCCAGCGGCGTGGCCAGCGCGCGCACCAGGGCCGCGTTGCCCTCGGGCCAGGTGAAGACCGCGTCGCGCTCGGCCGCCTCCTCGCCCGGCGCCGCAAAGCCGTGGCGGCTGGCGAAGTAGTGCAGCCCGGCCCAGGCCGAGACGCTGGCGATGCCGGCGCCGTAGTCGTCGCGGCAGCAGTAGTCGAGGTGGCCCAGCAGGCGGCTGTCGTCCAGGCCCTGCGCCTGCAGCCACTGGTCGAAGCGCTGTGCGTCGAGCGCCGCATGTCCGGGCTGCCAGGCCAGGCCGGTGGTGGGCATCGCGAACGGCAGTGCGCGCTGCGCCTCGGCCACGGCCTGGGCGAAGCGCCGGTACTGCGCCCGCGTGGCCGGCCGGCCCTCGGCCGAGGGCAGCAGGCCGTCCTGCCAGGCGCCGTCGATGAACAGGCGCTCCTGCGGCGCGTGGCACAGGTGGCGCTCGTCCGGCTGCAGGCCGCGGGGCGTCATGCGCAACAGGCCGATCTGCTGCAGCCACTCGCGCACCTCGGGCGCCGCGGCGCCAGGCACCGGCAGGTAATGCGCGCCCATCGGGCAGCCGCTGCCGGCCAGCGTGTGGCCGCGGCTGTTGCCGCCCACCGCGTCATCCAGTTCCAGCAGCTGGGCGTCGTCGACGCCGCCTTCCACCAGCGCCCGCAGCGCCGCCAGACCCGACACACCACCGCCCAGCACCAGCGCGCCCACGCGGCGCAGCGGCCCGTCGGCGCGGGCGGGCCGCGGCGCGCGCAGCCGGTGGCCACGCTCGGGCGCCACGCCCACCCAGCGGCTGGCGAGCAGCACCTCGGGCGCGGGCAGGCAGCCGGCCAGCGCGGCGGCGGCGCCGGCGGACAGCAGCGCGCGGCGTCTCACTGGTGCACCCGTCCCCACTCGGCCTCGAAGGTGTGGACCAGGCCCTGGGTGGACAGGCGGTTGGGCTCGGCGTCCACCCGCGCCATGTCGGGCGGGAAGTGGAACAGCGCCGGCAGGCCGTCCAGGCTCAGGAAGCGCAGGCCCGGCGGCAGCGCGGTCGGTGCCCGCCAGGGCCGGCGGCTGGCCAGCACGAAGCCCCACTCGCCGAAGCTGGGCACATGGGCGTGGTAAGGCGTGGCGCCCAGGCCCACCGCCTCGATCGTGGCCACCACGGTCCAGAAGCTCTGGCGCGCGATCAGCGGCGAGGTGGTCTGCACCACCGCATAGCCGCCGGCCGCCAGGTGCTGGTCGACCAGGGTGTAGAAGCTGGTGCTGTAGAGCTTGCCGATCGCGAAGTTGGTGGGGTCGGGGAAGTCGATGACGATCGCGTCGAACACCTCGTCGTGGCTCTCCAGCCAGGTGAAGGCGTCGGCATTCACCAGGCGCAGCTTGGGCGAGGACAGCGCATGGGCATTGAGCGCCGCCAGCCGAGGCTCGTCGCGGAACAGCTGGGTCATGCGCGGGTCCAGCTCGACCAGCGTGACCTGCTCCACCGACGGGTGCTTGAGCACCTCGCGCAGCGCCATGCCGTCGCCGCCGCCCAGGATCAGCACCCGCCGCGGCGCCCCCTGCGCGGCCAGCGCGGGGTGCACCAGGGCCTCGTGGTAGCGGTACTCGTCGCGCGAGTGGAACTGCAGGTTGCCGTTGAGGAACAGCCGCGTGCCCGCCGGTCCTTGCGTGACCACCACGCGCTGGTAGGGGCTGGTCTCGCGGTAGATCGTCTGCTCGCCGTAGAAGCGGTCCTCGGCCCAGGTGGTCAGGCGGTTCGCGCCGGCGAAGCCGGCCAGCAGCAGCGCCACCACCACCGCGCAGGCCAGCGCGGTGCGGCGCCAGTGCGGCAGCTCGGCGCGGAACAGCCACAGCGCCCACACCGCCACCGCCGCATTGAGCAGGCCGAAGAACAGGCCCGTGCGGATCAGGCCCAGGTGCGGCACCAGCAGCAGCGGAAAGGCCACCGCCACCACCAGCGCGCCCAGGTAGTCGAAGGTCAGCACCTGCGAGACCAGGTCCCGCAGCACGTAGCGCTCGCTGAACTGGCGCTTGAGCAGGCGCATCACCAGCGGGATCTCCAGCCCCACCAGCACGCCGATCACGCCCACCAGGCCGTACAGCAGCACCCGGAATTCGGCGCTGGCGCTGGCCGGCAGGCTGGAGTGCGCGACGAACAGCGCCGCCGGCATGCCCCCGCCGATCGCCCCCACCAGCAGCTCCACGCGCAGGAACACCGCCACCAGCTCACGCTCGACGTAGCGGCTCAGCCAGCTGCCCAGCCCCATCGCGAACAGGTAGGCGCCGATCACGGTGCTGAACTGCAGCACCGAGTCGCCCAGCAGGTAGCTGGCCAGCGCGCCCGCGGCCAGCTCGTACACCAGCCCGCAGGCGGCGACGACGAAGACCGAGGCCAGCAGCAGCAGCTCGGCCGGATGGACGCGCGCTGCGGCGCGATCCGCAGTCACTAGCCGTGGATCGCGGCCGCGACGATCAGGCCGATGGCGATGAACATCGCCGCCACCACCAGCGCCAGCGCCAGGTTCTTCTTCTCGACGATCTCCTCCCACAGCTGGTAGGGCGTGAGCTTGTCGATGACGACGAAGGCCAGCCACAGCACGACCACGCCGATCACGGCATAGACCACCGAGGCCAGCATCACCGCGGGTTTCAGGGCATCAATTTCCATCGGGCTTCTCCTTCATTTGTGGCCGCCCCCGCTGGAGTAGCCGCCGAACGAGCTGCCTCCGCTGGAAAAGCCGCCGCCGCTGCGCTGGCTGCGCAGGCATTGCTGGTACTCGGCGCTGGATTCGCCGAAGGTCTGGCGCTGGGCGTCGCAGGCGCTGTCGCTGCCGTCGCAGCGGGCCAGCAGCAGCATCACGACGATCACCACCACCATCACGATCAGGCCATGGCTGATGCGGCTGCCCAGGCTCTGCGCGGCCACCGGCGGGCTGGCACCGGCCGCGGCGGCGCTGGGCGACGCGCCCACCAGGCCGAAGGCGCTGTGGACCTCGGCGCCCGGCAGGCGCCGGCCGGCCGACCAGACCAGCTCGGTGTCGGACTGCTCGCTGGCCAGCACGCCCTCGCCATCGCGCTCGCGGTAGTCGGTGACCTCGAGCGACTCGCCCTGGCGCACCTGCCAGTAGAACTCGCCCAGCACCCAGGTGGTGGTGGCGCGGTAGGGCGCCTCGACACGCCAGTAGGTATGGCCCTGCCAGGCCACCTCGCCCAGCCGCGTCTCGGGCACGCCGGTGATCGGGCGCACCACGCTCCAGCCGCTGTAGGTGTCGGACAGGAAGGCAAAGCCCTCCTGCCGGTTGTAGAGCAGGTACTCGCGCCAGAACTCGCGGTCGTCCTCGTCGTCCTCGGGCAGGCTGCAGCGCTCCTGGAAGCCCACCACCTGCCAGTCGATCGGCGTGGCGCTGTCCACCGCCAGGCGGCCGCTGGCGCCCAGCGGGATGCTGGGCCCGCGGCCGCTGGCGCCGCTGTTGGCCTGCTGGTAATGCGCCAGGTCGGCGCCGATGCCGGCCGAGACGTCGATCACCGACTTGCACTGGCCGCAGGTCACCGACTGCGTGGTGCCCAGGTTGAGCACGACGGTGGCGCCGCAGCTCGGGCAGGCCAGCGTGCGGCCCTGCAGGGAGGCCTGCGAGGCGCCCTCCTTCAGGCCGCGCAGCGCCAGGTCGGCCAGGCCGACGCGCTGGCCGATGGACCACTGCGGCTGGCCCGAGACCTGGCCGTCGAGCGTGCCGACCGCGCCGTTCTCCATCCGCAGGTCGGCCACCGGGAAGCTGCCGTCCAGGCGCGGCGGCCGCGGCAGTTCGCCCTCGGCGGCGATCAGCGAGGCCTGGATGCGTGACGCCACGCGCCAGGCATCGCCGCCGATCAGCACGCGCCGGCCCACCTCCAGATCGGTCCAGGCCGGCGGGGGCTGCAGCGCCGGCTGGTCGAAGGCCATCACATAGGCGCCGTTGTCCTCGCTGAGCCAGGCCGATTTGCCGGACTCGCCCTCGAACAGCGCATGCCACTCGTTCCAGGTGCCGTCGGCGTAGCGGTACTGCAGCCGCCCGACCAGCGTGAAGGGCTCGCCGTGGTAGCGGCCGCTGACGCCCAGTTGCAGCGGGCTGTGGTCGTTGAACAGCTCCGAGACCACGCCGATGCGGCGCAGCGCCTCGCCGTCGCGCACCAGGGTGCTGCGGCAGAAGCTGCAGACGGCGCTGGCCGACGCGGCCGAGGCGAACTCGACCGGCGCGCCGCAGCCGGGGCACAGCGCCTGCCAGCGGCGCTGGGGAGCAGGGGTCGTGGACATCTACGGGGGCGACCCACCCAGGCGCCGGGCAGCGCCACGCCAGGGCGAGCCCCCTTGGGCGGTGGCGATGGCGCGCAGCGTCAAGCCTGGGGGCCTCAAGGGTCTACAGTTTCTTCAGCAGCTCGGCCTTCTTGGTGGCGAACTCGTCCTCGGTGAGGATGCCCTTGGCCTTGAGCTCGGCCAGTTTCTCGATCGTGGCCATCACCTCGTCGGCGCCCATGGCCGCCGG
Organism: Ideonella alba; assembly: GCF_018069845.1. NCBI lineage: Bacteria > Pseudomonadati > Pseudomonadota > Betaproteobacteria > Burkholderiales > Sphaerotilaceae > Ideonella > Ideonella alba. The sequence goes on from NZ_JAGQDD010000003.1 coordinate 43,488, forward strand.
GGCCGCCGCAGCCGCCGCAGCGGCGGCCGGCTGCGCCTGCAGGCCCTGGCTCAGCTGCTGCGCCAGCACCTGGCCCAGCGCCACGCCGGCGCCCAGGCCCATCGCGTCGCCAGCGATGCCGCCACCCTGGCCCACGCCCTCGGCCAGCTTGGGGATGGCCTGGGCGGTCTGGTACTGCATGAAGGCGCCCATGTCCTTGCCGACCATGCCCATGCCGATCTTCTGGTCGAGGATCTTCTGCAGCTCCTCGGGCAGCGACACGCTTTGCAGCGTCACCGACTCGAGCTTCAGGCCGATCGCTTCGAACGAGGGCGCGGTGGCGGCCAGCAGCTGCTTCGCGAACTCGATCTGGTTGGCCGCCAGGTCCAGGAAGGCGATGCCGGAGGCGGCCACCGCGTCCGAGATGTGCTGCAGCATCAGGCCGCGCAACTGGCCGTCCAGGTCCTCGACGGTGTAGCGGTCGCGGGTGCCGGAGATCTCGGTGTGGAACTTCTTCGGGTCGGCGATGCGGTAGGCGTAGTTGCCGAAGGCACGCAGGCGCACCGCGCCGAAGTCCTTGTCGCGGATCGTCACCGGCTGCGCCGTGCCCCAGCGCTGGTCGACCTGCTGGCGGGTGCTGAAGAAGTAGACGTCGCTCTTGAACGGGCTCTCGAACAGCTTGTCCCAGTTCTTCAGGTAGGTCAGCACCGGCAGCGTCTGCGTGGTCAGCTTGTGCATGCCGGGGCCGAAGACGTCGGCGACCTGACCCTCGTTGACGAAGACCGCCATCTGGCTCTCGCGCACCGTCAGCGAGCCGCCGTACTGGATCTCGTTGTCGGCCATCGGATAGCGCCAGGCCAGCACGCCGTCGCCGGACTCGGTCCACTCGAGGATGTCGATGAACTGTTTCTTGATGAAATCCATCAGACCCATGGTGTCTGTGCCCTCCGTGGCAACACCGGCCAACGCGCCGGCCGGGCAAATAATACGCGCCATGAACGCCCCTGCCGACCGACCGTTGCGGCTGGCCATCGTCGGCGCCGGCCCCGCCGGTCTGACCCTGGCCCTGCTGGCCCATCAACTGCTGCCACGCGCGCAGGTGGCGGTGTATGACGCCCGGCCCGCCGAGCGCGATGTCGCGGCCGACCCGCGCACGCTGGCGCTGTCGCTGGGCAGCGTGCAACTGCTGGAGCGCCTGGGGGCCTGGCCCGCCGCGGCCGCGCAGCCGATCACCGAGGTGCGGGTCAGCCAGGCGCCGCCCACGCTGTCGCGCGGTCCGCTGCAGGCCGCCGTGCGCATCAGCGCGCAGGAGCAGGCCGTGCCGCAGCTGGGCGCGGTGATCCGCTACGGCGCGCTGGTGGCGCCGCTGCAGCAGGCCTGGCAGGCTGCCTGCGCGGCCGCGCCGCAGCGCGCCGCGCTGCACCTGGGCCGGCCGGTGGCCGCGGTCAAGCCGGTGGCGGGCGGCGTGGAGATCGACGCCGGCATCGCCGAGACCGCCGACCTGGCGGTGATCGCCGAGGGCGGCGTGTTCGCCGACCAGTCCCGCAAGGCGCTGAGCCACGACTACCGCCAGCAGGCCTGGGTCGGTCAGGTCACGCTGGACGCCGGCTTCGCGCCGGGCACCGCCTTCGAGCACTTCACCCGCGAAGGCCCGCTGGCGCTGCTGCCGCTGCCCGCCGCGCCCGGCGATGGCGCCGGCACCCGCCAGGCGGCGCTGGTGTGGTGCGTGGCCACCGACGACGACCCGCTGGCGCCGCTGGACGATGCCCAGCGCCTGGCCGTGCTGCAGCACCGCCTGCCCGACGGCGCCGGCCGCGCGCTGGCGCTGTCACCGCTCAAGCGCTTCGCGCTGGGCCTGAACGCCGAGACCACGCTGGTGCAGGGCCGCTGCGTGCGCATCGGCAACGCGGCACAGACCCTGCACCCGGTGGCCGGCCAGGGCCTGAACCTGGGCCTGCGCGACGCCTACAGCCTGGTCGATGCGCTGCGCCACGCGCCCGACCTGGACCAGGCGCTGCGCCGCACCGAATGGGCCCGCGCCCCCGACCGCTGGGCGACGATCGCCAGCACCGATTTCCTCGCCCGCAGCTTCACCTGGCAGGCCCCGGGCCTGGCCACGCTGCGCGGCCTGGGCCTGGCCGCGGTGCAGGCGCTGCCGCCGCTGAAGGCGGCGCTGGCGCGGCAGATGATGTTCGGGCGGCGCTGATCGGTCACTCACCCCTCTGGAAGGACGCTTGATGCGCATCGCCTTCGCCTCCTGCTTCTGCACCACCGTCACGACCACCCAGCCGGTGTGGTCGCGGATCGCCGCCGAGCAGCCTGACCACCTGGTGCTGCTGGGCGACTCGGTCTACCTGGACATCGGCGCGCCGCAAGCGCCGCAGCAGATGGACACGCTGGCCTTCGCCGACTGGCTGGTCGACCGCTACCGCGCCCAGCTGGCGGTGAAGAGCTTCGCGGCACTGGTGCGCGGCATGCCCGCCGACGGCCGCGTGCACAGCCTCTGGGACGACCACGACTTCCTGTGGAACGACGCCTGCGGCGCGCCACTGGCGCAGCGCCCCGAGCAGGTCGAGAAGATCGCGCTCAGCACCGCGGCGCAGACGCTGTGGCGCGAGGTGCTCTCGGCCCGCCTGGCCGGCCCGGCCTTCCCGCAGGACAGCCAGGATGCGCGGCTGTGGCCCCAGCCGGCGCAGCCGCTGGCCACGCCCAGCCTGGCGCTGGCGCCAGACCTGTGGCTGCACCTGAGCGATGGCCGCACCTGGCGCACCGACGACAGCATCTTCGGCCCGCCCCGGCGCGCGCTGTTCGGCAGCGCCCAGCGCCAGCGCCTGTCCAAGGCCTTTGCCGCTGCGCCGGCCGACGCGGTGCACCTGTTCGCCAGCGGCTCCACCTTCGCCGGCTACAAGCGCTACGAGGAGGACAGCGCCTGGCTGCTGGGCGAGGCCGCGGCGCACCGCACGCTGATGCTCAGCGGCGACATCCACCGCAACGAGCTGGACGCCTTCCACACCGGCGGCTTCCCGCTGCACGAGGCCACGTCTTCCGGCGCCGCGGTGAAGCTGGCGGTGGTGCTGGGTTCACCGCGTGAGAACTATGGCCTGGTCGATGTCGACGCGCAGCAGCTGCACATCCGCCTGTTCGGCCGCCAGGGTCTGCAGTTCGAGCGGGTGATCGACCGCGCCAGCTGGCTGCCGCTGCGCTGAGGCCTGGCTTGGCAGGCCCTGCTGTCCGGGGCGTGCCGAGCGCCTGAGCCTCACTCGAAGGCCAGCGGCCCCAGCCGGCCCACCGCGGCCGCCAGACGCCAGCGGGCGCGCAGCCAGGCGGCGCGGCTGTCGGCCCACTGCAGGCTGGCCTGGGCCAGCGCGTCCTGGGCCTGCAGCACGTCGCCGAAGCCGCCCACGCCCAGGCGGTAGCGCTCGGCCACCGCCTGCAGCGCGGCCTCGGCGCTGTCACGGGCGCGGCGCATCTCGCGCCAGGCGTGGCGCTCGGACTGCAGCAGCCGGCCCTGCTCCCAGACCAGCGCCTCGGTCTGCGCCAGGGCGTCGGCCAGCTCGGCCTGGCGCACCTGCTGCTGGGCCTGGGCGTCGGCCACCCGGCCGCTGGTCACGCCGCGGTCGTACAGCGGCAGCGACCAGCTCAGCGAGCCGGTGGTGACGCTGCGCACCTGCAGGTCGTTGCTGGAGCGGGTGCGGCCGGTCTGCGCACTGGCGCCGATGCTGCCCCAGCGCCCGGCGCGGGCGCCGTCGATGCGGGCCTGGACCTCGGCCAGGCGGGCGCGCGCGGCCAGCACCTGCGGGTGGCGCTCGCGCGCCTCGGCGATCAGCGCGTCCAGGTCGGGCGCGTCGCCTTCGTCGGTGACGGGGCCGGCTTCCAGCTCGATGACCTCGCTGGCGGGCAGGCCCAACGCCACCGCCAGCGTGCCACGCGCCACCAGCCAGGCGCCCAGCGCGCGCGCGTGTTCGGCGCGCGCCTGGGCGGTGGCGGTGTCAGCGCGGTAGCGTTCGGCCAGGCTGGCCGCGCCGGCGCTGCGCCGGGCCTCGACCAGCTGGCTGTTGGCCTCGGCCTGGCGCAGCACGCCGGCCAGCGCATCGACCTTGTCCTGCGCCGCCTGGGCGGTGGTGTAGAGCAGCGCCGCCTGGCCGATCGCGGTCAGCACCTCGGCGCGCTGGGCATCCAAGGCGGCCGCCAGCGCGGCGCCGCTCTCGCGCGCCGCCGCACTGCGCTGGCCGAAGTCGAACAGCACGATGTCGGCGCGCAACTCGGCAAAGGCCGACTGGCCGTAGCCGTTGCGGGCGTCCACGCCGCCGGCGGCGTTGAGCGCCGGCCACCAGGCCTGGCCGGCCACCCGGTCGGCGGCACGCGCCTGCTGAACCAGCCCGGCCCCGCGGCGCACGCCCAGCGCGTGACAGACCACCCCCTCGATCGCCGCCGGCAGGCTCCAGGCGGTGGGGCGCGGTGCCTCGGCGGCGCAGCCGGCGCCCAGCTGCAGGCTGTCCAGCCCCGGCGCCGTGGCCGGGGCCGCGGCGGCTGGCGGCTCGACCGCCTGCGGGTCAAGCCGCAGGCCCTGGGCGGGGGCGGCAGCCGCCCACAGGCCCAGCAGCAGCAGACCGAGCGGGCGCCTCATCCGCGCGCCAGTCCCTGGCGGGCCGCGTAGTCGGCGGCGGGCTCGTCGCGCAGCACGCCGCCCTCGCCGATCTCGATCACCCGGTCGGCCAGCGCCAGCGTCTGCGGCCGGTGGGCCACCAGGATGCGCGTCATCGGCTGGCGGGCGATGGCCGAGCCGACCTCGGCCTCGCGCGCCAGGTCCAGGTGGCTGGTCGCCTCATCCAGGATCAGCACGCGCGGCCGGCGGTACAGCGCACGCGCCAGCACCACGCGCTGGCGCTGGCCGCCCGAGAGCGTGCTGCCCATGTCGCCCACCAGGCTGTGGTAGCCCATGGGCATGCGGGCGATGTCCTCGTGCACCGCCGCCAGGCGGGCGCACTGCTCGATCCAGGCCGGGTCGGGGCGCGGGTCGAAGCAGCTGATGTTGTCGGCGATCGAGCCGGCGAACAGGGTGTCGTCCTGCAGCACCGTGCCCACCTGGGCGCGCCAGCGCGCCAGGCCCAGCGTGGGCAGCGGCTGGCCGTCGATGCGGATCTCGCCGCGCTGCGGCGCATGCACGCCCAGCAGCAGGTTCAGCAGCGTGGTCTTGCCGCAGCCCGATGGCCCGGTGATCGCCACCGACTCGCCCGGCGCGATGCGCAGCGACAGGCCGCGCAGCACCTCGGGCGTGCCCTCGGCGTAGCGGAAGGCCAGGCCGTCGATCTCGATCGCCGGCGGCTGTGCGGACGTCGGCGCCGCCACCGCCGGGCCCTCGGCCTCGGGCGCGGTGAGCACGATGTCGGACAGGCGCTGCGCATCGAGCTGCAGCATGCGCAGGTCGAAGTACTTGTTGATGAGCTCGCCGAAGCGACTGTCGAACTGGCTGCGGTAGGCCAGGAAGGCCAGCAGCATGCCCACGCTGAGCGTGCCGGCCATCACCTCGCGGGCGCCCAGCCACAGCAGGCCCAGGCCGGCCAGGCCGGTCAGCAGGCGGCGCGCGGTGCGGTAGACGATGTCCAGGCGCTGCACCTTCAGGCCGGCGTTGACCTCGGCCACCATCAGCGTCTGCCAGGCCGCCATGCGCTCGGGCGTGCGGTCAAACAGGCGCAGCGTGCGGATGCCGCGCACGGTCTCCAGCAGGTGGCTGGACTCCAGCGCACCGCGCACCAGGCGCTCGGCGCTGGCCTCGCGCAGCGGCCGGTAGCGCAGCGCGCGCAGCAGCGCATAGGCCAGCACGGCCAGGGCCGCGAACAGCGTCAGCCAGGGGCTGTAGAGCAGCATCAGGCCCAGCGTGAACAGCACCATCAGGCCGTCCAGCGCGGTCTCGACGAAGGTGGTGGTCAGCACCTGCTGGATGTTGGACACCGAGCCGAAGCGCGACATCACGTCGCCCAGGTGGCGCCGCGCGAACCAGTCCAGCGGCAGCTTCAGCAGGTGCTGCAGCACATTGCTGCGCCACTGCACGCGCAGCTGCGTGCCCACGCGCAGCACCAGCCAGGCGCGGGCCACGGTGAAGACCTGCTGCACCAGCAGCAGCAGCACGAAACCGATGGCCAGCGTGCCCAGCAGGCTGGTGTCGCGCGAGACCACCACGTGGTCGACCACCCACTGCATGAACAGCGGGCTGGCCAGCGCCAGCGCCTCCAGCAGCAGCGACACGCTGAAGACGCGCCACAGCGTGGCCGTCAGCCCCTCGACGCGGCCGATCAGGCGGCGCACCGAGACCGGCTGCGCCTCCTCGCGCGGCACGAAGCTGCTGTCGGGCCAGGCTTCCAGCGCGACGCCGGTGAAGCGGCGCGACAGCTCGTCCATGCCGATCCGCCGCTCGCCGCTGGCCGGGTCGACGATGCGGCAGCGCGTGCCCTCGACCGCCACCAGCACCACGAAATGCGCCAGGTCCCAGTGCAGCACGCAGGGCAGGCGCAGCTGCGACAACTCGTCGGTCTCCAGCCGCACCGCACGGGTGGCCAGGTGCTCGGCCTGGGCGACGCGCGACAGATCAGCCAGCGTCATGCCCTGCGGTGACGCGCCGTGGCGGCTGCGCAGCGTGGCCAGGTCGGTCAGCGTGCCATGGTGGCCCAGCAGCATGGCCACGCAGGCCAGACCGCACTCGGCGGCCTCGGTCTGCAGCACCGGCACCAGGCGCTGCGTCCAGCCCATCTGCAGGCGGTCGAGCCAGGACGGCGGGGTGGTGGGGGCGGCGTTCATTCGGTGCGCATGCGTTCCTTGACGCCCAGCAGCGGCTCGAGCATCCATTCGTACAGGCGGCGCGACTCGTGCAGCAGATCGGCCTCGACGCGCATGCCGGCCTGCAGCGGCAGCGCCGCGCCTTCCACGGTCTGGGCCGGCAGCTTCACGGTGACCGCGAACAGCGGCTCGGCAGCCCACTCGGGACGCCAGGCGGCCTCGCCCAGCTCGGCCGGTGTGGCGGCGGCGCCGGACACCGACAGCACCTCGCCGCGGTGCTGGCCGTACTTCTGGTACGGGAAGGCGTCGTAGCGCAGCAGCACCGGCATGCCGGGCCGCACGAAACCGGCGGCACTGCTGGGCACATACAAGCGCGCCACCAGCGCGCTGTCGCCGGGCACCAGCTGGGCGAGCTGGCGGCCGGCCTCGACGCTCTGGCCCACCTCGGCGCGCAGCTGCGAGATGCGGCCCGCCGCCGGGGCGCTGACCTGCACGCGCCGGCGCGCCTCGATCTCGGTGTATTCGCGGCCGGCCTGCTGGGCCTCGCGGTCGAGCTCGCCGCGCTGGATCGCGCTGCGGGTCTTCTGCGTGTCGGCCTCGCGCCGGGCCTCGAGCAGCTGGCGCTCCAGCGCCAGCAGGTCGCGCTGCAGCGCCTGGACCTGGCCCTGCAGCTCGGACTGCTGGGTCTCGCGGGCCAGCAGTTCGTCGCGCGAGACAAAGCCCTGGCGGAACAGCGACTGGTAGCGCTGGGTGGCCTCATCGGCGCCCTGGGCACGCTGGCGCAGCAGCATCAGCTGGCGCTGGGCCTGGGCCTGTTCGGCCTTGAGCGTGTCGATGCGGCGCGCCAGCTGGCCGGATTCCAGGCGCTCGGCCAGCTCCACCCGGCGCAGGTCGGCTTCCAGCGAGGCCTTGCGGGTGGCGATGCGCTCGGCCACCTGGCGCTGCCAGGCCTCGTCGCCCGGCCCGCCGCGGTCATCGGACAGCACGAACAGCAGCTGGCCGGCCTGCACCACCTGCCCCTCGCGCACCTGCGACTCGATGACGGTGCCCGCCTGCGGCGCGGCCAGGCGGATCAGGCCGGCGGCGGGCAGCAGCACCCCGTTGACGGTGGAGCGCCGCGCGTACTGGCCGAAGACCAGCAGCGCCGCCAGGCTCAGCAGCAGGGCCCAGGCCAGCAGCGCCAGCCAGCGCGACGAAGCGCCGGGCCACAGCACCACGTCGCCGACCTGACGCGGCGCGCGGGCGGCCACGGCCTCGGCACGGAACAGGGAGGAATCAGGCGGGGTCGAGGACATGGTTCGAGGTCTGGCACGGCGCCCGATTGTGGGGGCAAGCGCCGGGGCAGCCCATGAAAAAGGGCCCCAGAGGGCCCTTGGACAGCGGACGGCACCCGGCCGGTCCGCCGCGGATCAGGTCGCGGGACCTCAGGGCACCGGCGGGGGAGCCGGCGGAGGAGGCGGCGGCGACGGCGGCGTGCAGTGGTTGCTGCTGCTGCTGCCATGACCGCTGCAGCCGTGATGGCTGCTGCCACCGTGGCTGCAACCGCCGTGACCGCGGTTCCAGCCACCCCAACCGCCCCAGCAGCCCCAGCCGCCGGAGACCTTTTCCATCTCTTCAAGAGTCAGGACGCGCATCAGAGCTTCCTTTCGTGGGAGGGTTATCGAGGTGCGGATCATCACGAGGGTGTTACTCGTTGACAATCCCCAATTGTGTTACTGCGCTGTCATTGTGACATTCTGCACACATGAACGTTACCGCTGTTTGCCCTGAACCGATGGATGCGCGCCACAGCACCTTGTGCCTGCTGGCGCCTGGCCAGCTCTCGCGGCTGCTGCGCTGGATGGAGCAGCTGCCGGCCAGCCCGCACCTGCGCCCGATGGACCTGGCCGACGCCTGGCGCGCCGCCGGCCCGCGCTGGGAGCGGCTGTCGCGGGAGGAGGCCGGCCGCGCCGACGAGCCCGTGGTCCGCCCCCTGCCCCCCGAAGTGCAGGCGCATGTGGAGGCGGTGATCGCCACGCCAGCGGTGCAGCGCACCTTCGACGCGGTGCCGGTGGCCTTCGGCATGGTGCCGCTGGCGCAGCTGATGGCCTCGCAGTACTCGCTCACCGGCGCCACGGTGGACGCGCTGAGCGCCGGCGCGCCACCCGACCCCGCGGCGCTGGCGGCGCTGTGCCTGCCGCTGCAAGGTGGTGACGCCGACGCCGGCCTGCGCCTGGTGCACCGTGGTCCGCGCGAGATGGTCTTCGTCAGCGACACCCACGACACCCGGATGCTGGACACCCGCTGCTTCATGGGCGCTGAGCGGCCCGAGCTGCCGGTGCGCGGCCACCCCGAGGCGATGGTGGGCCTGTTCCTGGGCCAGAGCACCAACCTGGTGAACGTGCTGCTGCACCGCCGGCGCCTGCTGGTCAACAACGGCCACCACCGGCTGCATGCGCTGCTGGCGGCGGGCGTGAGCCATGTGCCGGCGCTGATCCAGGTCTGTGGCAGCCGCGAGGAATTCGACGAGGTCGCGCCGCGCGCCGCGCGCGACGCCTACCACCCCTACTTCGAGTCGCCCCGCCCGCCGCTGCTGGCGGACTTTGCCGACCCCGCGCTGACGCTGGCCGTGCGCACGCCGCCGATGCGGCGCGAACTGAAGGTCACCTTCGAGTGGGAAAGCAAGATGGTGGCGATCTGAGCGCCGCGCTCAGCCGCCTTCCGCCTTGAGGAACAGCGCCCGGTCGGGTGCGAAGTTGGCGTGCAGCGGCAGCAGCGCGCCACCCAGCGCGCGCGCGTCGGAGCCGATCGTGCCCGGCAGCAGTTGCGGCCGGGTCACGCCCTGCCAGTCGTAGCGGTCCAGCGCCTGCTCGGTGGCCTGGCGCAGCGCGTCGCGCAGCGCGGCGGGGATCGAGCCGTCGATGATGACGTTCTCGATGTCCAGCAGGCAGGCCGCGCTGTTGATCGCCAGCGCAATGGCCGCGCCGGTGGACGCCAGCCAGGCGCTGGTGATCGGCCACCAGGGAGCCTGCAGCGCGCGCTCGTCGCCGGCCGCTTCCAGCGCCAGCCCGGCCTGGGCGAAGCGCTGTTCCAGCTGCAGCAGCGAGGCCTCGCTGAGCAACTGGGCGGGCGAGGCCTGGCCGGCCGCCGGCAGGCCCAGCGGCATCGAGCCGATCGCCCCGGCGTTGCCATGCAGGCCGCTGCGCAGGTGGCTGTCCAGCACCAGCCCGCCGCCCACGAAGGTAGCCAGGAACACGTACAGGAAGCTGCTGATGCTGCGGCCGCGGCCGGCCACCAGCTCGGCCACGCAGGCGGCCGCGGTGTCCTTCATCAGCGTCACCGGCCAGTCGCTCAGGCGCTGCACCTCGGCGGCAAAGTCGATCGCCTGCCAGGCCTCGCCCACCTCGGGCGGCATGTCCAGCAGGGTGCGCCAGCCACCCAGCGAGAACGGGATGGCGATGCCCAGGCCCTGCACCCGCGGCAACCAGGCCTCGGGCAACGTGCTACGCAGCTCGGCCAGGCATTCGTCGATGAAGGCCAGCAGCGCGCCGGCCTCGGGGTACCGGTAGGAGCGCGACCAGCGCTGGCGCACGGTGCCGACGAAATCGACCAGCAGCACGTCGATGCTGCGCCGGCCGATCTTCACGCCCACGGCAAACGCGCCATCGGGGTCCAGCGCCAGCGGCACCGAGGGCTGGCCCACCTTGCCGCGCTGCGGCGTGCCCTTGAGCAGCAGGCCGTCCTCCAGCAGGCGCTTGGTGATCAGCGACACCGTCTGCGCGGTCAGATGGGTGACGCGGGCGATCTCGGCGCCGGGCAGCGCGCCGTGCAGGCGGATGGCCTGCAGCACCACGCGCTCGTTGTACTGGCGCAGGCCGCCCTGGCTGGAGCCGCGGGGCCGCAGGCGGCGGACCTCGGCGCCTTCCTTGGCGGCGGTGCGGGCGTCAGGGGACAAGTTCTTCTCCGAGCACGCCCTTCTTGAACAGGAAATTGCCCCAGGGCTGCAGGTCCCCGGTCAGCACGATGGCATGGGCGTGGCGGACCCGATCGTAGAACGCGAAGCGTTCGGTCGGCTGACACTGTTCCGGCTGCGCATGGCCCTGGTCGGCCAGCATGCCGATCACCCGGCGCTGCTGGGCGCTGCGGTAGGGCGGCTCGGTGCCGCCCACCTGCATGTAGGCCACCGGCTGGTCCACCATCGCGTCCAGCGGCAGCAGGCTCAGCACGGCGCGGGCGGCACGCTCCACGTCGGCGCCCGGCAGCCGGATCACCGGCTTGCCCTGGGCCAGCGTGACCGCGGTGAAGTTGGCATCGGCGATGACGATCTCGTCGCCGTGGCCCATCTCGGCCAGCGTCTTCAGCAGCTCGGGGGTGAGCAGCGGGTCGATGCCTTTGAGCATGTTGGCCTCTTGTTCAGGCCAGGCAGTCGGCAGGGATGTCCTCGGGCTTCATCGCGCCGGTCATCACCGCCACGGTGTCGCTCATGCTGATCTTCTTCGGGTTCAGCACCGCCGCCCGCTTGCCCAGCCGGGCGACGTGGATGCGGTCGGCGATCTCGAAGACATGCGGCATGTTGTGCGAGATCAGGATCACCGGCAGGCCCTTGTCGCGCACCCGGCGGATCAGCTCCAGCACCATGTTGCCCTCCTTCACGCCCAGCGCGGCGGTGGGCTCATCGAGGATCACCACATGCCGCGCAAAGGCCGCGGCGCGGGCCACCGCCACGCACTGGCGCTGGCCGCCCGAGAGCGTCTCCACCGCCTGCGTCATCGAGCGGATGCCCACCTTCAGGTCGGCCATGCGCTCCACCGCCGTCTCCAGCATCTTCTTCTTGTCGAGCATGCGCAGCACATTGCCCAGGAAGCCTTCGCGGCGCAGCTCGCGGCCCAGGAACAGGTTCTCGGCAATCGTCATCGCCGGCGCCACCGCCAGGTCCTGGTAGCAGCATTCGATGCCTTCGCGGCGGGCGTCCATCGGGTTGCGAAAGCGCACCGGCTGGCCATCCAGCAGGATCTCGCCCTCGTCGGGGATGGTGGCGCCGGAGAGTGCCTTGATCAGGCTGGACTTGCCGGCGCCGTTGTCGCCGATCACCGCCAGGATCTCACCGGCGCGCAGTTCGAAGTCGGCGCCGTCCAGCGCGGTGACCTGACCGTAGCGCTTGACCAGGCCCTTGGCCTGCAGAACGAGTGGCTGGCTCATTTCAACGCCCTCCCTTGCGAGACAGTTGGTCCACGGTCACGGCCAGGATCACCAGGATGCCGGTGATCAGCACCTGGTAGACCGAGTCCACGCCCATCAGCGTCAGGCCGTTGTTCAGCACGCCGATGACGATGGCCCCGACCAGCGAACCCAGGATCAGGCCGCGGCCGCCGAACAGGCTGGTGCCGCCCAGCACCACCGCGGTGATCGCGTCCAGGTTTTCGGTCTTGCCGGCGTTGGGGTCGCCCACGCCGGTGCGGCTGACGGCCAGCAGCGCGGCCACGCCATACAGCACGCCGGCAATCACGTAGACCTGCAGCAGCACCTTCTCGGTGGGGATGCCCACCAGGCGCGTGGCCTCGGGGCTGTTGCCCACCGCGTAGACGTGGCGCCCCGCGCCGGTGTCACGCAGCCACCACCAGAAGCCCAGGTACAGCAGCACCATCAGCAGCGAGCCCCAGGCCACCTGGGCGCCGCCCAGTGCGAAGGTATTGCCCAGCGCAGTCATCTCGTCGGGCAGGCCGGTGACGGTCTGGCTCTTCGAGTACAGCTGGGTGATCGCGAAGGCGATGTTGAAGGTGCCCAGGGTGACGATGAAGGGCGGCAGCTTGATGCGCGTGACCAGCAGGCCGTTGACCAGACCGAACAGCGCGGTCGCGGCCACGCCGGCGGCGATCGCCAGCGGCCAGGGCCAGCCCAGATCCACCGCGAACTTGGTCATGACGATCGAGCCCAGCGCCATCACCATGCCGCAGGACAGGTCGATGCCAGCGGTCAGGATGATCAGCGTCTGGCCGATGGCGATCACGCCCACCACCATCACCTGCTGCAGGATCAGCGACAGGTTCTGGCCGCTGAGGAAGTTGTCGGTGGTGCTGGCGAAGAAGACGCAGGCGAACAGCAGGGCGATGAAGGGCCCGAGCTGGCCGATCGGCGGCAGTTTGCTCTTCAGGGTGTCCATGGCGGATTCCGATGCGACGAGGGATGCGGCAGCCCCGCCGGGGGCCTTCTGCGGGCCCCGAGGCGGGTTCTGGTCTCAGGCTTTTACTTGTTGCCCCAGCAGAGGTCGGTGCCGGTCTTGACGTCCTTGCTGTCGACGCCGGCCACCGCCTTGGCGGCGATCAGGGTGACGCCGGTGTCGGTGTAGCCGCTGGGCTTCTTGCCGCTCTTGGCGTACTCCACGCCCGCGGCCACGCCCATCGAGGCCATCTTCAGCGGGTACTGCTGGCTGGTCGCGGCGATCTTGCCGGCGCCCACGTCCTTGATGCCCTGGCAGCCGCCGTCGACGCTGACGATCAGCACGTTCTTGTCCTTGCCCGCCTTCTTCAGCGCGTTGTAGGCGCCGGCCGCGGCGGGCTCGTTGATCGTGTAGACCACGTTGACGTCGGGCGCCTTCTGCAGGCAGTTCTCCATCGCGGTCTGGCCCTTGGCCTGGTCGCCGAAGCTGTCGGCCATGCAGGCCACTTCGGCGGGCTTGGCGAGTTCGTTGTTCTTGGCGTCGAAGCTCTGCAGGCCCAGGCCCTGCAGGAAGCCGTTGTGGCGCTGCGCGCCCACCGGGTGGCCGGGGAACAGGTCCAGCGTGACGATCTTCGCCGGCTTGCCCGCCAGCGAGGCCTTGGCGTACTGGCCGATCAGCACGCCGGCCTTGTAGTTGTCGGTGGCGAACAGCGCGTCGGTGCCGTCCACCGGGTCGGTCGGGCTGTCCAGCGCGATCACCAGCACGCCCTTGTCGCGCGCCTTCTTGATGGCGGGGATGATGGCCTTGGAGTCGCTGGGCGTGATCAGGATGGTCTTGGCGCCGGCGGCGATCATGTTCTCCATCGCGGTGACCTGGCCGGCGTTGTCGCCGTCGGTCTTGCCGGCGCCGGTCAGCAGCTTGGCGCCCAGCTTCTTGGCCTCTTCCGCGGCGCCTTCCTTCATCTTCACGAAGAAGGGGTTGGTCTCGGTCTTGGTGATCAGGCCGATCACCGGCTGCGATTGCGCGAAGGCGGCGCCGCCCAGGCTCAGGGCGGCGGCCACGGTCAGCATCTTCAGGGTCTGGGTCATGGTGGTGTCTCCGGTCAGGTTCGGTGTGGGCGGCGCCGGTCGGGGCCGCAGCGGGGAACGCGGAGCGAAGTGTGGGCGCCTTGTTTAAATAAATCAAGTAGATTGATTAATGGAAAACCCCGATGCTGGCCGCCAGGCCGGGCGGCACCATGCCGGGCGGGTTGCAACCGTCTGCCGACCCTCAGCACAAGGAGAAAACGATGTTCGTGGTCTGCGGCGAAGCGCTGTTCGACGTGTTCGCCACCGGCGACACCCCCACCGGCCTGGGCCTGGACGCCCGCATTGGCGGCTCGCCGTTCAACGTGGCCGTGGGCCTGGTGCGCCTGGGCCAGCCCACCGCCTTCATGGGCGGCCTGTCCACCGGCTTCCTGGGCGAGCGGCTGCTGCGCGCCTTCCGCGATGAAGGCGTGGACGAGCGCTGCCTGGCCCGGCTGGACGCGCCCACCACGCTGAGCCTGGTGGGCGTGGACGCGCGCGGCGTGCCCTCGTACAGCTTCTATGGCGATCGCTGCGCCGACCGGCGCCTGCCCGCCAGCGTGCTTGACACCCTGCCCGCCGAGACCCGCGCGATCCACTTCGGCTCCTACGCGATGGTGGTGGGCGAGACCGCCGAGACCCAGCGTGCGCTGGTCGAGCGCGAGCACACCCGGCGCGTCATCGCCTACGACCCGAACGTGCGGCTGAACGTGGAACCTGCGCTGGAGGTCTGGCGCACCACGTTGGACTGGATGGCCGCACGCACCCACCTGCTGAAGGTCAGCGACGAGGACCTGGGCCTGCTCTACCCCGGCGTGCCGCTGGCCGAGCTGGCCCAGCGCTGGCGCGCCAGCGGCGCCGCGGCGGTGGTGGTCACGCGCGGCGGCGAAGGCGCGCTGGCCTGGACCGGCGCGGGCGAGCTGCAGGCCGCCCCGGTGCGGGTGGCCGTGGTCGACACCGTGGGCGCCGGCGACACCTTCCAGGCCGCCATGCTCACCGCACTGGCCGAACGCGGCGTGCTGAGCCCCGAGGGCCTGCGCAGCCTGGATACCAGCGGCTGGCAGGCCACGCTGGACTTCGCCGCGCGCGCCGCCGCCATCACCTGCAGCCGCCGCGGCGCCGACCTGCCGCGCCGCGCCGAACTCGGCTGAGCCGCAGCCCGGGGGCCGACACCGCGGGCCGCCGGGCCGCCCCAAGGCCCGCGGAGCCCCCTTGGGGGGGGTGAGCCCGGACAGGGGCCGTCCTGAGGACGGCCCCAGCCTGGCGAACAGCCCGGCCTCTGGCCGGGCGCGGCCGGCAGGCGCGACGGCGCGCAGCGCCTGGCCTGGGGGCCGACACCGCGGGCCGCCGGGCCGCCCCAAGGCCCGCGGAGCCCCCTTGGGGGGTGGCGACGGCGCGCAGCGCCTAGCCTGGGGGCCTCATATGTCGAGGGGGTCGACGTCGACTGCCCAGCGCGCCAGACCCTTGTGCGCCGCGCGCAACGGCCCCAGCTGTGGCGACCACTGCGCCAGCAGCCACTGCAGCCGGGCGCGCGAACGCGCCTCGAGCAGCATCTGCCGCCGCTCGAAACCGGCCACCTTGGCCACATGCGGCGCCACCGGCGAATACACCACCAGCTCATCGGCCAGCTCGGGCGGCATCAGCGCGCGGGCGGCGTCGCGCGCGGCGCGCAGGAAGGCCTCGGCCACCGCCGGGTCGCGCGCCTCGCAGCGCAGCAGCGCCAGGTGGCTGTAGGGCGGCAGACCGGCCATCTCGCGCTCGGCCAGCTGGCTGCTGGCGAAGGCGGCAAAGTCGTGCGCGCGCAGCGCTGCGAACAGCGCGTGGCCGGGGTTCCAGGTCTGGATCCACATCTCGCTGCGCGAGGCGGCCTCGGCGTCGCGGCCGGCGCGGCCGGCGGCCTGCATCAGCGTGGCGAACAGGCGCTCGGGGGCGCGGAAATCCGAGGTGAACAGCGCCCCGTCCGGGTTGACCGCGGCCACCAGCGTGACGCGGCGGAAGTCGTGGCCCTTGGTCACCATCTGGGTGCCGACCAGCACGTCCACCTCGCCGGCATGCACCGCCGCCAGCTGCGCCTCCAGGCTGCCCTTGAGACGCGTGCTGTCGGCGTCGATGCGGGCCACCCGCACCGCGCCGCCGCCCGGGCGCTCGATGTCGTGCAGCAGCTCGGCCACCTGCTCCTCGAGCCGCTCGGTGCCGCGGCCGATCGGCTCGATGTCGAGGTTGCCGCAGTCCGGGCAGGCGCGCGGCACGCGGTCGGCAAAGCCGCAGTGGTGGCAGCGCAGGCTGCGGTCGCGCTTGTGGAACACGCGCCAGGCGCTGCAGTGCGGACAGCCGCTTTTCCAGCCGCAGGCGCTGCAGCCCAGCACCGGCGCAAAGCCACGGCGGTTCAGGAACAGCAGCGTCTGCTCGCCGCGCTCGACGCGCTGGCGCATCGCCTGCAGCAGCGGCGCGGCCAGCGGCGGCGCTTCGCGGCCGGCCGGCGGCTTGGGCTGCTGGGTCATGTCCAGCAGGGTGACGCGGGGCAGTTCGCCCTGGCCGATGCGCTCGGGCAGCGACAGCAGCGTGTAGCGGCCGCTCTGCGCATGCAGCCAGCTCTCCAGCGAAGGGGTGGCCGAGCCCAGCAGCACCGGCACCCGCTCGGCGTGGCCGCGGTAGACGGCCAGGTCGCGCGCCGAGTAGCGCGCGCCGTCCTGCTGCTTGTAGCTGGGGTC
This sequence comes from Ideonella alba, assembly GCF_018069845.1. Classification (NCBI taxonomy): domain Bacteria; kingdom Pseudomonadati; phylum Pseudomonadota; class Betaproteobacteria; order Burkholderiales; family Sphaerotilaceae; genus Ideonella; species Ideonella alba. The sequence continues at coordinate 60,152 of NZ_JAGQDD010000003.1, forward strand.
GTGTTCCTCGTCGACCACCACCAGGCCCAGGCGCGGCAGCGGGCAGAACACCGCCAGGCGGGTGCCCAGCACCAGGTCGGCCTGGCCCAGGTGGGCCATCAGCCAGTGCTGCAGTCGCTGCGCCGGCGTCAGCCCGCTGTGCAGCGTGACCAGGCGGCGGCCCGGGAAGCGCTGGGCGAAGCGGGCTTCCAGCTGCGGCGTCAGGTTGATCTCGGGCACCAGCACCAGGGCCTGGCGGCCGGCGTCCAGCGCCGCCTCGGCGCAGCGCAGGTAGACCTCGGTTTTGCCGCTGCCGGTGACGCCGTGCAGCAGGTGGGTGGCGGGCGGGGCCTCGCCGCGGCAGGCGGGCAGCAGCGTGGTCAGCACCGCCTGCTGGCCCGGGCTCAGTGCCGGGCGCTCGGGCGTGGGGGCCTGCGCATCCGGCGGCGCACGGCGGGCGAGCTTGGCCAGGCGGCGGTCCAGGCCGTCGGATTCCAGCCGGCGCAGTTCGGGCGGCAGCACCGCCAGCGCGATCTCGCCGACCGCGCGCTGGTAGTAGCGGGCGCTGAAGTCCACCAGCTGTCGCCAGGCCGGCCCCAGCGGCGGCAGGGCCTGCAGCACCTGGGCCACGGGTTTGAGCAGGTGGTCGTCGCACGGCGGCGCCTCCGGGTCGGCGTCCCAGACCAGCCCGGGCACCTCGCGCTGACCCAAGGGCACGCGCACCAGGGTTCCTGGTGACAGTGGTTGCTCACTCAGGTAATCCAGGCAGGGCGCCAATCCGGCGTATTGCGGTGTCTCGACCGCCACAGACACGCGTATCACCGCACAGCCTCGACTTGGCGGCGACACCTGAAATCCACATCAGCTGATGCGTCTAAGTCTCTGATTGTGAAGCGTTTTCCAAGTTGCCCACTTTTTCTGTGGATAACTTTGTGGGAAAGCTGTCCCGGACCCCGGCAAGTGCTTGATCCACCGTGGTCCGGCCTGGATTGCCCCGTTTCGCAGCACGGCGAATTAACCATTGCAAATCAACCACTTACCACGAAACGCCTAGCGTTTGACGGATCCGTGACAGCCCCAGGGTCTGGTCACGCTCGCTGCCGCAGCTTTGGGGATAAGTCAAGCCCTGAGCACTCACTTACCCCCTCCTTCGCGTCGCCGCATGCGCTGCGCCTTGCGTCAGCGCAGAGGCCCGTGATGTGGGTCAGGCCCGCAGCGTGCGCGAGTGCCGGTGCACCGCCTCCACCAGCGCCGCCACATGGTCGGGCGGGGTGAACTGGCTGATGCCGTGGCCCAGGTTGAAGATGTGGCCGTCCCAGCCGCCATCGGCGCGCTGCGGGCGGCCGAAGCTGTCGAGCACCTGGATGGCCTCGGCCTGCACCGCGGCCGGCGGGGCGAACAGCACGTTGGGGTCGAGGTTGCCCTGCAGCGCCACCCGGTCGCCCACCGCGGCGCGGGCGCGGCCCAGGTTGACGGTCCAGTCCAGGCCCACCACGTCGGCGCCACAGTCGGCGATCTCTTGCAGCCACAGCCCGCCGCCCTTGGTGAAGACGATCACCGGGATGCGCTGGCCGTCCTTCTCGCGCTGCAATTGCGCCACCACGCGGCGCGTGTAGGCCAGCGAGAAGGTCTGGAAGGCGCCATCGGCCAGCACCCCGCCCCAGCTGTCGAAGACCATCACCGCCTGGGCGCCCGCATCGATCTGGGCGTTCAGGTAGGCGGCCACCGCATCGGCGTTGATCTCGAGGATGCGGTGCATCAGGTCGGGCCGGCTGTACATCAGGCTCTTGACCTGGCGGTAGTCGTCCGAGCCGCCGCCCTCCACCATGTAGCAGGCCAGCGTCCAGGGGCTGCCGGAGAAGCCGATCAGCGGCACCCGGCCGTTCAGGGCCCTGCGGATCGAGGTGACCGCATCAAACACATAGCGCAGCTTGGCCATGTCGGGCACGGCCAGTTCGGCCACGGCCGCCTCGTCGCGCACGATCCTGGCGAACTTCGGGCCCTCGCCCTGCTGGAAGCTCAGGCCCAGGCCCATCGCGTCGGGCACGGTCAGGATGTCCGAGAACAGGATGGCGGCGTCCAGCGGGTAGCGCTCCAGCGGCTGCAGCGTCACCTCGGTGGCGTAGTCCACGTTGGTGGCCAGGCCCATGAAGCTGCCCGCCTTGGCGCGCGTGGCGCAGTACTCGGGCAGGTAGCGGCCGGCCTGACGCATCAGCCACATCGGGGTGTGCGGCGTGGGTTGGCGCAGGCAGGCGCGCAGGAAGCAGTCGTTGACGAGGGGGGCAAACATGGGGCGATTATCGCCGGGCGATACTTGGCCGATGCTGATGATCACCCGCCCCCACCGCCTGCACTGGCGCGGCTGGCTGTGCGCCGCCCTGCTGGGACTGGCCGCCACGCTGGCCCAGGCCGCCAGCGCCTCGCGCGAGCTGCAGCGCCTGTTCGACGAGCACTGGCGCTGGCAGATGCGCCACCAGCCCGAGTGGGCCTCGTCGCTGGGCGTGGTCGAGGCCGGCGAGCGCTGGGACGACCATTCCCCCGCCGCGCTGGACGCGGCCGACGCCCACGAGCGCCAGCTGATGCAGCGCCTGCAGCGCATCAAGCCCCAGCAGTTGCGTGGTGAGGAGCGCCTGTCCTGGGAGATCTTCCACCACGACCTGGCACTGGCCATCGAGCAACAGCGCCACCCGGTGCTGCGCACCCTGGTGCTGTCCGGGGTGGCGGGGCCGCACCTGGCGCTGTCGGGCGTGCTGCAGGACATGCCGATGACCAGCGAGGCCGACGCCCGCCGCGTGCTGGCCCGACTGGCGGCCTGGCCGGCGCGCGTGGACCAGGACCTGGCGCTGGCGCGCGACGGGCTGAAGCGGGGGTGGGTCAGCCACCGGGCCTCGCTGCAGCGCCTGCTGGACCAGCTCGACGGCCAGCTGGCGCTGCCGCCGCGGCAGCAGCCGGCCTTCGAGCCGATGGCGCGCCTGCTGGCCGCCGGCCCCGAGGTGATGGTGACGCCCGCGCGCCGCGAAGCCCTGGCGGCCGAGGCCGAGGCGCTGATCGTGCAACGCATCGCGCCCGCGCTGCGCACCCTGCGCCGCGCGGTGGCCGAGGAGCTGCTGCCGGCCGCGCCGGCCAACGGCAGCCTGTCGTTGCGCCCCGGCGGCGCCGAGGTCTACCGCCTGCTGGTGCGCGAGCAGACCACCACCGACCTGAACCCCACGCAGATCCACGCGATCGGCCTGGGCGAGGTCCAGCGCCTGCGTGCCGAGATGGACGCGCTGCGCGCCAGCACCGGCTTCGCCGGCGACTTCGACGCCTTCGTGCGCTTTCTCTACACCGACCCGCGCTTCTTCCACCGCAGCGCCGAGGCGCTGCTGGACGGCTACCGGAGCCTGGCCAAGCGGGTCGATCCAGCGCTGCCGCGCTTGTTCGCCACGCTGCCGCGCCAGCCCTATGGCATCCGCGCGATCCCACCCGACCAGGGCGCCGGCATGGCCGACAACTACAGCGGCGGCAGCCCCGACAACAGCCGGCCTGGATGGTTCAACACCAATGTCGTGGCGCTGGACCAGCGGCCGATCTGGCAGATGGAGGCGCTGTTCCTGCACGAGACCGTGCCCGGCCACCACCTGCAAGGCGCCCGCGCCCAGGAGCTGACGCAGCTGCCCGAATGGCGCCGCCATGCCTGGCATGTGGCCTACGGCGAAGGCTGGGCGCTGTACGCCGAAGGCCTGGGCGAATCGCTGGGCCTGTACCAGGACCCCTACAGCCGCTTCGGCCGCCTGAGCTACGAGGCCTGGCGCGCCGCCCGCCTGGTGGTCGACACCGGCATCCACGCGCTGGGCTGGAGCCGCGAGCAGGCGATCGACTACATCAGTGGCTGCTGCGGCATGGGGCGCGAGGAGATGGCGGCCGAGGTCGACCGCTACATCGCCTGGCCAGCCCAGGCGCTGGGCTACAAGCTGGGCCAGATGCGCATCCTGGCGCTGCGCGAGCAGGCCCGCCAGGCGCTGGGCGAGCGCTTCGACATCCGCCGCTTCCACCAGGCGGTGCTGGACCATGGCTCGGTGCCGCTGCCGGTGCTCGAGCGCATCGTCGCCGACTGGATCCGCAGCCAGCGCCCTTGATCCGCACCGCGGTACCCTCAACTATCGGCCGTTGCCTGAAAGGACACCCATGAGCTCCATCCCCTCCCGCTCCTCCCGGCGCCTGCTGGCCAGCGCCACGCTGGTGGTCGCCACGCTGGGCCTGGGCGGCTGCGGCTACAACGATTTCCAGCGCCTGGACGAGCAGGTCAAGGCCGACTGGTCCGAGGTGCTGAACCAGTACCAGCGCCGTGCCGACCTGATCCCCAACATCGTCGCCACCGTCAAGGGCGAGGCCAGCTTCGAGCAAGACACGCTGACCAAGGTGGTCGAGGCGCGCTCGCGCGCCACCAGCATCCAGGCCACGCCCGAGCTGATCAACAACCCGCAGGCCTTCCAGCAGTTCCAGGCCGCGCAGGGTCAGCTCAGCAGCGCGCTGTCGCGCCTGATGGTGGTCAGCGAGAACTACCCCAACCTGAAAGCGAACCAGGGCTTCCAGGACCTGCGCGTGCAGCTGGAAGGCACTGAGAACCGCATCACCGTGGCGCGCAACCGCTACATCGATTCGGTGAAGACCTACAACGTGCTGGCGCGCAGCTTCCCCAGCAACCTCACGGCCATGGTCTTCAGCTACCAGCCCAAGCCCAGCTTCACGGTCGAGAACGAGGCGGCGATCAGCCAGCCACCGGCGGTCAGCTTCGACAAGCCGGCCTCGGCAAAGTAATCGATGGCCCCGCTGCTGCGCTGGCTGCTGCTGGCCGGCTGGCTGCTGGTCAGCGGCGCCTTCGCCCAGGCGCCGCAGCCGGTGCCGGCGCTGAGCGCGCGGGTGATCGACCAGACCGCCACGCTCAGCCCCGCCCAGCAGCAGGCGCTGGAGGCCAAGCTGGCCGCCTTCGAGGCGCAGTCGGGGCCGCAGATCGTCATCCTGATGGTGCGCAGCACCGCCCCCGAGGACATCGCCGCCTATGCCTTCCGCGTGGCCGACCAGTGGAAGATCGGCCGCCGCGGCATCGGTGACGGCCTGCTGGTGCTGGTGGCCAAGGACGACCGGGTGGCGCGCATCGAGGTGGCCCGCGCGCTGGAGGGTGCGGTGCCCGACCTGGCCGCACGGCAGGTCATCGACCGCGCGATGGTGCCGGCCTTCCGCCAGGGCGACTACGCCGGCGGCCTGAACCTGGCGGTGGACCAGCTGATCGGCCGGATCTCGGGCGAGGGCCTGCCCGCGCCTTCGGCCGCGCCGCGTGTGCAGGGCCTGACTGGCCTGCCGGCGCTGCCGTCCTGGCTCTGGTGGGCGCTGCTGGCGGTGCCGGTGGCGATCTCGGCGGTGCGGGCGATGTTCGGCCCTGGGGCCGGCGCACTGCTGATGGGCGGCGCCGGCGTGGCCGGCGGCTGGTGGCTGGCCGGCCTGGGCGTGGGCCTGGTGGCCGGTCTGGTGCTGGCGCTGGTCACCGCGCTGGGCGTGGGCGAGGCGCTGCGCCTGGTGCTCAGCGGCGCGGCGCGCGGCGGCTTCGGGGGCGGCGGTGGCGGTGGCGGCGGCTTCTCGTCCGGCGGCGGGGGCTCGTTCGGCGGCGGTGGCGCCTCCGGGCGCTGGTGAGCAGGAGATGGCGATGGGCAGCCCGTTGATGCGCTGGGGACGCCATGCCTGGCATGCGCTGGGCAGCGATGGCCGCTGGCTGGACCGCGCCGCGCGACAGCGCATTGCCGAGCGCATCGCCGCCAGCGAGGCCGGCCACGGCGGCGAGATCCGCGTCTGCATCGAACGCGCCCTGCCGGCCGCGGCGCTGCGCCAGGGGGTGAGCGCCCGCGCACGGGCACAGGCCTGCTTTGGCGAGCTGGGCGTGTGGGACACCGCCGAGCGCTGCGGCGTGCTGGTCTACCTGCTGCTGGCCGAGCAGGCGATCGAGCTGGTGGCCGACCGCGGCATCACCCGGCGCGTGCCACCGGCGCAGTGGCAGGCCCTGGTCGACAGCCTGGGCAGCGCGCTGCGCGAGGGCCGGCGCGAGGCCGGCCTGCTGGCCATCATTGACGCGCTGGACGCGCTGCTGCGCGAGCACTTCCCGCTGCGCGCTGAACAGGCCAACCCGAACGAGCTGCCCGACGCGCCGCTGCTGCGCTGACGCAAGCTGTCGGCCACACCGCCCCCCACAGGCAGGGGAGGGCGGCCGGGGCCGGACCGGCCTACAACCGCGGCATGTTCGATGCCGTCCTGCGTTTCCTCGCTGACGAAGTCAACACCTTCATGCTGCGCCGCACCGGCGACGGCGAGTTGGTGCGCATGGTGCCGTCGCGCCTGGTCAGCGACACCGGCAACCCGGTCATCGCCGACGGCAACCTGGCAATCAGCCTGTTCCAGGTCGAGGAAGAGCGTGCGCTGCGCGAGCCGCTGCCCGAGCGCGTGGTGGTGCAGGGCCGCGAACTGCAGCGCCCCCCGCCGCTGCGCCTGAACCTGGTGGTGGTGGTGGCCGCACGCATCCTGGCCTACGACGTGGCGCTGGCGCGGCTGGCGCTGGCGGTGCGCTGCTTCCACGCCAAGCCGATCCACACGCCGGCCGATTCGCCGGGGCTGCCGCCGGGGCTGGAGCGGCTGACGATCGAGATGATGCCGCTGAGCCTGGAGCAGATGAACCAGCTGTGGTCCTGCATCGGCACCCGGCAGCTGCCCTCGGCGGTGTACCGCGTGCGGCTGCTGGAGCTGCGCGAGGACGACCCGATCGGCAGCGGCAGCCCGATCCTGCACATCGAGACGCGGGTGGAGGGCCGATGAAACAGTCGCTGCATGTGCTGGGCACGCTGGACGTGGGCCACGCCTTCTTCGCCGAGCCGCCGGGCGGGCTGATGCGCTTTGTGCTGCCGCCCAGCGGCGCGGCCCTGTTGCGCGGCGGCCAGGCGCTGTCGCGCGAGCTGCGCGGCCTGTGGGCGCTGCTGGCCGAGCAGCACGACGACGACCCGCCGCCCGGCCCGCTGCACGGCCGCACGCTGCTGCTGGGCCTGCAGCCGCTGGACCCCGGCCTGGACCGCTACACCCGCCCGCCGCTGCCCGCGGCGCCCGCCGGCAGCCCGGTGCTGCGTCCCTGCTGGCGCAACAGCCTCGATCCGGCGGCCCTAGACGCGGCGCCACTGGCCGTCGAGCTGTGTGCCCGCCGCCCGCGGCTGCAGCCGGTGAGCGCGCAACGGCCGCTGGACTGGCGTCTGCTGGATGCGGCCGGCCAGCCGCTGCTCAGCGGCCAGCTGTCGGCCACGCAGGCCGCGCCCGTGTTCAGCGCCGACCTGCCGATCGGCCTGCTGCGCTGGCAGGAGCGCCACCCGGCCAGCGCCGCGCTGCTGGCCGAGCGCTGGCTGTGCGTCGAGCCCGCGCTGGCCGCCGCCGCGCCCTGGGGCCTGGTGGCGCTGCGCCTGGACGACGCCTTCGCCCAGCAGTCGGCGCACTGGCAGCTGACGCTGCAGCCGCGCGAGGATGTGCTGCGCTACTACGTGGTCGGCCGCGGCTGGGCCGCGCCCGAGATGGCCAGCCTGCAGGTCAGCGATGCCACGCCCGGCCTGAAACCAGCGGAACGCCTGTCCTTCGACCGCATCGACGACTGGAGCGGCGAGCCGCCCGACAGCGCCCGGCTGCCGGCGGCGATGCTGCTGGGCAGCGCCCCGAACGGCGCCCAGGTCGTCCTCTTCGAGGCCCAGCGCCGCCAGACCCGCCGCTCGCGTCCCGAGCACCGCCTGCAACTGCAGAGCGACCAGCGCCTGCTGATCGAACACCTGCCCCAGCCCGGCGCCGCGCGCAGCGACGCCCAGTTCGTCGTCCACCTCGCCCCTTGAACCCCGAAAGGCACGCACCATGGCCACCTACCGCACGCCGGACGTCTATGTCGAGGAGATCTCGGTCTTTCCGCCTTCGGTGGCAGAGGTCGAGACCGCGATTCCCGCCTTCATCGGCTACACCGCGCATGCCAGGCGCATGATCGACAACGACCTGGACGGCGTGCCGACCCGGGTCACCTCGCTGCTCGAGTACGAGTCGCTCTTCGGCGGCGCCCCGGCGCTGGACGTGCAGACCATCCAGATCGATGCCGGCGGGCGTTTCCAGTCGGTCACGCTGGGCGCCAACAACACCCGCTACCTGTACGACGCGCTGCGCCTGTTCTTCGACAACGGCGGCGGGCCGGCCTGGATCGTCTCGGTCGGCCGGCATGGCGAGACCTTGGCGGCGGCCGACCTGATCGCCGGTCTGGCCGCCATCGCCGCGGTGGACGAGCCCACGTTGCTGCTGACGCCCGACGCTGCCAGTCTGGCCGACGACCAGCGGGCCCAGGTGCAGATCGCTGCGCTGGCGCAGTGCGGTCGCCTGGGCGACCGCATCGCGCTGCTCGACACCGCCCTGGCCACCACCAAGGCGAGGCACGACACGGCGGTGCAGGCGCTGCGCGACGGCATCGGCATCAACCACCTGAAGTACGGCGCCGCCTACTCGCCCTGGCTGAAGCTGGCCTATGCCAAACCGGTGGGCTACAGCGACATCGTCGGCAAGCTGCGCCGCGGCGCGCCGCCGGTGGCGGTGGCGCTGTCCTCGCTGACCGGCGACCCGGCGGTGGTGGCGCTGGTCGCGGCGATGGATGCGCTGCTGGTCGACCAGGGCCGGCTGGCGGCGCTGCACGCGATCGGCGCCGGCGCGCCCGGTCTGGCGGTGCGCGACGCCGTCACCACCGCGCTGACCGCCTACCAGGGCGGCCCGGCCGACGGCAGCCCGGCGCCGGTCTTCGCCGCGCTGCTGCGCTGCCTCAGCATGGTCGACGCGATGCTCAACGGCGGCAACGCCTTCACCCACGCCGCGCTGCGCACCCAGGTACAGGCCGCGGTGGCCGCGACCATCGCGCCGGCCCTGAGCACCCTGGTGGCGCTGGACAAGGAGTTCGACGCGCTGCCCGGCGTCGTCTATGACCCGGCCAACGCAGCGGTGCCCAACCCGACCGAAGCCGCCTTCGACGCCGCCCTGGCCACGCCGGCCAGCAACACCGCGCTGACCGCCGCGGCGGCCGACGGCCGTCGCGCCGCGCTGCTGGCCCTGCTGCAGGCACCGATGAGCAGCCTGCTGACGGCGCTGGACGCGCTGGATGCCGCCGTGCCGGCGCTGCGCGCCAACACCGAGCGCCAGCTGCTCGACAACTTCGCCGCCTACCGCGATCTGGTGCGCGCCGTGTCGGCCTCGCTGACGCCCTGCCCGCCCTCGGGCGCGATCGCCGGCATCTGCGCCCTGGTCGACAACCAGCGCGGCGTCTGGAAGGCGCCCGCCAACGTCAGCCTCAACGGCGTGGTGGCGCCGGCCTACGCGCTGGACAGCGACGACACCGACCGCCTCAACGTCGACGCGGTGGCCGGCAAGTCGGTCAACGCGATCCGCGCCTTCGTCGGCAAGGGCACGCTGGTCTGGGGCGCGCGCACGCTGGCGGGCAACGACAACGAGTGGCGCTACGTGTCGGTCCGGCGCTTCTTCAACATGGTGGAAGAGTCGGTCAAGAAGAGCACCTACTGGGCGGTCTTCGAGCCCAACGACGCCAACACCTGGGTCAAGGTGCGCGGCATGATCGACAACTACCTGACGCAGAAGTGGCGCGAGGGCGCGCTGGCCGGTGCCACCACCAGGGACGCCTTCTTCGTGCGCTGCGGCCTGGGCCAGACGATGAACGCGCAGGACGTGCTGGAGGGCCGGATGATCGTCGAGATCGGCATGGCCGTGGTGCGGCCCGCCGAATTCATCATCCTGCGCTTCTCGCACAAGCTGCAGACGTCCTGAGCCCCTCCGCGCCCTGACACCCCTCATCCCCATCAGGAGAGCACGCCATGCCCGCACAGTACCCCTTGCCGGTCTTCCACTTCACCGTCCAGTGGGGCGGCACGCGGATCGGCTTCTCCGAGGTCACCGGCCTGACCCAGGAGAACCAGGCCATCGAGTACCGCGACGGCTCGTTCCCCGAGTACTCGTCGATCAAGATGCCCGGTCTGCGCAAGTTCAGCAACGTCACGCTCAAGCGCGGCGTGATCAAGAGCGACAACGACTTCTTCAAGTGGCTGCAGACGATCAAGCTCAACACCGCCGAGCGCCGCGACGTGGTGATCAGCCTGCTCAACGAGAACCACGAGCCGGTGATGACCTGGAAGCTGCACAACGCCTTCCCGGTCAAGGTCGAGGGGCCGCAGCTCAAGGCCGCCGGCAACGAGGTGGCGATCGAGACCATCGAGCTGGCCCACGAGGGCCTGGACGTCGAGAACGCCTGAGGCGCCGATGTACACGCCGCCGGTCGGCTTCCACTTCCGCGTCGAGGTGCCTGCGCTGCAGGGACCGGCCGACGAGGTGCGCTTCACCGAGGTGGGCGGGCTGGCCGTGGAGCTGTCGACCGAGGAGGTGCCCGAAGGCGGCGAGAACCGCTTCGTGCAGAAGTATCCCGGCCGCAGCAAGTACCCCGAGCTGACGCTCAAGCGCGGCCTGCTGCTGCGCTCGGCGATCTGGAACTGGGCGCGGCGGGCGATCGAGGACCTCGATGTCGAGCCGATGGACGTGCAGGTGCAGCTGCTGGGCCCCGAGCACCAGGCGCTGATGACCTGGCACCTGGTCCAGGCCTACCCCACCCGCTGGTCGGTGGCCGACCTCAACGCCAGCAGCAACACCGTGGCTGTCGAGTCGATGCAGTTGTATTACCAGCGCTTCCGCCTGGAAGCCTGAACCCGGGAGAGCAGCGATGCCGATCATGATCGACGAGGTGGTGATCGCGGTGGAGGCCACGTCCCCATCGGCCGAAGGCGGCAGCCCGGCCGCGGGCGACAGCGGCGCCCAGCGCCAGTCGCTGGTGGCCGAGTGCGTCGAGCGCGTGCTCGAGGTGCTGCGCCAGCGCCAGGAACCCTGAGCGGCCACCCCCGGGGAGACACTGGTGAGCGACAGCGGACAACTCGAGAAGCTGCTGATCAAGGCCTTCGAGGCGCCGGATTGCGCGGGCGAGCCGGTGGCGGTGTTCACCGCCTACGTCAACCCGGCCGAGATCACGCTGGGCTATGAGTTCGAGTGGGACGCCGCGCAGGGCGCGGGCACCACCGGCAGCCGGATGAACTTCAAGAAGAGCAAGCCGGGCGATCTGTCGCTGGCCTTCTTCATCGACGGCACCGGCGCCAACGGCCACAAGGTGGACGTGCAGGAGCAGGTGGCGCTGTTCCAGACCGTCACCGGCTACAACGGCCACATCCACCGCCCCAACCATCTGAAGCTCACCTGGGGCACGCTGGCGGTGCGGCGCTGCGTGCTCAAGAGCGCCTCGATCGCCTACAAGCTCTTCAAGCCCGATGGCGTGCCGCTGCGCGCGGTGGTCACCGCCAGCTTCGCCGACGCCAGCGACGACCAGACCCGCGTGGCCATTGCCCAGGACGAGTCGCCCGACCTGACCCACCTGCGCACCGTGCGCGCCGGCGACACGCTGCCGGCGCTGTGCCAGCAGATCTACGGCGACCCGGCGCTGGCGCCGCTGGTGGCGCGCGCCAACGACCTGGACAGCCCGCGCCTGCTCAGCCCGGGCCAGCGTCTGCGCTTCCCGCCGCTGCAGCGCTGACACGGACACCCCGCCATGCCCGAGACCACCGAGCGCAGCCTGCCGATCAGCAGCGGCCACCGCGAGTTCACGGTGCGCGCCGGCGGCCAGGATCTGCCGCGCACCGAGCAGCTGATGGCCTGCAGCATCACACTGCAGGCCAACCACATCGCCTGGGCGCGGCTGGTGTGGCTGGACGGCTCGGCCTCGGCCGGCCAGTTCGCGCTGACCGACGGCGACCGCTTCGCCCCCGGCCAGGCGATCGAGGTCTCGGCCGGCGCGCAGGATGACCGCCAGCTGCTCTTCAAGGGCGTGGTGGTGCGCCAGCAGATCCGCGTGCGCGGCGACAGCCCGGCGCAGCTGATCGTCGAATGCCGCGCCGCGCCGATGACGCTGGCGCAGCAGGCCCGCCAGGCGGTCTGGCGCGACCAGACCGATGCCGAGCTGCTGCGCAGCCTGCTGGGCGCCTGCGGCGACACGGTCGAGGTCGAGGACACCGCCGCCCGCCATGAACAGCTGGTGCAGACCGGCTGCAGCGACTGGGATTTCGCCCTGGCGCGTGCCCGTGCCAACGGCCTGGTGGTGCTGCCGCGTCCGGGGGCGCTGAAGCTGGCGCGGCCCGGCACCCAGGGTGAGCCGGTGCTGCAGCTGCAGTACGGCGCCACGCTGCTGGAGCTGGACCTGGAGGTCGACGCGCGAGTGCAGCCCGCGGGCATCGCGGTGCCGCACTGGTCGGCGCCGGACCAGGCGCTGCAGACCGCCGCCGCGCAGGCCCCCACCGAGACCGGCGGCGGCAGCCATGACCCGGCGTCGCTGGCGCGCGTGCACGGCAACCCGGCGCGGCCGCTGCCGCACAGCACGCTGTCGGCGGACGAGGCGCAGGCGCTGGGCGACGGCCTGTGGGCGCGGGCGCGCGCCGACAAGCTCTGCGGCCGCGCGCTGTGCGAAGGCCTGGGCCAGGTGCACCCGGGCGACGTGGTCACGCTCAGCGGCACCGGCGCGCGCTTTGGCGGGCGGCTGCAGGTCAGCGGCGTGCGCCACGACATGGACAGCACCAGCGGCTGGCGCACCCACCTGCAGTTCGGCGGCCTGGGCGAGGACCAGGCGCTGGACCAGCGCCTGCAGACCCCGCCGCGGCCGGCCCTGCTGGCGCCGGTGCAGGGCCTGCAGCTGGGCGTGGTCACCTCGCTGGAGGACCCGCTGGGCGAAGACCGGGTGCGCGTGCGCCTGCCGCTGATCGAACCCGACGGCGAGGGCGTCTGGGCCCGCGTGGCGCGCCCCGAGGCCGGCCCGCAGCGCGGCTTCGTCTTCCGCCCCGAACTGGACGACGAGGTGGTGCTGGGCTTTCTCGACAACGACCCGCGCCACCCGGTGCTGCTGGGGGCGCTGCACAGCAGCCAGCGCGCCGCCCCCGAGCCCGCCGCCGACGCCAACCCGGCGCGTGTCTACCGCAGCCGAGAGGGGCTGGAGATGCGCTTCGACGACGAGCACCAGGCGATCACGCTGTCCACACCCGGTGGCCGCCAGCTGGTGCTGAGCGACGACGAGGGCGCGATCAGCCTGAAGGACCAGGCCGGCAACGAGCTGCGCCTGGACGATGACGGCATCACCCTCAAGAGCGCCGCGGCCACCACGCTGGAGACCACCACCTCGCTGACCCAGCAGGTCAACGGCGACTTCACGCTGAAGGTCAGCGGCCAGCTCAAGCTGGAAGGCACGGCGGGCGCCGAGCTGCGCAGCAGCGCCCTCACCGTGCTGGCCGGCAGCCTGCTGCAGCTCAACTGAAAGGCCCGATCATGCCCCCCGCCGCCCGCATCGCCGATCTCAGCAGCCACGGCGGCACCGTGGTCGGCCCCGGCGTGCCCACCGTGCTGATCGGCGGCATGCCGGCGGCCGTGCTGGGCGACCAGCATGTCTGCAGCCTGCCGCCCAACAGCCACCAGCCCACCGTCAGCCCCTTCGTGGCCGGCAGCGCCACGGTGTTCATCGGCGGCAAGCCGGCCCTGCGCGTGGGCGACACCTGCGTCTGCGGCGCCGCGGTGGTGGTGGGCGCGCCCACGGTCATCATCGGCTGAGGACCTGGCGATGAGCACACCGGGCGACGACGATCTGGCCTTCCTCGGCCGCGGCTGGAGCTTCCCGCCGGCCTTCGGCGCCGGCGGCGTGCAGATGCGCGAGGGCGAGGACGACATCCACGAGGCGCTGCGCATCCTGTTCGGCACCGTGGCCGGCGAGCGCTTCCTGCGCCCCGGCTGGGGCCTGAGCCTGCGGCCGATGCTCTTCGAGCCGCTGGACACCACACGCCGCACCGAGCTGGCCGAGCAGATCAAGGTGCAGCTGCTGGTGCACGAGCCGCGCATCGAGCTGCTGGCGCTGGACGTGCGCGAGACCGAGCCCGGCCGCCTGCAGGTGCAGCTCGACTACCGGGTGCGCAGCACCAACTCGCGCTTCAACCTGGTCTATCCCTTCTACGACCTCGACGCCAGCGAGCACCGCCCGGTGCTGGGGCCGGTGGACCGGGGCTGACGCCATGGCCCTCGACGACCTGCTGCGCCGCAGTGCCGCCCAGGGCGGCCAGAGCCAGGCCGACCGCGACCGGCCGGCGGCCGACCCGGCCCACGCGCCGCTGGACCCGCGCGACGCCGCCACGCTGATGCAGCAGGCCCGCACGCTGGCCGCGCACATCGCGCTGCCGGCGCTCGATGGCGGCGACGAGGGCCGCTGGTCGGCGCTGTTCCCCGACCTCGACCGCGCCGCCTGGCAGCAGCTGGCCGACGCGCGCGACGGCCAGGTGCCGCCGCACCTGGCGCTGTGGCTGGCCCTGGCGCGGCTGCAGCAGGCCTCGCGCGAGCGCTTCAACGCGCTGGGCGCCGCCCACCTCGACTGGCAGCTGCGCACCGCGCTGGGCTTCGCTCCCGAGCCGGCCCATCCCGACCACGCCCACCTGCGCCTGACGCTGAAGAAGGGCGCGCTGGCGCAGCTGTGCGACACCACCCGCGTCTTCAGTGCCGGGCCCGACGCGCAGGGCGTGGAGCGCCTCTACCGCCCGCTGCGCGACACGCCGATCGGTCCGGCCCAGGTGCGCTCGCTGCAGGGCCTGCAGCGCGACGGTGGCCGGCTGCGCTTCGCGCCGCGGGCCGACTCGGCCGATGGCCTGGGCGCGCCACTGGCCGCAGGCGCACCCGGCTGGGCCCCGGGCGGCGGGCCGGCGGCGCCGGAGGCCCCGGTCGGCTTCGCGATCACCTCGCCGCTGCTGGCGCTGGCCGAGGGCCGGCGCGAGATCCGGCTGGACCTGGAACTGATCGGCAGCAGCGCCGCCACGCCGGCCGAGGTCGCGGCCGGCCTGCAGGCCTGGCTCAGCGGGCCGAAGGGCTGGATCGGGCCGCTGCAGCCGCAGGTCTCGGCCCACGGCAGCGGCTGGCGCCTGGTGCTGGTGCTGTCGCCGGACCAGCCGGCGGTGGTGGCGCACCAGCAGGCGCTGCACCTGTCGGCCTTCCCCGATGGCACGCCGGTGCTGCAGCTGCTGCTGGCCCCGGGGGTCGAGCTGCGCCCTGGCCTGTCCCCCTGGGCCGCGCTGGAAGGCCTGCGCCTGCAGGCGGCCACGCTGCAGGTCGAGGTGCAGGGCCTGCGCGGCCTGGCGCTGGAGAACGACCACGGCGCACTCGACCCGAAGAAGGTCTTCATGCCCTTCGGTGCCCAGCCGGTGCCGGGCTCGCGGCTGCGCATCGGCTGCCCGGAGGCACTGGCCAAGCCGCTGCAGTCGCTGTCGCTGACGCTGGACTGGCATGGCGCGCCGGCCAGCCTGTCGAGCTGGTACGCCGGCTACCAGGAGCGCTCGCGCATCGCCGACGGTGTGGCGGCGCGGCTGCGCTACACCGACGGCCGTGGCCATTCCACCGACGCCCCGGTGACCCTGCGCCCCAGCCCGCTGCTGCCCAGCGTGCTGCACAACGAACCGCCGGTGCCGGTGTTCCCGCTGCGCCTGGACTGGCCGCTGCAGCGCCTGCTGCAGTCGGGCAGCGGGCAGGCCCGGCTGCAGGCCGAGCGGGCGATGCAGGCGCAACCGGTGCGCCGTCTGCAGCTGCACCTGCGCGGCCAGTCGCCGGCGGTGCCGGCCGGGCAGATCGCGCTGGAGCTGGACGGCGAGGACTTCCTGCACACCGCCCACCGTCAGCAGGCGGTGGCGCACCTGCTGAGCCAGATCCGCGACCCCGACGCGCCGCCGGTGCAACCGCTGAATGAGCCCTACACACCGCAGCTGCGCGGTCTGTCGCTGGACTACACCGCGGCCAGCGCGCGCTGCGCGCTGGACCAGGCCGACGAGGCCAGCCTCAGCGGCGCCGATCTGGCCTTCTACCAGGTGGATGCCTTCGGCCCGGTGCGCGAGCACGCCTGGCTGCGTGCCACCCTGCCCTGGGCGCCGCAAGGCGCGCCGGGCCTGCTGCCGGCTCACCCGCATGCGCTGGAGCTGTGCATCGGCCTGGACGCGCTGGCGCCGGGCGATGCGGTGTCGCTGCTGTGCCAGGTCGAGGACGGCAGTGCCGACCCCGAGGCCCCGTCGCCGCGCATCGCCTGGTCGGTGCTGTGCGACACCCAGTGGCGGCCGCTGGGCGCGGCCGAGCTGGCGCTGGACACCACGGCCCACCTGCGCCGCAGCGGCCTGGTGCAGCTCACGCTGCCGCCCGAGACCAGCCGCGAGCACACCCGCCAGGCCAGCGGCCTGGTCTGGCTGCGCGCGTGCTGGCTGACCCCGGCCGGCAGCGCGGCCCGGCTGCGCCTGGTGGCCAGCAACGGCGTCGAGGTGCGCGCCGATGCCGCCCCCCACGATCCGGCGCGCTTTGCGCTGCCCCTGCCCGCCGGCAGCATCGGCAAGCTGGTGACGCCGATGGCCGCGGTCCAGGGCGTGGCCCAGCCCTTCGAGAGCTTTGGCGGCCAGGCGCCCGAAACCCCGGCGGCGTTGCGCCGCCGTGCGGCCGAGCGCCTGCGCCACCGTGGCCGGGCGATCACGCCGTGGGACGTCGAGCGCCTGGTGCTGCAGGCCTTTCCCGGGCTGCACCGGGTGCAGTGCATCCCGCACGCGCGCCCCGGCGGCCACTGGCAGGCGCCGGGCCACCGCCTGGTGGTGGTGGTGCCCGACCTGCGCCAGCGCCACACCGCCGACCCGCTGCAGCCGCGCGCCGACCTGGACACGCTGCAGTCGGTGCAGGCCTTCCTGGAGGCGCGCAGCGCACCGGGCACCCGGACCCATGTGGTCAATCCGCGCTGCCGCGTGCTGCAGGTGCGCTGCCGCGTGAAGCTGCGGCCCGGCGTGGTGTTCAGCCTGTACCGGCCGCAGATCGACGCGGCGCTGCAGCGCGCGCTGTCGCCCTGGCTGGCCGATGCCGCGCGCCAGCCCGGCTTCGGCGGCGCGGTGTGGCGCTCGGCCCTGCTCGATCTGGTCGAGGAGCTGCCCGGCGTGGACTACCTCAGCCGCTTCTCGCTGCACATGGATGGCGGCGAGGACCTGGCCGAGGCGGTGGCCGACACGCCCGACAGCATCCTGGTCTCGGCCCCCGGCCACCTGATCGACGAGGAGACCGGCGATGTCTGAGCCCGTGCCGCTGCGCCGTGCCGACCTGGCCGCCGAACCGGCGCTGGACTGGCGCGCGCTGTTCGCCGACGGCCTGGCGCAGCTGCGCGCGCTGTGCGGTGCGCGCTGGACCGACCACCACCTGCACGACCCCGGCATCACCACGCTGGAGCTGGCCAGCCATGCGCTGGCCGACCTGGCCTACCGCGGCGGCCTGCCGCTGGCCGACTGGCTGGCCAGCAGCGCGCCGCAGGGCGACGCAGCCGCCACCTTCTGGCAGGCGCAGGACGTGCTGCCGCAATCCCCCTGGACGCTGCGCGACCTGCGCAAATGCCTGATCGACATCGACGGCATCCGCAACGCCTGGCTGCACGAGGTGCCCGGCCCGGTGCTGTGGCTGAACCCGCGCACTGGCGAGCTGGCGCAGACGCCCTCGGGCGAGCCCGGCGAGCGCCCGGTCAGCCTGCAGGGCCGCTGGCAGCCGCTGCTGGAGTACGACGAGCGTCTGAACGCCGAACAGCGCGCCGAGCGCCAGGCCGAGGCGGCGGCGGCGCTGCAGGTGCGGCGGCCGCTGTGCCTGGACTTCCTGCCGCCCGAGACCGTGCCGGTGCAGCGCTTCGCGCTGTGCGCCGAGGTGGCGCTGGCCGACGGCGCCGACGCCCGCACCACCGCGGCGCGGCTGCTGCACACCGCGCACCGCACGCTGGCGCCGCTGCTGCGCCCGCTGACGCTGGACGAGGCACTGGCGCGGCCCGGCCCGGACGGGCAGCCACGCCGTGTCGACGAGGTCTTCGAAGGCCCGTGGCTGAGCCACGGTTTCCTCGACGACGGCGAGCTCGACGCCAGCGAGCTGCCCGCGATGCTGCGCCTGTCGGACCTGATCAATGCGCTGATGGACGTGCCCGGCGTCGAGGGCCTGCGTGACATCCGCCTGCAGCCGCTGGGCGAGGACGGCTTCGCGCTGCCCACCGACGACCCCTGGCGGCTGCCGGTGCGGCCCGGCCATGCCCCGCGTCTGGCCTGGGACAGCGGCCGGCTGGTGCTGAGCCAGCGCGGCCTGGTGGTGGCCGGCTGGCATGTCGCCGAGATGCCCGAGGAGGTGCGCAGCGCGCTGCAGGCGCTGCTCGACGCCGACCATGCCATCACCGACACGCTGCGCCAGCCGCAGCTGCCGCAACCCGCCGGCCGCGTGCGGCCCCTGAGCGCGCACCGGCCGCTGCAGCACGATTTCCCGGAGCTGTACGGCCTGGCGCGCCCGGACCAGGACGCGCGGGTGCGCCAGTTCCAGGGCTACCTGCTGTTCATCGACCAGTGGATGACCAACCAGCTGGCGCAGGCCGCGCAGCTGGCCCAGCTGTACTCGGTGGCGCCCACCCGGATGCAGGCGCTGACCGAGGCCTGGATGGGAGGCGCCACGCCGCCCACGCTGCTGGCGCGCCGCCTGAGCGAGCTGCCCGGCCACGAGGCGCTGTACCGGGACACGCCCGAGCAGCCGCTGGACGACGCCGGCCTGACCCGCCTGCTCGAGCCCGACCCCCGGCCGCGCCAGGCCGCGCTGCTCGACCACCTGCTGGCCCGCGCCGGCGAGGACATGGGCGCCCAGGTCGAGGCGCTGCAGCAGGCCTTCGGCAGCGGCGGCGGGCTGGATGCGCTGATCGAGCGGGCGCGCTTCCTGGCCGAGCTGCCGCGCCTGGGCGCCGAGCGCGGCCTGGCCTACCAGCAGCACCGGCGCGAGCCCGAGATGCTCTGGAACAGCGACAACATCAGCGGCCTGGAGCGCCGGCTGGCGCGTCTGCTGGGCATTGCCAACCCGCAGCGGCGCAGCCTGTCGGTGGTGGCGCACGACACCTATGCCGAGGTCGACGCCACGCCCGGCGACGAGTTCCGCTTCCGCGTGCGCGACGCGGTCAGCGGCAAGATCCTGCTGTCGTCCAGCACCCACTACGCCAGCCCCGAGGCCGCGCAGGCCGAGATGATGGCCGCGGTCGAACGCGCCCAGGGCGCCGACGGCTACCAGCGCCGCCAGACACTGGACGGGCGGCACTACTTCAACATCGTCGACGCTGGCGGCGAGGTGATCGCCCGGCGCATCGAGTACTTCGCCGGCCCCGAGGCGATGGAGCAGGCCATCAGCCACCTGCAGCGCTACCTGCGCGAGCACTACAGCGGCGAGGGCCTGTACCTGATCGAGCTGCCGCTGCTGCGTCCTGAACAGCCGGGCGACCCGCTGCTGCAGCCCTGCCTGGACGAGGGCTGCGGCGACTGCGACGGCGACGACCCCTATTCCTGGCGCCTGCTGATCGTGCTGCCGTCCTACGCCGGCCGCTTCGCCCACCCGGCCTTCCGCGCCCACGCCGAACAGCAGATCCGCCGCGAGGTGCCCGCCCACCTGCTGCCGCGCATCTGCTGGGCCAGCCCGCTGGCGATGGCCGAGTTCGAGGGCGCCTACCGCGACTGGCTGGCACTGCACGCCGGCGCGGCGGCGCCGCCGCGCGCGCAGGTGCTGACGCGCTTCCTGCGCGCCGTCACCGAGGTGCGCAACACCCACCCGGCGCAGCGCCTGACCGACTGCGTGGCCGAACTGCCTCGGCCCGCCTTCGTGCTCGGCCGCAGCGCGCTGGGCACCGAACCCCCGCCCCCCCTGGCCTGAGGAGTGCCACCATGGCCACCACATCCGCCGTCCTGAGAAGCCTCGCCACGCTGTCGCACGGCAGCCCGGTGTTCGAGCCCGACCAGGTGCTCACCCATGGCCAGCTCAACCGCCTGTCCGACTGGTTCGATGACCAGGGCCGGCTGACCCGCGTGCGCCTGATCGGCGTGGGCCTGGTCGATGGCCTGCAGGTGGCCCTGACCGATGCCGGCGTGCGCATCACCCGCGGCCTGGGCCTGAGCACCGACGGCGACCTGATCGAGCTGGCCGAGACCACCCAGTTCTCGTCCTGGCGCCCCTACGACCGCGAGGCCCCGCGCTACGAGCCCTTCTACACCGGCCCCGAGACCATGCGCGAGCTGGTCGAGCTGGTGGCCCCGGGCGACGAGGACACGCGCACGCGGCCGCTGATGGAGCTGCCCGGCGCGCTGCCGGGGCGCGTGGTGGTGGCGCTGATGGAGAGCGTCGAGAACGACCCCGACCTGTGCAACGGCACCGACTGCGACAACCTCGGCCGCGACGCGCTGCACCGCCTGCGCTGGCTGCTGTGCTCGGCCGAGGACGCCGCCGCGCTGCAGCAGGGCGAGCAGGCGCTGCTGCCCGCCTGCGAGCGCGCCCGCGCGCTGCCCGAGGTGCAGGCCACCGCCCCGCGGCTGCAGGGCCTGAACAGCACCCAGGGTCTGGCCCAGGCCTGCCTGACGGCCGGCGACGCCACGCTGGAGGCCCTGGCCACCGCGTTCAGCGCCCTGGCCTCGACCTTCGGCGAGCGCGTGGCCGCGCTGTGCGGCAACGCCAGCGCGCCGCTGGACTGGGTGGCCCGGCTGCGCCAGCGGCGCACCGAGGCGGCGTCGCGCAGCGGTGGCGGCCCGCTGTGGCTGGAGCACCTGGGCGACCTGGTCGACACCTGGGGCGCGCTGCGCGAGCAGCTGTTCCTGGACGACAGCGTGCTGCTGCCCGAGCTGGGCGCCTTCCCGAAGCACCTGCTGCTGGGCCAGTTGGGCGCACCGCGCCAGTTCCGCAGCGGTCTGTACCCGGCGCCCTCGAGCGCCGGCACCCGCGAGGCCGCGGCGCACGCCAGCTTCCTGATCTGGAAGCTGCACCTGCTGGTCGGCGCCTTCGTCTGGCCGCAGGACACCACGCTGCGGGTGACCCCCTCGCGCACCGCCACCGCGCCGCTGGAGGAGCGCGCCATCCCCTGGTACTACACGCTGAGCGGCGAGTTCCCCTTGCAGACCGGCTGGCACTACCTGCGCGCGGCGCGCGGCCAGCAGCAGAGCAACCTGGGCTACCGCGTGCCGGCCGACCGGCGCGGCGTGCCGCCGCCGCTGTCTCGCGTGCTGCTGGGCCACGACTTCTTCCGTGTCGAGGGCCACCTCGGCCAGCCGGTGCGCAGCGTGCGCGACGCGCTGCGCGCCCAGATCCGCCAGTTCCAGCTGCCCTTCACGGTGCGCGCGGTGCTGCTGCACACCGACCGCGCCCGCCTGGTGCTGCGGCCATCGGTGCGGGTGACCGACCTGCACCGCTTCCACCACCTGCTGCGCCAGGACCTGCAGGTGCAGCTGGCCGACGGCCTGGCGCTGCACCAGCGGCAGAGCGAGCAGCTGCGCCAGGCGGTCGATGACACCACGGTGCCGCGCACCGTGGGCGAAGGCGTGTCGGTCATCGATGCAGCCACCAACACCACCAACCGGCTGGGCACGCTGCAGAAGGACAGCGCCCCGGTGCTGCAGGCGCGCCGCTACGGTGACTACCGCGCGCTGGGCGGCGGCGGCACCTCACCGAACTGGATCTTCCAGTGGGGCCAGACGCTGGGCCAGGTGGCGCAGACGCGCTCCGATCTGGGCACGGTGGCGCGCACCGATTTCAGCGCCGCGCACGACGGCCTGCTGCTGAGCAACCGGCCGCACTGGCTGCAGTGGCTGGACCAGCTGATCGACCACCGCGACGCGCAGCAGGACGACCGCCTGCTGATGCCCAACTTCCTGGCCGAGAACCCGGGCGCCGTGCATGCCGGCGGCGTGCCGCGCGGCGGCACCCTGGTGCTGGTCTACGACGACCAGGGCCGCGTCATCACCGACCTGGCGCTGGACCACTGGGAGCCCGAAGAGGACGAGGACGAGCCCGACCTGCCGCCGCTGCAGGTGCTGCCGTGGCGGCCCGACCTGCTGCGCGAACGCGCGGTGCGCATCATCCGCCCGCTGGATATGGTGCTGAACGACCGCGTCAGCGTGGTGCGCGCCGAGGTACAGAAGGACTGGCTGGCGCAGTTCGATGCACAGAAGAGCTACCTCGACGGCGTCTTCAAGTACACCCTGCTGCCGGGCAAGCTCGAGGGCTTCACCTTCGACACCGGCAACGGCCTGGTCGACATGATGGCCGAGCGCGTCGGCCGGCTGCAGGAAGACGTGCGCAAGGCGCAGACGCTGGCCGCGTCGAGCCAGCTGTCGAGCGCCGAGCGCGAGCGCGCCGACACCCTGCTGCAGGACCTGCGCGGCCAGCTGGCCGAGGCGGTGGTGCAGACCACCCAGCAGCTGCTGGTGACCGAGGTGGATGTGGGTGTCGGCGGCCGCGGTGCCGCCGTGCCGACGCTGCTCACCGGGGCGATCGCCCAGGTCGGTGGCGGCACGGTCGGCAAGGAGCTGCAGGGCCGACTGGGCAAGCTGCAGGGCGGCACGGACACCAAGGGCGGCATGGTGCAGCGCCTGCAGCAGTTCTCGCTGGGCCTGCAGCGCTGATCACCGGTGAGCCCGCCGCTCGCGCCCCTGCCGCACCGCGTGCGCCGCCTGCGCTGGCAGGCCCGCGCGGCCGGCGCGGCCGAGGCGCTGGCGCTGCGCCAGCGCCTGGTCAGCGGTCAGGAGCGGCTGCAGCAGGCGCTGGGTGAGGCGCTGGACGGCCTGGACGACGGTGGCTGGCTGCAACTGGCCAGGGTCGAGCTGCAACTGGATCCGTCCTGGCTGGAGGCGCCGGCCGACGCGCTGGTGCAGCATCTGCGCGCCCAGCTGGCGCCGCAGCTGCACGGCCTGCGGCGCAGCGCCGCGGCCGCCGGGCCGGGTGGCGCTGCGCCCGCAGGCGAGGCGGCCGCCGACACCGTCGCCCTGTTGCCGGCCCGGGCGCTGCTGGACTACCTGGCCACCGGCCACCTGCCCTGGGCCCTGGGCGGCCTGGCGCCCGAGGCGCTGCGCCCGCGCCTGCAGGCCGCCGCCGAGGCGCTGGCGCAGGACGGCCTCGTCTGGCGCGCAGCGCCGCCGCCCACCGATCCCACCCTGCTGCTGGGCTGGTGGCAGCGCTGGTGGGCGCTGTGGCCCGGGCCCGCGCGCGAGGCCTGGTGGCAGGCCCAGCAGGCGGTCACCGCCGCCACGGCCGCGGTGCACGAAGGATCGACGCCCTCCCCCGCGGCCCTGGCCCGTTGGCTGGCCCAGCCCTCGGTGCCGCAGGCGCGGCGCGGCCCGCTGCAGGCGCTGTGGCTGGCCTGGCACAGCGCCGGGCCGGGCGGCGGCGTCGCGGCAGGGCCGTCCGCAGTGGCCCCGACGACGCCGTCCATCGCGGCGCTGGCCCAGGCCCTGTGGCCGGAGGGCTTCGCCGGCACGCCGACCCCACCGGACCGTCCCCGCAACGCACCCCCACCCGCCGCCCCGCCGCCCGGGGTCGACACCGCCCCCACCGCCCGGCCGCTGGCCCGCGCCGTGCAGCCCCGCGCCGAGCCGGGCTGGATGGTGCCGCTGGCCGGCCTGGTGCTGCTGCACCCGTGGGTGCCGGCGCTGTTGCGGGCCTGTGACGTGCCCACACCGGCGCGCCCGGACCAGGCCTGGGACCCACTGGCGTTGGCGCGGGCCGGCGGCCTGCTGCGCGCGCTGGCCCAGGCCCCGGAGGCACCGGCCGAGGACGGCGAGTGGGCGTTGCCGGTGGTCAAGCTGTTGCTGGGCTGCCCGCCCGATCTGGGCTGGCCGCTGCCGCTGTGCCCACCCACCCCGCAGGAGCAGGCCGAGGTGCAGGCGCTGCTGGCGGCGGCGATCGACCACTGGGGCGCGCTGGGCCGCACCGGCGTCGACAGCCTGCGCACCAGCTTTCTGCAGCGGCCCGGCCTGCTCTCGCGCCAGGGCGAGGGCTGGCTGCTGCGGCCGCTGCCCGAGGCCTTCGACCTGCTGCTGTCGCGCCTGCCCTGGGGCCTGGCATGGATCCGCCTGCCCTGGATGGCCCAGCCGCTGCAGGTGGACTGGAGCGCGCCATGAGCAGCGACCAGATCGACCGCGAGCTGGCCTGGCTGGGCCGCCTGTGGCAATGGCGGCTGGCCGAGCACTTCGAAGCCGCCCCGTCGGCCGAGCCCACCGACGCGCCGCCGCCCGAGCCCCTGCCGGCGCTGCTGGCCGCACTGCCCGCGCCGCTGCACGGCCGCGACGCCCGTGCGCTGCTGTGGCTGGCGATGGCGCCGTGGCTGCAGCCGGCCTTGCTGGACATGCTGTTCGCGCGGCGCAGCGACACCGGCCGCGGCTTCACCGAGTTCGGCGGCCTGGCGCACGGCGAGCACGGCGCCTTCGCGCCCACCGGCGAGACCGCCTGCTTCCTGCTGGGCGGCATGGAGGGCGAACAGCGGCTGCAGGCCTGGCGGCTGCTGCACACGCTGACCGCGCTGGACCAGGGGGCCTGGCTGCAGCTGGGCGCAGCGCCCGAGGGCCAGGCCGCGCTGTGCGGCGCCTGGCGGCCGGGGCCGCAGTTGCTGCGGCAGCTGCTGGGTCCGCTGGCCGAGCCGGTGCAGGCCGCGCCCAGCGCCAGCCTGGCGCACCCGCTGCGCACCGGCCTGGGCTGGTCCGACCTGGTGCTGCCGCCGATGACCCTGGCGCAGCTGGAGGAGATCGTGCTGTGGCGCACCCACCGCCAGCAGCTGCTGGTCGACTGGGGCCTGGGGCGGCGCCTGAAGCCCGGCTACGCGGCGCTGTTCCACGGCCCGCCGGGCACGGGCAAGACGCTGTCGGCGGCGCTGCTGGGCCAGCGCTGCGCACGGCCGGTGATGCGGGTGGACCTGGCGGCGCTGGTGTCCAAGTACATCGGCGAGACCGAGAAGAACCTGGCGCAGCTGTTCGACGAGGCCGAGCGGCAGGACTGGATCCTGTTCTTCGACGAGGCCGACGCGCTGTTCGGCAAGCGCAGCCAGGTCAGCGACGCCCACGACCGCTATGCCAACCAGGAGATCAGCTACCTGCTGCAGCGCGTCGAGGAGTTTCCCGGCGTGGTGCTGCTGGCCAGCAACCTCAAGGGCAACATCGACGACGCCTTCCAGCGCCGCTTCCAGAGCGTGGTGGCCTTCGCGCTGCCGCGCCCGGCCGAGCGCCTGCGCCTGTGGCGCGAGGCGCTGCCGGCGGCGCTGACACCGGCGCCCGACGTGGACCTGCCGGCGCTGGCCCAGCGCCACGAGATCGCCGGCGGCACGATCATGAACGCGGTGCGCGTGGCCTGCCTGCGCGCCGCCCAGCGCGCTGACGGCCTGCTGCGCGCGGCGGACCTGGACGAGGGCGTGCGCCGCGAGCTGGTCAAGGAAGGGCGCAGCCTGTGAGCACCACCGCGCCGCGCTTCGTGGCCCGCGTCGAGCAGCGCACGCCGCCGGTGCCGGCGCGCCAGGCGCGGCCCGCGGCTGCGCCGCTGCGCTCGGCGCGTGACAGCCGCCACTCGGCCGCCGAGCGCGAGGCCGACCGCGTCGCGGCCCAGGTGATGGCCCTGCCCGCGGGTGCGCCGCGGCGCAGCGGACCCGCCGGTGCGCCGCCCTCGGCTGCAGCCCTGCAGGCCGGTCGCGCGCTGGGTGGCGGCGGCGGCCAGCCGTTGCCGGCGGCGCTGAAGCACTTCATGGAGGCGCGCCTGGATGCGCGTCTGGACGCCGTGCGCCTGCACGACAGCGAGCGCTCGGCACGCCTGGCGCGCGGCCAGCAGGCGCGCGCCTTCACGCTGGGCGCCGACATCTTCATGGGCCGCGGCGCCTTCCAGCCCGACAGCGCGGCGGGGCGCGCGCTGGTGGCGCACGAGCTGACCCACACCATCCAGCAAGGCGCGGTGCGCCAGGGGCCGGCGCCACGGCGGGCGGCGCTGGCGGCGCCCCGCCCGGTGGCCTTGCCGCGCCTGGCGGCCAGCGCGCCGCCGGTGCAGCAGCGCACCGCGCCGCAGGTGCAGCGGCTGGGCATCTCGGACGCGCTGGACTACTTCGCCGAGAAGGCGCACTACATCCCGGGCTTCCGGATGTTCACGCTGGTGATCGGTGTCAACCCGGTCAACATGAGCACGGTCGAGCGCAGCCCGGCCAACCTGCTGCGCGCGGTGATCGAGCTGGTCCCCGGCGGCGCGCTGGTCACGCAGGCGCTGGACAACCACGGCATCGTCGACCGCGTGGCGGCCTGGATGTCGCAGCAGTTCAATGCGCTGGCCGGCATCGGCGCGTCGGTGCGTGCCTCGATCGACGAGTTCCTGGACTCGCTGAGCTGGACCGACATCTTCGACCTGGGCGGGCTGTGGGACCGCGCCAAGCGCATCGTCACCGAACCGATCAACCAGCTGATCGACTTCGGCGCCAGCCTGATCGGCGGCATCATCGGCTTCATCAAGGAGGCCATCCTGCGGCCGCTGGGCCGCCTGGCCGAGGGCACCGCGGGCTACGACCTGCTGAAGGCGGTGCTGGGCTTCGATCCGGTCACCGGCGACGCCGTGCCGCGCACCGCCGATACGTTGATCGGCGGCTTCATGAAGCTGATTGGCCAGGATGAGGTCTGGCAGAACCTGAAGAAGGGCAACGCAGTGGCGCGCGCCTGGGCCTGGTTCCAGGGCGCGCTGGGCGGGCTGATGGGCTTCGTGCGCGAGATCCCGTCCACCTTCGTGGCCGCGTTCACCTCGCTGGAGCTGGTGGACATCGTGCTGGTGCCGCGCGCCTTCGCCAAGCTGGCGCGGGTGTTCGGCAGCTTCTTTGGCCGCTTCATGTCCTGGGCTGGCGGCACGGTCCTGAGTCTGCTGGAGATCCTGTTCTCGGTGGTGGCGCCCGGGGCCATGCCCTATATCCGCCGCGCGGCCGGCGCGCTGGCCAGCATCTTCCGCAACCCGATCGGCTTCGTCGGCAACCTGGTGCGTGCGGCCAAGGCCGGCTTCCTGCAGTTTGCCGGCCGCTTCGGCGCGCACCTGAAGGCCGGGCTGATCGACTGGCTCACCGGCTCGCTGCCGGGGGTCTACATCCCGCGCAGCTTCGCGCTGCCCGAGATCCTGAAGCTGGCGCTGAGCGTGCTGGGCCTGAGCTACGCCCACCTGCGCGGCAAGCTGGTACGCGCGGTGGGCGAGCCGGCGGTGAAGGCCATCGAGATGGGCGTGGCGGTGGTCAAGACCCTGGTCACCGAGGGCCCGGTGGCCGCCTGGGACCAGCTCAAGACCTCGCTGGGCAACCTCAAGCAGATGGTGGTCGACGGCATCATCGACATGGTGGTGGGCCTGATCACCCAGAAGGCGATTCCCAAGCTGGTGGCGATGTTCATTCCCGGCGCCGGCTTCATCAGCGCGATCGTGGCGATCTACGACACCATCATGGTGTTCATCAACCGGCTCTCGCGCATCATCCAGGTGGTCACCGGCTTCCTGAACTCGATCGCGGCGATCGCCTCGGGCGCGATCGGCGCCGCGGCCAACCGGGTCGAGTCGGTGCTGGCCGGGCTGCTGAGCCTGGCGATCAGCTTCCTGGCCGGCTTCGCCGGGCTGGGCAAGGTGGCCGACCGGGTGATGCAGATCATCCAGCGCGTGCGCGCGCCGATCGACGCCGCGCTGGACCGTCTGGTGGCCTGGATCGTCGGCCTGGCCAAGCGGCTGATGGGCGCGCTCAAGGCCGGTGCGAAGCGGGTGCTGAACTGGTGGAAGAAGAAGCGCAGCTTCGGCGGCGGCAGCGAGTCGCACACGCTGCTGTTCAGCGGCCAGGGCCGCGCCGCGCGGCTGCAGGTGCGCTCGACGCCGATGACGCCCGAGGCCTTCGTCGCCCGCTTCGACCTGGGGCCCGGCACCGCCCAGCAGCGCGCCACGATCACCGGCCTGTGCGCCAACATCGCCAAGGTGCAGGCCGACCTGGTGGCGGCCGAGGCCGCGTCGCCGCAGGACGAGGCGCGGCTGACCACGCTGGACGGCCAGCTCGACCAGGCCTTCACCCAGCTGGCCGATGCACTGGCCGCGCTGGTGGGCGCCGGCGAGGTGGACGGCGCGGTGGCCGACATCAAGATCACCCGGCCCAGCTTCACCGTGGAGACCGCCACCGCGATGAACCCCACCGGCCAGGACCTGGTGGCGGCCAAGCTGGATCGCCGGCACATCGTCTCGTCCAAGGACATGGCCCAGCACTACGAGACCACGCTGAAGGGCGAGTCGCGCTGGGCCAAGGCCAAGGCGCTGCTGCTGGCGCGCGGTGAAACGGTGGCCAAGCCGCTGTCCAATGCGGCGATCGAGGCCGCGGCGCGCGCCCGACATCTGCGCTTCTTCAACGACCTGAAGAACCTGTTCCTGGGCGGCGCCAGCATCAACCGCTCGCTGGGCCGGCGGCTGGACCGCGGTCAGGAGCTGGGCGCCGACGGCAAGCCGATCGCCGGCTCGGGCTTCACCGATGCGCAGATCAAGGCGCACCTGCGCGACGTCAACAACCGCTGGGCGCTCAAGGGCAGCGTGGCGATCACCACATGACCCGCTCTGCCCTGCACCCGCTGGTGGACGCGCTGCTGCGCGAGTGCGACTGGCAGGCCGAGCCCGATGGCCCGGGGCGCTGGCACGTGGGCTTTGCCGCGGGCGAGGCGCCGGTCGCGGGCCTGCTGCTGTGCGAGGACGAGCCCGGGCTGCGCTGGTCGCTGCGCTTCCTGCTGGCGCGGCGCCTGACGCCGTCGCAGTGCCCCGCGGCCAGCCTGGCGCTGCACCGCGTGCAGGCCGGCTTCAGCCCCTGGGTGGCGCTGGACCTGGACGAGGCCCACGGCCTGGTGCAGGTGCGCTGTGGCTGGGTGGCGGGCGACGACGGCCCGGCCGCCGCGCGCCTGCGCCGCGCCCTGGCCGAGGGCATGGCGGCCGTGGAGGCCGCCGCCGCCGCGCTGGCGCCACTGGCGGCATGAAAAAACCCGCCGGGCATCGCTGCCGGGCGGGCTTCTGGGCTGCTGGCGGCTGAGAACTCAGCGGCTCTTGCGCAGCTTCTGGATCGCGGCCAGCTGGGCGGCCATGGTGGCGAACTCGCTTTGCGCGCTGGCGAAGTCGATGTCGCTCTTGGCGTTCTTCATCGCTTCCTCGGCGGCCTTCTTCGCCTCGGCCGCCTTGGCCTCGTCGAGGTCATGGCCGCGGATCGCGGTGTCGGCCAGCACGGTCACGCAGTGCGGCTGCACTTCCAGGATGCCACCGGCGACGAAGACGAACTCTTCCTCGCCGTTGTCGGCGCGCTCGATGCGCACCGCGCCCGGCTTGATGCGGGTGATCAGCGGCGTGTGGCGGGGCAGGATGCCCAGCTCGCCGTTCTCGCCCGGCAGCGCGACGAATTTCGCCTCGCCCGAGAAGATGTTCTCTTCGGCGGAGACGACGTCGACGTGAATCGTTGCCATGTTGGTTTCCTAGCGTTGAAGAAGGTTCAGTAAGCGAGCAGACGGGTGTCTGGCTAGGCGGCCCCCGGAGCCGTACACCCGTACGGCGAGGAGGCCAACGACGCCAGGCGCCCGTATGCGAAGTCTTACTGGATCTTCTTCGCTTTCTCGAAGGCTTCGTCGATGGTGCCGACCATGTAGAAGGCCTGCTCCGGCAGGTGATCGCACTCGCCGGCGACGATCATCTTGAAGCCGCGGATGGTTTCCTTCAGCGGCACGTACTTGCCCGGCGAGCCGGTGAACACTTCAGCCACGTGGAAGGGCTGCGACAGGAAGCGCTGGATCTTGCGGGCGCGGGCCACGGCCAGCTTGTCTTCCGGCGACAGCTCGTCCATGCCCAGGATCGCGATGATGTCGCGCAGTTCCTTGTAGCGCTGCAGCGTGGCCTGCACGGCACGGGTGGTGCTGTAGTGCTCTTCGCCGATGACGTTCGGGTCGATCTGGCGGCTGGTCGAGTCCAGCGGGTCCACGGCCGGGTAGATACCCAGCGAGGCGATGTCACGCGACAGCACCACGGTGGCGTCCAGGTGGGCGAAGGTGGTGGCGGGCGACGGGTCGGTCAGGTCATCCGCCGGCACGTACACGGCCTGGATCGAGGTGATCGAGCCGACCTTGGTGGAGGTGATGCGCTCCTGCAGGCGGCCCATTTCCTCGGCCAGCGTCGGCTGGTAGCCCACGGCGGACGGCATGCGGCCCAGCAGCGCGGACACTTCGGTACCGGCCAGGGTGTAGCGGTAGATGTTGTCCACGAAGAACAGCACGTCACGGCCTTCGTCGCGGAACGACTCGGCGATGGTCAGGCCGGTCAGGGCCACGCGCAGACGGTTGCCCGGGGGCTCGTTCATCTGGCCGTAGACCATGGACACCTTGGACTCGCCCAGGTTCTCCAGGTTCACGACGCCGGAGTCGGCCATCTCGTGATAGAAGTCGTTGCCCTCGCGGGTGCGCTCACCCACACCGGCGAACACCGACAGACCCGAGTGGGCCTTGGCGATGTTGTTGATCAGCTCCATCATGTTCACGGTCTTGCCCACGCCGGCGCCACCGAACAGACCCACCTTGCCGCCCTTGGCGAACGGGCAGATCAGGTCGATCACCTTGATGCCGGTTTCCAGCAGTTCCTGCGAGGGGCTCAGCTCGTCGTAGGACGGGGCCTTGCGGTGGATCGAGGCGGTCAGCTCTTGCGAGACATCGCCGCGCTCATCGATCGGGTTGCCCAGCACGTCCATGATGCGGCCCAGGGTGGCCTTGCCAACCGGGACGGTGATGGGGTTGCCGGTGTTGGTCACGGTGACGCCGCGGCGCAGGCCGTCGGACGAGCCCAGCGCGATGGTGCGGACGATGCCGTCACCCAGCTGCTGCTGGACTTCGAGGGTCAGCGCGGAGCCTTCCATCTTCAGGGCGTCATAGACGCGGGGCATCTGGTCGCGCGGGAATTCCACGTCCACGACGGCGCCGATGCACTGAACGATCTTGCCTTGGGCTTGAGTCATTTCCAGTTCCTTCAATCTTGATTCGTTTCGAACGCTGGGTCGAGCGTGTGCCGTCAACCGCTGATCGCGGCCGCGCCGCTGACGATCTCGGAGAGTTCCTTCGTGATCGCCGCCTGGCGGGTCTTGTTGTAGATGAGCTTGAGCTCACCGATCAGCGTGCCGGCGTTGTCGGTCGCGGCCTTCATCGCCACCATGCGTGCCGACTGCTCGGAGGCCATGTTCTCGGCCACGGCCTGGTAGACCAGCGCCTCGATGTAGCGGGTCAGCAGCTCGTCGATGACGGTGGCCGCGTCCGGCTCGTACAGGTAGTCCCAGCTGTGGGCCGACTTCTCGGCTTCGGTCTGGGCCAGCGCGTCGGCCGACAGCGGCAGCAGCTGCTCGACGACCGGCTCCTGCTTCATCGTGTTGATGAACTTCGTGTAGCACAGGTAGACGGCGTCCACCTTGCCCTCAACGAAGGCATCGAGCATGACCTTGACCGGGCCAATCAGCTTCTCGATCTGAGGGGCGTCGCCCAGGCCGGTGACCTGCGAGACCACCTTGGCGCCGATGCGGTTCAGGAAGCCGTAGCCCTTGGAGCCGATCGCCACCGCCTCGACCTTGGCGCCAGCGCCCTGAACGTCCTTCATCTTGGCCGTGACGGCGCGCAGGATGTTGGTGTTCAGGCCGCCGCACAGACCCTTGTCGGTGGTGACGACGACGAAACCGCTGACGCCCGATTGGCCGCCCTGGCGCATGTACGCCGAGTGGTATTCCGGGTTGGCCTGCGACAGGTTGGCGGTGATGTTGCGGATCTTGTCGCTGTAGGGGCGCGCGGAACGCATGCGTTCCTGCGCCTTGCGCATCTTCGACGCGGCGACCATTTCCATGGCCTTGGTGATCTTCTTGGTGTTCTCCACCGATTTGATCTTGCCGCGGATTTCCTTTCCGACTGCCATGACTGTTTCTCCTAGTGGGTGAGGGACGGCTCGCGCACGGTGTTGAGGCGGTGGCGGGCTGTCCCGTCAGTCAGTGGCTTCAGGCGAAGGACTTCTTGAAGGCGGCAATCGCGCCGTTCAGCTCTTCCTCGGCCGCCTTGTCCATGGCCTTGTCGGCTTCCATCTTGGCCAGCAGGGCCGCGTGGCTGGACTTCAGGAACTGGTGCAGGCCGCTTTCAAACGACAGCACCTTCTTGACCTCGATGTCGTCCAGGTAGCCCTTGTTGACGGCATACAGCGAGGCGGCCATCAGCGAGATCGACAGCGGCTGGTACTGGGCCTGCTTGAGCAGCTCGGTCACGCGGGCACCGCGGTCCAGCTGCTTCTTGGTCGAGGCGTCCAGGTCCGAGGCGAACTGCGCGAACGCGGCCAGCTCACGGTACTGGGCCAGGTCGGTACGGATACCGCCGGACAGGCTCTTGATCAGCTTGGTCTGGGCAGCGCCACCGACGCGCGACACCGAGATACCGGCGTTGATCGCGGGACGGACACCGGCGTTGAACAGGTTGGTTTCCAGGAAGATCTGGCCGTCGGTGATCGAGATCACGTTGGTCGGCACGAAGGCGGACACGTCACCGGCTTGCGTCTCGATGATCGGCAGCGCGGTCAGCGAACCGGTCTTGCCCTTGACCTCGCCCTTGGTGAAGGCTTCGACGTAGTCGGCGTTCACGCGGGCGGCGCGCTCGAGCAGGCGGCTGTGGAGATAGAACACGTCGCCAGGGAAGGCTTCGCGGCCCGGCGGGCGGCGCAGCAGCAGCGAAACCTGGCGGTAGGCAACGGCCTGCTTGGACAGGTCGTCATAGATGATCAGGGCGTCCTGGCCGCGGTCGCGGAAGTACTCGCCCATCGTGCAGCCGGAGTAGGCCGACACGTACTGCATCGCCGCCGATTCAGAGGCCGAGGCGGCCACGACGATGGTGTAGTCCATCGCACCGGCCTGCTCCAGCGAGCGCACCACGTTCTTGATCGACGAAGCCTTCTGACCGATCGCGACGTAGATGCAGGTCATGTTCTGACCCTTCTGGTTGATGATCGCGTCGATCGCCACCGCGGTCTTGCCGGTCTGGCGGTCGCCGATGATCAGCTCGCGCTGGCCACGGCCGACGGGCACCATCGAGTCGATGCACTTCAGGCCCGACTGCACCGGCTGGTCAACCGACTTGCGGGCGATCACGCCCGGGGCGACCTTTTCGATGACGTCGGTCATCTTGGCGTTGATCGGGCCCTTGCCGTCGATCGGCTGACCCAGCGCGTTGACCACGCGGCCGATCAGCTCGGGGCCGACCGGCACTTCCAGGATGCGGCCCGTGCACTTGACGGTGTCGCCTTCGGAGATGTGCTCGTACTCGCCCAGGATCACCGCGCCCACCGAGTCACGCTCGAGGTTCAGCGCCAGGCCGAACGAGGGCTGGCCGTCCTTGCCGGCGGGGAATTCCAGCATTTCGCCCTGCATCGCATCGGACAGGCCGTGGACGCGGACGATGCCGTCGGTCACCGAGACGACGGTGCCCTGGTTGCGGATGTCCGCCTGGGCGGCGAGGCCCTCGATGCGGCTCTTGATCAGTTCCGAAATTTCTGCAGGATTGAGTTGCATTGCCTTCTCCGAAAGCGCGGCAGCCTCAGCGGGGCTTCATCTGCCGGTGGATATGCGGTGGGTGGTGGGCGGCGACAGGCCTTCAGCTGGTCAGCGCGACCTTCATCTGCTCGAGGCGGGCCTTGACCGAGGTGTCGAGCACCTCGTCGCCCACGACCACGCGGATGCCGCCGATGAGCGACTCATCGACCTGCACGGTGGCATTGAGCTTGCGGCCGAAGCGCTTCTCCAGCGTGGCGACGGTGTCGCCCAGCTGGTTGGCGTCGAGCGGGAAGGCGCTCTGGATCAGGGCATCCGACACGCCGGTGCTGGCGTTGACCAGCGCGCGGAACTGCGCGGCAATTTCCGGCAGCGCCGGCAGCTTGCCGTTTTCCAGGGCGACCGCCAGCAGGTTGCGCACCTTGGGGTCGAGCGCGACGCCGGCAACGCCGGAGACGAGCTCGATCACCTGGGTGTCGGTGACCTTCGGGTTGTCGGCGAACTGGCGCAGTTGCGCGTCGCTGGCGACCGCGCCGATCGCCTCGACCTGTTCAGCCAGGGCGCGGGCGTCGCTGCCGGCCGCGGCCTTGAACAGGGCCTCGGCGTAGGGACGTGCGATGGTTGCTACTTCGGCCATTTTTTCAGCTCGGGTGGGGGTGCCGGATCAGAGCTCGGTCTTCAGGCGGGTCAGCAGCTCGGCGTGGACGCCGGCGTTGACTTCGCGCTTCAGGATGGCTTCGGCGCCCTTGACGGCCAGCACGGCGACCTGCTCGCGCAGGGCTTCGCGGGCCTTGATGGATTCCTGTTCGGCTTCGGCCTTGGCGGCGGCGACGATCTTGGCGCCTTCCTCGTTGGCACGGGCCTTGGCTTCTTCGACCAGCTGCTGGGCCAGACGCTCGGCGTCGGCCAGGCGCTTGGCGGCGTCGTCCTTGGCGGACGTCAGCGCGGCGGCGACCTTCTTCTCGGAGTCAGCCAGCGCGACCTTCGCCTTGTCGGCGGCCGACAGGCCTTCGGCGATCTTCTTCGCGCGCTCGTCGAGGGCAGCGGTGATCGGCGGCCAGACGAATTTCATCGTGAACCAGACCAGGATCAGGAACACGATCATCTGGACGATGAGGGTACCGGTGATGCTCACTTGTTTGCCTCAAACGGTGACGGGGACTTCAGCGAAGGGCGCGCCGCGAACAGCGCGCCCTTGGCCTCTCAACTCGACAGACGCCGAATTACTTGGCGATGGCGGCGAGCTGGCCCAGGAACGGGTTGGCCGTGGCAAACCACAGGGCGATACCGGTACCGATGATGAAGGCCGCGTCGATCAGGCCGGCCAGCAGGAACATCTTGGTCTGCAGCTCGCCCATCAGTTCGGGCTGGCGGGCGGCGGACTCGAGGTACTTGCTGCCCATGATGCCGATACCGATACAGGCACCGACAGCGCCCAGACCGATGATCAGGCCGGCGGCGAGGGCAACAAAGCTGATGACTTCCATGATGACTCCTAGTTGAGAGGTTGGGTTGGAAAGGAAGGGAAAGGGAAGAATCCGGATCGGTGCGCCGATCAGTGCGCGTCGTGGGCCTGGCCGATGTACACCAGCGTCAGCATCATGAACACGAAGGCCTGCAGCGTGATGATCAGGATGTGGAAGATCGCCCAGGCCGAGCCGGCGATGATGTGACCGATGGCCAGGCCGATGCCGGTGCCCAGGCCGACCGAGGCGAAGGCGCCGCCCATCAAGGCGATCAGCAGGAAGATCAGCTCGCCGGCGTACATGTTGCCGAACAGTCGCATGCCGTGCGAGACGGTCTTGGCGACGAACTCGATGATCTGCATCGCGAAGTTGAACGGGTACAGCACCGGGTGGTCGCCGAACGGGGCCGAGATCAGCTCGTGGGCCCAGCCGCCGACGCCCTTGATCTTGACGTTGTAGACCAGGCAGACGATCAGCACGCCC
The DNA here is from genome assembly GCF_018069845.1 of Ideonella alba. Taxonomy (NCBI): domain Bacteria; kingdom Pseudomonadati; phylum Pseudomonadota; class Betaproteobacteria; order Burkholderiales; family Sphaerotilaceae; genus Ideonella; species Ideonella alba. Next base: position 95,591 of record NZ_JAGQDD010000003.1, read on the forward strand.
AGCGACAGGCCCATCGTGGCCGACAGGTCGGCGGTGGGCACGACGCGCAGGTAGGCGTGGTGGTCACCCGAGATCAGCTGCCACAGCAGCGGCAGCAGATCCACCGGCAGCAGGTCCATCGCGTTCATCAGGAAGATCCAGACGAACACGGTCAGGGCCAGCGGCGACACCAGCTTGCGGCTGTTGGCGTTGTGGACGATGCCCTTGGCCTGGCTGTCGACCATCTCGACCAGCAGCTCGACCGCGGCCTGGAAGCGGCCCGGCACCCCCGAGGTGGCCGACCTGGCGGCGCGCCACAGGATGAAGCAGCCCAGCACCCCCAGCGTGACCGCGAAGATGATGGTGTCCCAGTGGAACACGCTCAGATCGAACGGCGACGTACTGTGCTTGTTGGCCCAGAAAGTCAGGTGGTGGTTGATGTACTCGCCAGCGGTGGGCGCTTGCGCTGCGGCGTCGTGGGCTTCTGCAGACATTGGCGTGCGTTGTAGTTCAGTCAATTTTTCCGACGGCCTCGCCATGACAGCGCGACCCAGTACACCTTGATGCACACGATCAGGGCCACCAGCAGCGCTGGCCAGCTCAGACCGGGTACCAGTCTCGGCGCCAGCGCGAGCATGGCGAGCGAGACCGCGATCTTGCCGAACTCCCACAACATGAAGCTGACGGCGGAAACGCCGGGCGCCAGGCTGCTGAGCCGACTGGTCATGCCGCGCGCCATCAAGGCCCCCGGCACCACCACCGTGGCCGCGCCATACAGCACCGACCACACAATCCCCTGCTGGCCGAAGATGAGCCACGCGAGCGCGCCCATCACCAGCCCGACCGCGGCTTGCACCACGATCACCCGCCACGGCGAAACGGACGGGTCGGCCGCTGCAAGCGCCTGAGCCTCTTCACGGGTCAGTGGCTTGAACGGCCGCTTCGCGTCCTCATCTTCAGGGTCTGCCCACGGGTCGGGGCGTTCATCACGCCGAGTCGACATTGGGTCAAAAATTCCTGGGATCCGGGCGGCAAAGCCTCGGGATTATATGGGCAAACCCTCATGCGGCCCAGATCCCCCGGACGGTGCGCTCGGATATCCCCCGCCTGGGGCGTGCCCCGGCGGGCAGCCTGTCGGGGGGCTCAGGTGTGGCGCCAAAGCCGCAGTCCCGGCGTCAGAACTGGGCACTGAACCCCGGTCAATTCCGCATCATGAAATCTTGCCGCGGTGGACGGGATCAGAGCCGCACCAGGTTGGCCGGCAGGCCCGGCACCTCGACCCGCGCGCACAGCACCTGACCCGCCCAGGGCTGGACAGCGAGCTCCTCGGCCGGCCGCCCCTCGCGGGCGGTGGTGACGAACAGCGTGCGGCCGTCCTCGCCGCCCAGGCAGGGCATGGTGGCGCAGCGCACCGGCAGCGGCCAGTCGGCCAGCACCCGGCCGTCGGGTGCCAGGCGCAGCAGTCGCTGGCCCTCGTACATCGCGCACCAGTAGGCGCCTTCCACATCCACCGCGGCGCCGTCCGGGCGGCCCCCGTAGCTGTCCAGCGCCTGGCCGGGCTGGCGCGGCGTGAACTGCGCCAGCACCCGCGGCGGGGGCAGTTGCTCGGCGCCCCGCACGCCATCGAAGGCGCGGATGCAGTGGGCCTTGGTGTCGGTCCAGTACATCGTGTCGCCGTCGGGGCTCCAGGCCAGGCCGTTGCTGGTGGTGATGCCGTCGGCCATGCGCTGCAGCCGCCCGTGGGCCCAGCGGTACAGCGCGGCCAGCGGCGGGTCGCGCGGCTCGTAGATCGTGCCCACCCAGAAGCTGCCGTCCGGCGCGGCCTTGCCGTCGTTGAAGCGCTCGGTGGCCGGGTCGTAGGGCGGATCGGCCAGCCACTGGCGCTGGCCGGTGGCGGTGTCGAAGCGCCACAGGCCGTCGCGCATCGCCAGCAGCAGGCCGCCGCCGTCGATCGGGGCGCAGCAGCCGGGCTCGGTGGGCAGGTCCCAGCGTTGGTGCTGCGCCAGCGCCGGTTGCCAGCGGTGCAGCGCCCGGCCCGGGATGTCGCACCAATACAGGGCGTGCTCCTGCGGGTGCCACAGCGGCGACTCGCCCAGACGCGCAGGCGGCACGGGCAGCGGCTGGAAGCTCGGCGGGTTCATGGGCTGGATTGTCGGCGCAGCGGGTTACCTGGGTGCGTCAAAGTGCGCGGAACGGCGGGGGGGCTCGGCTCAACTGGGGCGCAGGATCGGCCGATGAACAGGCCTTGAGCGGCCCAGATCCGCGTTTTGCAGCGAGCCCCACCATGCCTTCACGCACCGCCCCCCTGCCCCGCCCCGCGCTGATCACCGCGCTGGCCGGCCTGATCCTGCTGGGTGCCCTGGTCCACGAGAGCGCCCGCGCCGACACCCGGGGGCCGGTGCGCGAGGACCTGTCCAGCCGCCAGCAGGACCTGGCCGAGGCGGCCGATGGCGTGGTCGACCCCGACGCGGGCCAGTTCACCGACCGCCTGATCGTGCGCTACCGCAACGGCAGCCCCGGCAACCGGCGCAGCGTGCTCAGCGCCTCGCAGCCCACCCATGACGCGCTGCACCGCCAGGGCCTGACGGTGCGCCGGGTGCACCGCGGCGGCCTGGGCGCCCAGGTGATGACGCTCGACGGCCTGCGCCCGGTCAGCGAGCTGCGCGCCGTCGCCCAGCGGCTGATGGCCGACGACCCCAGCGTCCTCTACGCCGAGCCCGACCGCCGGGTCTTCGTCGCCATGACCCCCGACGACCCGATGTACAGCCAGCAGTGGCACTACTTCGACACGGTCGGCGGCATCCGCCTGCCGGCGGCCTGGGACCTGGCCACGGGGGCCGGGGTGGTGGTGGCGGTGATCGACACCGGCGTGCGCCCGCACGCCGACCTGGCCGACAACCTGCTGTCCGGCTACGACTTCGTCACCAGCGCCAGCATGGGCCACGACGGCGACGGCCGCGACGCCGACGCGCTGGACCCGGGTGACGGCTGCAGCAGCGGCCACAGCAGCTGGCACGGCACGCATGTGGCGGGCACCATCGCCGCGCTGACCAACAACGGCGTGGGCGTGGCCGGGGTGGCCTATGGCGCCAAGATCCTGCCGGTGCGCGCGCTGGGCTGCGGCGGCGGCTACAACTCGGACATCGCCGACGCCATCGCCTGGGCCTCGGGCGGCAGCGTCTCGGGCGTGCCTGACAACACCACGCCGGCGCGGGTGCTGAACCTGTCGCTGGGCGGCTCCGGCGCCTGCTCGACCACGCTGCAAAGCGCGATCGATGGCGCCCGCAGCCGCGGCAGCGTGGTGGTGGTGGCCGCTGGCAACTCCAACGCGCCGGCCGGGGGCTTCAACCCGGCCAACTGCCGCGGCACGATCACCGTGGCCGCCACCGGCCCGGGCGGCGCCAAGGCGCCCTACTCCAACTATGGCGGCGTGGTGGACGTGGCCGCGCCGGGCGGCAATCTCGCCCGCGGCGCGGCGGCGGGCATCCTGTCGACGCTCAACGACGGCGGCGCCACGCCCGGCAACGACATCTACCAGTCCTACCAGGGCACCTCGATGGCCACGCCGCACGTGGCGGGCGTGGCGGCGCTGATGCTGTCGCGCAATGCCAGCCTGACACCGGACGAGGTGGAGGCCCTGATCAAGGGCACCGCGCGCGGCTTCCCGCAGGCCTGCAGCGGCTGCGGCACCGGCATCGTCAACGCCGAGCGCGCCGTGAAGGCGGTCTTCGTTGGCGCCGCCCAGGCCAGTGACGTCGTCGAGGTGGAACCCAACCAGACGCTGGCCACGGCCCAGGCGATCAGCAGTTTCCCGGCCAGGGTACTGGGCACGGTGGGCAGCACCACCGACGTCGACCACTACCGCGTGGCCATGGCCCCCGGCGCCACGCTGACCGCCCGCCTGATCCCGAACGCCTCGTCGAACTACGACCTGGCGCTGCGCAATCCGGCGGGGGTGGTGCGGCTCAACAGCACGCGCGGCGTGGGCCTGCCCGACCAGTTCACCTGGCGCAATCTCAACGCCACCACCACCAACTTCTACCTGCGGGTGCTGCGTGTCAGCGGCAGCACCGGCGTCAACGGCACCTACACGCTGGAAGTCGACGTGCAGTGAGCGGCCGGCGGCCGCGGCCCGCGGCTACATCCCCTTGAACAGGTGGGTGTAGCTGCGGCTGACCTCGAGCTTTTGCGTGTGGCCCTTGACGGCCACGATCTGGCGGCCGCGGAAGTCCCGCGTGACCGAGGCGATCGCCGAAACCGCCACCAGCGTGGAGCGGTGGATCTGCCAGAAGCGCTCGGGGTCGAGCTCGTCGATCAGCTCCTTGATCGGCTTGCGGATCAGCGCCTCCACCGAGGCGGTCTGGACCCGGGTGTACTTCTCGTCGCTGATGAAGAACAGCACCTCGTCGACCGGGATCATCTGGATCGCCTGGCCGACGCTGGCCTGGATCCACTTGAGGTAGGCGGGCGGCTTGGCCGGCAGGCCACCGGCGCCCTGGGCGCTGAGGCGGTGCAGCAGTTGCTGCAGCGGCTGGGCGGGGGTGTCGGTGCCGGCGTCGGCGTCGCTCTCGCGGGCGGCCAGGCGGCGTTGCAGACGCTCCACCGTGACCTTCAGGCGCTCGCGCTCGGCGGGTTTGAGCACGTAGTCGGCGGCGCCCTGCTCGAAGGCCTCGACCGCGTACTGGTCGTAGGCGGTGATAAAGACGATCTCGGGCAGCAGCTCGTCGTCGTCGATCTCCATCTGGGCGATCTGCCGGGCCGCCTCGACCCCCGTCATGCCCGGCATGCGGATGTCCAGGAAGACCACGTCAGGGCGGTGCTGGGCCACCAGCTCCACCGCCTCGGCGCCGTTCTTGGCTTCGGCCACCAGCTGCAGCGCGGGCCAGGCCTCGGCCAGGCGGGCGCGCAGCTGGTCGCGCATCAGGCGTTCGTCGTCGGCCAGCACGGCCGTCGGGGCTTGCGAGGAGTTCATGCCGCGATGCTACGTGGCGGCCGCAGCGCGCGCCACAGGGCCCAACCCAGCAGCCACAGCGGCGACAGCAGCAGGCCCAGCACCACCGCCACCGCCGCCAGCGGCAGACCCACGCCGGCCAGCAGCACCACCACCAGCACCGCGGCGGCGGCCAGCAGGGCCAGCGGCAGCGCCACCAGCACCACCGCCACCGTGCCCAGCGCCAGCAGGCCGCCGATGCCGGCCAGCACCACCTGGTGCGCCGGCGGCAGCGGGCCGGTGGGCTTGAAGTGCAGTTCCTCGCCGTTGACCACCACCTGGATCAGCGACTGCGGCCCCTCCAGCATCGTCACCCAGGCGGCGGCGAAGATGCCCACCACCGCCAGCATCATCAGCGCCAGCAGCCACCAGCCGATGCGCACCGCACCACGCTGCGTGCGCCGGGAAGACTCGACGGTGTTCATGCCTTGGCTCCTTCGCCCTGGGCCGCGTGGCCAACGCTGCGGTAGGGCACGGTGATGGTGACGATGGTGCCGCCCACCGGGTTGGCCGCCACGGTGAGCGAGGCCTTGTGGCCGTGCAGCAGCTTCAGCCGCTCGCGGATGTTGTCCAGCCCCACGCCGGTGCCGGCGGTGGCGGCGTTGCCGAAGCCCACGCCGGTGTCGCTGACACTGACCGCCAGCTGGCCATGGACGATCTCGGCCTTGACGCGCAGCTGGCCGCCCTCGGGCTTGGGCTCCAGGCCGTGGCGGATCGCGTTCTCGACCAGGGTCTGGATCATCATCGCCGGGAACTCGGCCGACAGCAGGCCGTCGGGCACGTCGATCTGGGCGTCCAGGCGCTCTTCCATGCGCACCTTCAGGATCTCGACGTAGGGCCGCACCACCGCCAGCTCGCGGCCCAGGTCGCGGGCGGCGCCGTCGCCGGTCTCGCGCATCGTGGGCATGCTGGCGCGCAGCAGCGCGATCAGGTTCTTCTGCATCTGGCTGGCGCGGGGCGGGTCGGTCTCGATCAGGTGGTCGATCGACGCCAGCGTGTTGAACAGGAAATGCGGCTCGACCTGGGCCTGCATCGCCGCCATGCGGGCTTCCACGACCTGGCGCTTGAGCGACTCGGCCTCGGCGGTTTCAGTGGCCTGGGCGGCCTTGACCTCGGCCTGCAGCCGGCCCTTGTAGGTGATCTTCAGCACCGCCGAGGCCAGGATCCACAGCAGCGCCAGCTCGGGCAGCGATTCGCCGTAGCTGACGGTGCGGCGCTCGATGCGCGGCTGGCCGCTCATCTCGACCGCCGCCTGGCGGGCATCCTCGGCGGCCTGGCGCGCATCCTTCTCGGCCTCGACCGCATCCAGGATGGCCTGGCGGGCTTCCTCCACCGCGTCGCGCACGTCCTCGGCATCGGCGCCCGGGGGCAGCTTGATGCTGACGCCGCGCTCGCCGGCGGTGATGTGCACCTCGTCCGGTGTCACCGCGGCGGCCGAGGCCGCGCCCGACGCCGCGCCCGGCACGGCCGACGCCGCCCCGGACGCCGCCGAGGCCGCCGGCTTGGCCGCGCGGATGCGGATGCCGCCGGCGCCGATCTCGATGTCCACGCCGCGGTCCTCGCTGCCGGGGCCGGTGGCGCCCTTCTCGATGTGGATCAGCGGCTTGGACGGCTTGGGCGGCTTGGGCGGGGTGGGGGCGCGCGGCGTGTCGGGGGCATCGATCTCGACCGTCTCGGTGTAGTGCCAGCTGAAGGGCGGCAGGCTCTTGAGAATGGCCATGCCCACCAGCAGCGCCAGCGCCAGCACGAAGAAGCGGCCCCAGCTGATGCTGGCCAGCCAGGTGCCGTAGGTGTGGAAGGCGCGCACGGCGCCGTCGGCAAAGCGGCGCGGGAAGGGCCGCAGGTCGGGGTGGGTGGTGGCGTTCATGGTCGTGTGGGCTCTTTCGGCACGCTCACTGTAGGGGCAGCCCCAGTCTGGTGCGACAGGCGTGTGACAGGCCGTGGGCTGGCCGGGATGAACTGCAGGCGATGGCGACGGGCCGGACCGGGCCGGGGCGGCTCAGCGCCGCTCGACCAGCACCGGCACCAGCTGCAGCGCCTCGCGCACCCGCTCGGCGGCGCTGCGGGCGTCCTCGCGGCTGGGGTAGGGGCCGGCCTGCAGGCGGTGCAGCGTGCCCTCACGGAACACCGCCAGCAGCGGCGCCAGCCAGTCGGCCTGCTCGGCCACTTTCTGCTGGAAGGCCTGGGCACCGTCGGGCCGGCTGAAGGCGCCCAGTTGCAGCCACCAGCCGACACCGGCGGTGGTGAAGGCGCGGGCCGATTCCGGCGGCTTCTCGGCGGCCAGGTCGGTGACCGGGTCGGCGGGGGCCGGGGCCGCCGGCGCGGCCGCCACCGGCGTGGCCACCACCGGGGCCGTGACGACCGGCGTGGCCACGGCCGGCACCGCGGCGGTGGCGCTGGCCACCGCCACCAGCGGGGGCTTGGGCGCCGGCGTGGCCGAGGGCGGGGGGGCCGGCCGCGGGGGCGGCGGGGGCGGCGGCGGCGCCGCGGCCAGCGCGGTCTCGGCAGGTGCGCCGCGCGGACGCACCAGGCCGGCGCGGATCTCCTCGAAGGTGATGCGCTCCACCTCGACCGGCCGCACGCCGTGCTGCACGTCCAGCTTGACCGCCGCGGCCCAGGACAGGTCGATGATGCGGCCCTTGGCAAAGGGCCCGCGGTCGTTGATGCGCACGATCACCTCCCGGCCATTGGCCGGGTTGCGCACCCGGGCATAGCTGGGGATGGGCATGGTCTTGTGCGCCGCGGTCATCGCGTGCATGTTGTAGGTCTCGCCGCTGGCGGTGCGTCGGCCATGGAAGGCGCGGCCGTACCAGCTGGCCAGGCCGGTTTCCACCATCGGCGCGTCGCCGGTCTGCGGCACGTAGGTGGTGCCGGCCACCTCGTAGGGCTTGTTCGGGCCGCCCTGGCGGATCGGCTCGACGCGCGGCTCGGCATCCGGCAGGGCCATCGGGTCGGGCGAGCCCGGCGGCGGCGGCCCATCGCGGCCGGGCGGTCCCTGGGGCACCGGCCGCGGCGGCGCGGCGCCGCCCGAGGGCGACTTGGGCGGCGACGAGCAGCCCGCCAGCACCGCCAGGGCCAGCGGCCAGGCCACCTGGCGCAGGCCGGCGGTGCGGCTCACGCGCGGCCCTCCTCGACCGCGTGGCAGGCCACCACGCCGCCCTCGTCCAGCGCGCGCAGCGCCGGCCGCTCGGCGCGGCAGCGGGCATTGGCCAGCGGACAGCGCGGGTGGAAACCGCAGCCGGTGGGCGGTTGCAGCGGGTTGGGCACATCGCCCTGCACCGGCGTGCGCGCGCGACCCGGCGCCGCCAGCGAGGGGATCGCATCGAGCAGCATGCGCGTGTACGGGTGGCGTGGCATGGCAAACAGCCGCCGCGTGGGCGCGCGCTCGACCAGCCGGCCCAGGTACATCACGCCCACCTCGTCGCTGACGTGGCGCACCACCGCCAGGTTGTGCGAGATGAACAGGTAGGTCAGGCCGCGCTCGCGCTGCAGGTCCTTCATCAGGTTCAGCACCTGGGCCTGCACGCTCACATCCAGCGCCGAGGTGGGCTCGTCGCAGACCAGGAACTCGGGCGCGGTGGCCAGCGCCCGCGCGATCGACACCCGCTGGCGCTGCCCGCCCGAGAACTGGTGCGGGAACTTGGCGCCATCGGCCGCCGACAGGCCCACCGACTGCAGCAGCTCGGCCACCCGGCCCTCGCGCGCTGCGGCATCGGGCGCCAGGCCATGCTCGCGCAGCGGCTCGCCGACGATGTCGCCCACGCGCCAGCGCGGGTTCAGGCTGGCGTACGGGTCCTGGAAGATCATCTGCACGCGCCGGCGCAGCGCCAGCGCGTCGGCCGAGGCGTACACCGCATGGGCATCGCGGCCGTCGAACAGCACCTGTCCGCCGCTGGGTTCGTACAGGCCCACCAGCACCCGCGCCACGGTGCTCTTGCCACAGCCCGACTCGCCCACCAGGGCCAGCGTGCGGCCGCGTTCGATCTCGAAGCTGACGCCGTCCACCGCCTGCAGCCACTGGCGCGGCCGGCGCTCGATCACGCGCGTCAGCCAGGGCGCCGAGACATCAAAGCGCCGCGACAGATCCTGCACCTGCACCAGCGCGTCGCTCATGTCCGGCCCTCCACCGCCAGCCAGCAGGCGGCCTGCGTGGCGCCGGCCGGCATCAGCCCCGGCCGCTCGGCGCGGCAGCGGTCCACCGCGCGCGGGCAGCGCGGGTGGAAGGCGCAACCGCTGGGAATGGCGCCCAGCCGCGGCATGCTGCCGTCGATCTGCGCCAGGCGCTCGCGCTCGCCGTCCAGGGCCGGGATCGACGCCACCAGGCCCTGCGTGTACGGGTGCGCGCCGCGGTGGATCACGTCGGCCACCGGGCCGATCTCGGCCACGCGGCCGGCGTACATCACGGCCACACGGTCGCAGGTCTCGGCGATCACGCCCATGTCGTGGGTGACCAGCATCACCGCCGCGCCATGCTCGCGGCAGACGCGCTTGAGCAGGCCGATGATCTGCGCCTGGATCGACACATCCAGCGCGGTGGTGGGCTCGTCGGCCACGATCAGCCGCGGCTCGGCCGCCAGCGCCAGCGCGATCACCACCCGCTGGCGCATGCCGCCACTGAACTGGTGCGGGTAATGGTCAATGCGCTGCTCGGGCGCCGGGATGCCGGTGTCGCGCAGCAGCTGGATGGCGCGCTCGCGCGCCGCCGCGGCGTCGAGTGGCAGGTGGGTGCGGATGGTCTCGGTCAGCTGCCGGCCCACGGTGTAGAGCGGGTTCAGCGAGGTCAGCGGGTCCTGGAAGATCGCGCCGATGTGGCGGCCGCGCAGGCGGCGCTGGGCCTCGCCGCGCAGGGTGTCGATGCGCTCGCCGCCCAGCCGGATCTCGCCGCTGGCGATGCGCCCCGGCGGCTCCAGCAGGCCGATGATGGCCGCGCCGGTGAGCGACTTGCCAGCGCCCGATTCGCCCACCACGCCCAGCACCTCGCCGGGGTCGATGTGGAAGCTCACACCATCGAGCGCGCGCAGCACGCCGCCGCGCCGCTGCGGGAACTCCACCACCAGATCATGAACCTCGAGCAGCGCCATCAGTGCAGCCTCGGGTTCAGCGCGTCGCGCAGCCAGTCGCCCAGCAGGTTGATGCTCAGCGAGATCGCCACCAGCATCAGGCCCGGGAACAGCGTGATCCACCACTCGCCCGACAGCAGGTAGTTGTTGCCGATGCGCACCAGCGTGCCCAGCGAGGGCGAGGTGGGCGGCACGCCCACGCCCAGGAAGGACAGCGTGGCCTCGATGATGATGGCCTGCGCCACCTGCAGCGTGGCCAGCACGAAGACCGGCTGCATCACGTTGGGCAGCACATGCCGCCACATGATGCGGTGGCCCGGCACGCCGGTGACGCGCGCGGCCAGCACGTATTCCTTGTGGCGCTCGACCATGGCCTGGCCGCGCACCGTGCGTGCATACGGCACCCAGCCGGCCAGCGTGATCGACACGATCAGCACGCCAAAGGTCACCAGCAGCGAGGCCTGCGGGAACAGCGCATGCGCCACACCCGCCAGCATCAGCGCCAGCAGGAAGGCCGGGAAGCTCAGCATCACGTCGCACAGGCGCATCAGCAGCGCATCCACCCAGCCGCCGCGGTAGCCCGCCAGCAGGCCCAGCGCGATGCCGATCAGCGCCGACGCCAGCACCGACACGCCCGCCACCACCAGCGAGATGCGCGCGCCGTACATCAGCGCCGAGAGGATGTCGCGCCCTTGTTCATCGGTGCCCAGCAGGAAGCCGGGCTGCCCGCCCTCGGACCAGGATGGCGGCAGCCGCGCATTGGCCAGCTCCAGCGCGTTCAGGTCGAACGGGTTGGTCGGCGCCAGCCACTCGGCAAACACCGCCATCACCAGGCAGGCCAGCGCCACCAGCGCCGACACCAGCGCCACCGGCGAGCGGCGCAGGCTCAGCATCAGGTCAGACTGCCACCAGGCCAACATTCAGTGCTCCCGGCCCACGCGCAGGCGCGGATCGACCACCACGTACAGCAAGTCGACCACCAGGTTGATGACCACGAAGATCAGCGCCACCAGGCACAGGTAGGCGGCCATCACCGGGATGTCGGCAAAGTTCACCGCGTCCAGGAACATCAGGCCCATGCCGGGCCACTGGAACACGGTTTCGGTGATCACCGCAAAGGCGATCAGGCTGCCCAGCTGCAGGCCCACCACGGTGATCACCGGCACCAGCGTGTTCTTCAGCGCGTGGCCGAAGTGGATGGCGCGGTCGGTCAGGCCGCGGGCGCGGGCGAAGCGGATGTAGTCGGCGCGCAGCACTTCCAGCATCTCGGCGCGCACCAGGCGCATCACCAGGGTCAGCGGGTAGGTGGCCAGGGTGATGGCGGGCAGCAGGATGTGGCGCCAGCCATCGGCCGTGGCCAGGCCGGTGGACCAGCGGCCGATCATCACCACGTCGCCGCGGCCGAAGCTGGGCAGCCAGCCCAGCAGCACCGCGAACACCAGGATCAGCACGATGCCGATCAGGAAGTTGGGCAGCGACACACCCACCAGCGACACCGCCATCAGCCCCTGCGACAGCCAGCCGTCGCGCCGCAGCGCGGTGTACACGCCCAGCGGAATGCCCACCACCAGCGCGATCAGCGCGGCCAGCACGGCCAGCTCCATCGTGGCCGGAAAGGCCTGGGCGATGACGTCCTTGACCTGGCGCCCCAGGCGCAGGCTCATGCCGAACTCGCCCTGCACCGCATTGGCCACGAAGCGCTGGAACTGCACCGGCATCGGCTGGTCCAGGCCCAGCTCGGCGCGCACCTGGGCCACCTTCTCGGGGCTGGCGTCCTGGCCCACCAGAAAGGCCACCGGGTCGCCCACGTACTGGAACAGCGCAAAGGCCAAGGCGGCCACGGTGAGCAGCACCGCGACCGACTGCCCCAGGCGGCGCAGCAGGAAGGCCAGCATCAGCAGGCGATGGCAGTGGCGATCAACATGCGACCGATTGAACCACAGCCCCGGCCGGGCTGCCGCGCAGGGCCTCGAGTGCCCGCTCGGTGACGGTCTGGGCCTGGCTGTCGCCCGGCGCCACCAGGGCACTGCCCACCCGCAGGTGCAGGCGCAGCGCCGGCAGCAGCGGCAGCAGGCGCATGGCTTCCACCGATTCCTGCAGCCGCCGCACCACCACGTCCAGATCGGTCGTGCTGAGCTGGCCGTCCAGCACCGCCACCAGCGCCCCATCGGCGCCACGCGCCAGCACATCGGTCTGGCGCAACTCATGGGAGACCACCGCGGCGGCGCGGCGCAGCACATCGTCGGCCACCGCGGGGCCGCTTTGCGCGCGCAGCGCCGGCAGCGGCTCGATCACCAGCGTCAGCACCGCAAAGCGCCGGTGCTCACGCGACCAGCGGCTCCAGGCCTGGGCCAGCGCGCGCGCCAGGCCCTGGTCGTTGACCAGGCCGGTCAGGCCGTCGATCTGCGCCTGGCTGCGCAGCCGGCCCAGCGTGCCCCGCAGCAGCAGCGAGGCCAGCAGCGCGTTCAGCAGCGTCAGCACCGCCGTGCTCAGCAGGCCCAGCGCCAGCGTGGACGCGTCGCCCAGGTGGGCCTCCATCGGCCAGTCCAGCCACAGGCCGCCCACCGCCCGCGCCAGCATCAGGGCCGCCAGACCGCTGGCCAGGGCCCAGATGGCCCGGCCGGCCGCCGGGCCCAGGCTGGTCGACACCGGCCGCAGGCAGGCCAGCGACAAGCGCCCCACCATCCAGGCCATCACCAGCAGCAGCACCGCGCCGCGCCAGGGGGCGGACTCGGCGTCCAGCCCCAGCACCGCGATGGCGCCCAGCGCCATGGCCACCAGCGGCAGCGGCGAGGCCATCGGTGGCAGGCGCAGCGCCTGCTGGGTGCCGCGCCACAGCAGCAGCATCGCCCCCAGCACCAGCATGTCGGCCAGCGCGTGGGTCAGCCAGTAGGGCAGTGGCCCGCGCCCGGCGATCAGCAGCAACGCCAGCGCCAGCACGGCGTCGAAACGGGCCAGCTCACGCAGCGCCAGGCGCCGGCCCGTGGCATTGCCCGCGGCCACCTGCCACACCGCCGCGAACAGCAGCAGCTGCAGCGCCGTGACCAGCCACACGACCTGGGCGCCGCTCATTCGCGCCCCGCCTCCGGCAGCGCGCCGTGACCGGCCCGCAGGCCTTCGGCCAGCGCCGCCAGCTCATCGGCCGCGCCGGCCCCGCGGCGCAGCGTGACCAGCAGCTGCGCCGTCTCGCGCGCCTGGGTGCGCAGCAGCTGCGCAATGCGCCGCGTGGCCCCGGCCAGGTCGGCCAGCTGGCCGGGCACCGGGCTGTCCTCGTCGCCGATCAGCAGGCCTTCAATGTGGTGGGCATCCTGGGCGTGGCGTTCCTGCAGGCGATCGAAGGCCTGCGCGACGTCTTTCAACAGCGCATCCAGCAGTGCCTCTCGTTCGGACAAGCCCGGCCCCGGGTCCCAGCCCGCCCGGCGCAAGGCACGCGTATAGCGGCCCGGCCCTGCGGGGTGTCCCTCTGCGTCGCCGGCACCTGGGCCGGACAACGACTCCCAGGACATGCCAACCCCTCCATGGATGAAACATGATGTTACCGGGACCGACGGGGAAGCTGCACTGGGGTGATGCGGCGGGGGCACGCGGAGTGCGCAGGAGTTCACAGTCCGGCCGCCCGCTCCGCGCCGGCCACCCCAGGGTTCCCCCGGCCACAGCCCACCGCGACGACCGCCCCCGCCAGACGCCAACGCGGGCTACGATCAAGCGTGTCGCCTCTGCCAGTGCCACACCGGGCCTGCCCACGCCATGACCGCCCCGACCCGATGGACCTGGATGCGCCGGGCGGCCGCCCTGCTGCTGGGCAGCGCCCTGCTGGGCTGCGGCCACCGGCCCCCCACGCCGCCCACGGCAGAAGTGGACCTGCGGCACATCGACGACACAGTGCGCCAGGCCATGGCCGCCACCGGCGCCCGCGGCCTGGCGCTGGCGGTGGTGGACCGCGGCCAGGTGGTGTTCACCCAGGCCTATGGCGTGCGCAACGCCCACGGCGCGCCGCTGCAGACCGACACGGTGATGTACGGCGCGTCGCTGACCAAGGCCGTCTTCGGCCACCTGGTGATGCAGCTGGTCGACGAAGGCCGGCTGGACCTGGACGTGCCGCTGGCGCGCTACCTGCCCCAGCCCTTGCCCAGCTATGCCTCGCCCGACGTGGTGCGGCGCTACTCCGCGTTCGCCGGGCTGGCCCAGGACGAGCGCTGGCGCCGGCTCACCGCCCGCATGCTGCTCACCCACAGCGGCGGCTTTGCCAACTTCTATTTTCTGGAGCCCGACCAGCAACTGCGCATCCACTTCGACCCCGGCAGCCGCTACGCCTACTCGGGCGACGGGCTGATCCTGCTGCAGTTCGTGCTGGAGCGCGGCCTGGGGCTGGACGTGGGCGCCGAGATGCAGCGCCGCCTGTTCGCACCCCACGGCCTGACCCGCACCAGCATGACCTGGCGCCCCGACTTCCGACCCAACCTGGCCGACGGGTTCACGCAGGACGGCCAGTCCCAAGCCCACGACGAACGCAGCCGCGTGCGCGCCTCAGGCTCGATGGACACCAGCATCGCCGACATGGGGCGTCTGGTCGCCAGCTACATCCGCGGCGACGGCCTGAGCCCGGCAGCGCGTGCCGAACTGGTCCGGCCATAACTGCCCATCACCACCCGCAGCCAGTTTCCGTCACTGCAACCCACACTGGATCCACCCCCATTCCGCCACCTGGCCGCCGGCCTGGGCGTCATCACCTTCAACGGCCCGCAGGGGCCCGGCTTCTTCAAGGGCGGGCACAACGACAGCACCGCCAACATCTGGGTGTGTCTGGAGACGGGCCGGCGCTGTGTGGTCATCCTGGCCAACGACGTGCGGGCCGAACCGGCGTTTCCGGCGCTCGTCCAGGCCGTCCTGGGCGACACCGGGTTGCCGTGGGCGTGGGAGTATGGGGAGATGGTGTTCTGGGCGGCGGGGCGGTGAGGGCCGGGGGGGGGGTGATCAATTGCTTTTGGTTGGCGGCTTCAGACTGGTTGCTGGCCCTCGCCGTGGCTCCATCGATTGACCGCTTTGTCCTAGAGCGGTAATTCAAACCGCAAGTTTGTGCAGCCGTGGAGCAGACAATAGAAGCTCACCGTGATGGGCCTTGAGAACTTCAGCGGACCAAACCAGAGGAAGTCATGAATAAGCCTAGGGAAGAGATCCAGATTCTTGAAGAACTTGAAGCGTTAGCTGCATCACCAGGATTTGCTCACGCGGTCGCAAAACTCTGTTTCCGTGACAACGTCATTCACATCCAGGGAGAGCTGAAGCCGTCGGACATGGATTTGCTCTTCAGCAGAGAGCGCCTCATTCGCACGGAGCTGTCGACGGTCATCGGTTTGATGGCAAAGAAGCCACTTGACGTCGCTCTACAGCGGCCCGAGGTGATACAGGGCTACGTCAAGCGCACCGATGCCTTGATGAAAGAGCTGCATAACGCCATGTCGTACCCCACGTTCTCGGCGCTGTTTGATGCAGCCACGTCTGGCGATGCCATGCCGAACCCTTGGCTCGGCCCCGGAATGCGTGAACCCATCTTCTATGGCACCGAATCGGCCTACGCGTTTCAATACCGCGACTTGGTGCCTGAAAAGTACGGTGCCGATGACGAATGGATGCTAAAGAACAAGGGCTTTACCAGCGGTCAGGCCCGAACCGTCGCAAAGACCTTTTGCATCCTGATGGACCTGAAGTTGACAAGGCTGCTCGTGGAGTCACGGGCAGCCAAGGTACCCCCAGCAACGTGGCTACCCGCGTTTGAGTTCTCCCAAGAAGAAGTGACTTTCCATAGTGGCGTCGCCAAGGAGGTGGTGGATGCCTTCTTCCGCGCGTTCACTTACTCAGGGGACAACGCCGGGTTCAAAGAGGCCGGTGACTTCAATGAGGTTGCCGCTTGGCCGCTGCTTCCAACCGGTCGCGGAACTGTGCTCTTGTTCTCGCACTACGCCGTACTAGAAGCTCTGTATGAATCCCCGTTCTTCTGGATGTGGGAAGACAAGGCCTACCGATCGATAGCCGCTAAGCATCGTGGGGCCTTTACTGAGCAGTTCGCGGCGCGACGTTTGTCTGGAGTCTTTGGGCGCCATCATGTCCACACGAATGTAAATCTGTTTCGTGGCAAGGATGTCGTGGGAGAGGCGGATGTTCTGGTCATCTATGGAGACCGGCTCATCATCGTGCAGGCGAAAGCGAAGAAGCTCACGGTCGCCGCCCGCAAGGGGAACGATAAGCAACTAAAAGCCGACTTCGCCGCGGCTATCCAAGACTCGTACGACCAGGGATGGTTGTGCGCGAACGAGATGCTGTCGGGCGGATGTCGGTTGGTCAATGACGGAGGAAATGAGGTCGCATTGCCGGAGAGCGTCAAGGAGGTATTCCTGGTTAGCCTCGTGTCGGACCATTACCCAGCGTTGGCGTTTCAGGTCAAGCAGTCGCTGAAGTTCGCGACTACCGATGTCATCCGACCACCCTTTGTGATGGATGTGTTCCTACTGGACACGCTGACGGAGATGTTGGCGAGCCCGCTGAGATTGCTTAGCTATATCAAGTTGCGCGTCGACGTCACCGACAAGCTGATGAGTGGGCACGAGTTGACCGTACTTGGCTACCACCTGCAGCAGAACCTATGGCTCGATGAGGAGCACGACCTCGTTATGCTCGATGACTCGATTGCTCGTGATTTGGACGCAGCAATGATGGTTCGACGGGACAACCAGCCGGGCTTCGACACCCCGACCGGTATCCTTACGCAGATGCGCGGAACCCTCTATGAGGGCCTCATCAGCCAGATTGAAGCTCGGGCCGACCCTGCAACCCTTGAGCTTGGCTTCCACTTGCTGTCAATGGCCGAGGACTCTTGCAGAGACGTCCATTCGCTGCTCGAGACAATCACCCGAAAAACACAGACTGATGGTAGGCGACATGACGTCACGCTAGCGTCCAGCACGGACCCATCTGGCGTCACCTTCCACTGCAATCCGAAGCCTTCGGTCGAAGCTGTCGCCACCCTAGAGAATCACTGTGTGAAACGGAAATACGCGCTGCGGGCACCTCGGTGGTTCGGTATCTCTATCAGCCCAGCTGGCGACGTCCAATTCGGTGTCACGCTAGACTTTCCATGGGAAGCATCAGATGAGATGGAGCGGTTGACGGCCGGCATGAAGGCACCGCTGCAGGTACGTGATGCCTTGCCTAAGTTCGTGCGGGATGCGCGACGTATGAAGCTCGGACGGAATGACCCATGCCACTGCGGCAGTGGAATTAAGTACAAGAAGTGCTGCATGCCTTAATTGATCCCGACGCAGCGTGCAGAACTGAAAGCGGACTCGGGAAGAGGCCCGCTCCTTGAGCATCAGCCGTCTTTCAGCGATCGACTTTCACTGTCCGCTCCCGCTGCACACCCGCCCTCCCCCTCACGCGACAATCCCCGCTCAGCCCTCCCCCCCCGCGGCATGAGCAAATCCCTCTACACCCTCCTCGGCGTCCCGCCCGACGCTACCGCCGACACGATCCGCCAGGCCTACGAGCAGCAGGCGGCGGCGGCGCAGGACGAGGTGCGCCGGGTGGCGGTGAAGGAGGCCTGGCTGACGCTGGGGCACCCGGGTCGGCGGGCGGCGTATGACGCGCGGCAGCGCGAGCAGCGCCACCGCGAGATGCAGCGCCACACCGGCGCGGGCGCGGTGGAGGGCGCTGACCGGGCGGCGTCGCCGCTGACCTGGCTGCTGCTGGGCGGGTTGATCGCGGTGGCCGCGATGGCGGGCTGGCGCTACTGGCAGGGCCGCACGGCGGCGCGGGCGTCTGCCGCGGCGGCTGCTGCTGCAGCGCCGCTGGAGGGGCCGACCGCCGCGGCACCCGCGGCCGCTGCGCTGCCGCCACCGGCCGCCGCGGCGCCGGGGCCGGCGCTCAGCCCGGAGGCGCTGTTCGCGCGCGCCTCGGCCAGTGTGGTGCGCATCAATGCGCAGTCGGGCCAGGGCGGGGTGTCGGGCAGCGGCGTGGTGCTGGGGCCGGGCGCGGTGGTCACCAACTGCCATGTGGCGCGCGGCGGGGCGCGGCTGCGGGTGCTGCAGGGGGCGCAGGGCTTTGAGGCGTCGGTGGAGCTGGCCGATGAAACGCATGACCTGTGCCGGCTGTCGGTGCCGGGGCTGGACGCGCCGGCGGCGCCCATCGGCCGGGTGGCCAGCCTGCGGGTGGGGCAGAAGGTCTATGCGATCGGCTCGCCGCGCGGGCTGGACCTGACGCTCAGCGACGGCCTGGTGTCCTCGCTGCGCGAAACGCCCGAGGGCACGCTGATCCAGACCAGCGCGCCCATCTCGCCGGGCTCCAGCGGCGGCGGGCTGTTCACCGAGGATGGCCTGCTGGTGGGCATCGTCACCTTCCAGGTGCGTGACGGCCAGAACCTGAACTTCGCGGTGCCGGTGGACTGGGTGCTGCGCATGAGCCCCACCGACCGCAGCCGCGGCTCGGCGCTGCCGCCGATGCGCTCGGCCGGACCATCGACTGATACCGTGCCGCCCCGCATCACCGGCACCGACAGTCCGCTGGTGGGCCGCTGGGAGTGCTTCGGGCCGCTCACCGGGCGCGGGATCACGCTGGTGTTCGGCGCCGACGGGCGCCTGGGCGGGCAGATGGAGGGCCGCGCGATCAACGGCCGCTACCAGCTGCGCGACAGCCAGCTGCTGCTGGCCGATGGCAGCGGCACCGAGCGCTACGCGGTGGAATCGCTGGGCGCCACCCGCCTGGTGCTCAACGCCGGCCAGGGCCGGCGGCTGGCCTGCTCGCGCTGAAGCGGTGAGCAGTTGTTGCGGCGCGACCGGCTGGCGGCGGGCCGCTTAAGCCGCTGCACGCATGGCCGATGACCACCTGAAGCGGCCTGCCGCGGGTGTCTACCTTCGGTAACAGGCTGCCAGGCGGGCGCGGCTAGCGTCGCACCCGCCCAGCGTGGGCGCCTGCCAGCCTGGGCGGGGGCCTGCGTGGGTCGATGGATCTGCTGCCGTACCCGCCGATGTCCTCTCCCACCCGCCTGACCCTGAACGAGCTGCGCCGCCTGCCGGCCATGTGCCGCGGCGCCTACCCGCCACGGCACCCGCGCGCGCTGGCGCACCACTGGCTGTGGGCCAAGACCGTGCTGTCGCTGGACGCGCACCTGGACATGCAGCGCCAGCTGCGCGCGCTGGGCCTGGGGCGGCTGCTGCGCGAGCAGCCGCAGACGCTGCGCAAGCTGCACGACACCTACCCCTTCCAGGGCCTGGGCCCCGAGGCGCGCCGGCGCTGGCTGCTGGGCCATCTGCAGGCCGCGCGCACGCTGTTCGGCCCGCAGCTCTCGCGCCGCCTGGCGCGCGGCGAGCCGCTGCTGGCCTGCCGCATCAACCTGCCCGACGGCCAGGGCCAGATGCGTGCGCTGCTGGGCGCGGCGCGCCAGCAGCACCTGCGAGAGGGCGACCTGACCCTGGCGCTGTACGACCCCTTCGGCACCAAGCTGTATGCGCTGACCTTCTCGCTGCAGCCCTGCGAGCATGGCGTGGAGGTGGTGATCGGCGCGCTGCAGGGCCAGATGCCGCTGCCGCTGACCCGCCACATCACCAAGCTGACCGAAGGCCTGCGCCCGCCCGCGCTGCTGCTGTACCTGCTGCAGTGCCTGGCCGAGGCGGTGGGCGCGCGCCGCCTGCGCGCCTGCGGCCGCGAGCGCCACATCCACCACGGCAGCGAGCGCAGCGAGCAGGTGCACTTCGACTACGACGCCTTCTGGCGCGACTACGGCGGCCAGCCCGACGGCCAGGGCTTCTACGAGCTGCCGGTGGCCGCGCCGCGCCGCGAGGTGGCCGAGATCCCCAGCCACAAGCGCGCCCAGTACCGCCGCCGCTACCAGTTCATGGACGAGATGCGCCAGGAGCTGCACGGCTGCCTGGCCGAGCACGGCGCGCCGCTGGACCGCGCGGCTTGAGCGGCCTGCGCGGCTGAGCCCGCCGGGGCCTGTCGCCGCACGGACAGACGCGCCACAGCGCGCTGGCTACACTGGCCGGATGTCGCTGGAGTACCCGTTCACCATCCCTGAGCGCGGCCTGGGCACCGAGGTCGCGCCCGGCGTGCACTGGGTGCGCCTGCCGCTGCCCTACGCGCTGGACCACATCAACATCTACGCGCTGGACGATGGCGACGGCTGGGCCGTGGTCGACACCGGCAGCCGCACCGATGATGTGGCCGCCACCTGGCGCGCGCTGTTCGCCCACCAGCCCGACCAGCGGCCGATGACCCGCGTCTTCGTCACCCACATGCACCCCGACCACGTGGGCATGGCGGGCTGGCTGTCGCGCAAGTTCAGCGTGCCGCTGTACATGACGCGGCTGGAGTACCTGATGTGCCGCGTGGTGATGGCCGACACCGGCCGCGAAGCCCCGCCCGCCGCGCTCACCTACTACCGCCGCGCCGGCTGGAGCGACGCCGCGATCGAAAGCTACCAGGCCCGCTTCGGCAACTTCGGCCAGCACATCCACGCCCTGCCCGACAGCTTCCTGCGCCTGCAGGACGGCCAGTCGCTGCGCATCGGCGCGCATGACTGGCAGGTGATCACCGGCGCCGGCCACTCGCCCGAGCACGCCTGCCTGTACTGCCCGGCGCTGAAGCTGCTGGTGTCGGGCGACCAGGTGCTGCCGCGCATCTCGTCGAACGTGTCGGTCTACCCGATGGAGCCCAACGCCGACCCGATGAGCGACTGGCTGGCCTCGATCGACAAGCTGCGCCGCGCGGTGCCCGACGACGTGCTGGTGCTGCCCTCGCACAACGAGCCCTTCCGCGGCCTGCACCAGCGCCTGGACGCGCTGGCCGACGGCCAGGCCGAGGCGCTCAACCGCCTGCGCCTGTGGCTGGTCCAGCCCCGCCGCGTGGTGGACACCTTCCCCGCGCTGTTCTCGCGCGAGATCACCGAGGCCAAGGCCGCGCTGCTGGGCATGGCCACCGGCGAGGCCCAGGCCTGCCTGAACCACCTGATGGGTCTGGGCGACGCGGTCTGCGAACTCGACGAGCACGGCGTGGCCTGGTACCGCCGGGCCTGACACGCTGAGCCGGCGCCGCCGGCCGTTACACTCCCGTTACACATCAACCAGTCAGGGAGTGACTCCAATGATCGTTTCGCGCTGCGCGGCATTCGCGCTGGCCAGTGCTGCCTGTGTCCTGACCGCCTGTGGCGGCGGTGGCGGCGGCGGCAGCAACGTCGATGACCTCGTGCTCAGCTTCAGCTACACCCCCAGCGTGGCGAACCTGTGGGGGACGGTCAGCGATGCGCCCAACATCGGCGGCCTGCAAGGCCACACGCCCACCTGCGCGGTGTCGGCCGGCCGTTTGCCGCAGGGGGTGAACCTCAACAGCAGCACCTGCGTCATCTCGGGCAGCCCCACCGAGACGGGCAACTTCGACGCCACGATCCGCCTGACCGTCAGCGGCTACAGCGGCTTCGTCGAGACCTCGTATGGCTTTGGCGTGGTCGGCATGTCACCCGTCTACCAGTGGGAAGTGGATGCGAACCGGGCCCGGTGGGCCTACAGCTTCAGTGACCGGCCCACGATCGACCGGTACTCGCCCCGGCCCGGCGACACGGTGACCTACGAGCTGCTCGGCGGCCTGCCCGCCGGCCTGAGCATGGACACCACCACCGGTGTCGTCCAGGGTGTGCCCGAAGCGAGCGGCAGCTTCCAGCCCCAGATCCGCATCACCATCACCCGCGATGGGCGGACCTACCAGTCCACCGCGGCGCGGCAGCCCTTGAAGGTGGAGGCGCCCGTGCTGGACATCGCCTACGAGCCCACCACGCTGGTGGCGGGCACCAGCTACGACATCGGCCTGCTGCAGGCCAACTCCCTGCTGGGCAGCGACTACACCGACTACAGCTTCCGGCTGCACGCCCAGCCGGGTTGCCCGGCGGCAGTCCCGGCCGGCTGGGCCTTCGACACTGCCACCGGCCGGATCAGCGGCACCGCCACCGCCGGCCTGAACCAGTGCGTGGGCAGCCAGCTGGTGGTGCGCCACAACGGGTTGGTCAAGACCTACGACCTGACGCTGCTGCTCAAGGTCTGAGCACGGGCCGCCTTGGCCGATCAGTCCAGCGTGCGCCGGTAGCGCGCCAGTGCCACCGCGCCGGCCACGCCGGCGAACAGCAGCATCGGCCACAGCTCGGGCCACAGCGGCGCAAAGCCGCTGCCCTTGAGCAGCACGCCGCGCACGATGCGCAGGAAGTGCGTCAGCGGCAGCACCTCGCCGATCACCTGGGCCCAGTCCGGCATGCCGCGGAAGGGGAACATGAAGCCCGACAGCAGCATCGACGGCAGGAAGAAGAAAAAGGTCAGCTGCAGTGCCTGCAGCTGGTTCTTCGCCAGCGTGCTGAAGGTGAAACCCACCGCCAGGTTGGCCAGCATGAACACGCCGATCAGCGCCAGCAGCAGCGCCAGGCTGCCCTCCATCGGCACCGCAAACAGCAGCCGCGCGGCCAGCAGGATCACGCCCAGCTGCACATAGCCGATGGCCACATAGGGCAGGATCTTGCCCAGCATCACCTCCAGCGGCGTCACCGGCGTGGCCAGCAGGTTCTCCATCGTGCCGCGCTCGCGCTCGCGGGTCATGGCCAGCGCGGTGAGCATGACCATGGTCATCGTCAGGATGGTGCCCACCAGGCCCGGCACGATGTTCACGCGCGACAGGCCCTCGGGGTTGTAGCGGCGGTGCACGCGCAGCTCGAAGGGCGGTGGTCCACCGGCGCGCACGGCCAGCGCGCCCTGCAGTTCGCGGCGCAGCACATCGGGCGCCAGCGCGCCCAGCGCGGCGATGGCGTTGGCGGCGGCGGACGGATCGGTGGCGTCCACGTCCACCAGCACGGCGGGGCGCTCGCCGCGCACCACGGCGCGGGTGAAGTCCGGCGGCACCACCACCAGGAACTGCGCGCGGCCGTCGGCGATCAGCGCGCTGCCCTCGGCCTCGGACAGCGGCGAGGCCACCAGCTTGAAGTAGCCGGTGTGCTGCAGCGAGGCCAGCAGGCTGCGGCCCAGCGGCCCGCGGTCCTGGCAGACCACCGCGGTGGGCAGGCCCTTGGGGTCGGTGTTGATCGCGTAGCCGAACAGCACCAGCTGCAGCACCGGGATGCCCACCGCCATCGCGAAGGTGGGCTTGTCGCGCAGCATCTGCTGCAGCTCCTTCAGGAACACCGCCCACAGCCGGGCCAGGCTGAAGCCGGTGCTCATGCGAAGTTGTCCTTGGCCCGCGCCACCAGGCGCACGAAGGCGTCTTCCAGGTCGGTGGCGCCCGCGGTGGCCAGCACCTCGGCCGCACTACCCTGGGCCAGCACCTGGCCGTAGGCGATGTAGACCAGCTCGTCGCAGCGCGCGGCCTCGTCCATGTAGTGGGTGCTGACCAGCACTGTCATGCCCTCATGCGCCAGGCGGTGGATCTCGTCCCAGAACTCGCGCCGCGCCTTGGGGTCGACGCCGGCGGTGGGCTCGTCGAGCAGCAGCAGGCGCGGGCGGTGCAGCAGCGCGGCGGCCAGCGCCAGGCGCTGCTTCCAGCCGCCCGAGAGCGTGCCGGCCAGCTGCTGCTGGCGGCTGACCAGGCCCAGCCGCTCCAGCGCCGCGTCCACCTGCACGCGGCGCTGTGGCAGCTCGAACAGGCGGGCGACGAAGTCCAGGTTCTCGCGGATCGACAGGTCGTCGTACAGGCCGAAGCGCTGCGTCATGTAGCCCACCTGGCGCTTGATCGCGGCAGCCTCGCGGCGCATGTCCAGGCCCAGGCAGCTGCCCTCGCCTTCATCGGGCGTGAGCAGGCCGCAGAGCATGCGGATGGTGGTGGTCTTGCCGCTGCCATTGGGGCCCAGGAAGCCGCACACGCGGCCGCGCGCCAGGCGCAGCGAGACGTGGTCCACCACCGCGCGGCCGCCGTAGCGCTTGACCAGGCCGCGCACGTCGATCGCCAGCCCGGCACGGCTGTCGATCGCCGGCGCTGCGGCGGTGTCGCTCACCGCGTCACCTCGATCGGCTGGCCCGGCGGCAGGCGTGCGGCATCGGATGCGCTGGTGGCGCGCGCCTCGACCATGAACACCAGGCGCTGGCGCTGGCCGTTGGAGTAGATGACCGGTGGCGTGTATTCCGGCGCGGTGGCGATGCGGCTGATGGAGGCGGCGATGGCCGCGCCACAGCCGTCACAGCGCAACTGCACCGCCTGGCCCGGGGCCAGTGCGCCGCGCTCGGTCTCGGCCACCCAGAAGCGCGCCACGCGGGCGCTGGGCGCCAGCAGCGACAGCACCGGCTGGCCGGCGGCCACGTACTCGCCGGCGCGGTAGTAGGTCTCGGCCACCAGGCCGGCCACCGGTGCGCGCTGCGCCGCCTGGCCCTCGCGCCAGCGCACCTGGGCCAGCGCGGCGGACGCGGCGTCGGCACTGGCGCGCGCAGCCGCCTGTTCCTCGCCCCGCGCCGGCAGCCGCGCCACGCGCAGCGCGGCTTCCAACTCGGCCACCCGATCGCGCGCCTGGCGCTCTGCGGCGCGGGCGTCGTCCACCCGCTGCGGCGAGACAAAGCCCTCGCGCTGCAGCGCCTGCTGGCGCTGCCACTCGGCGGCGGCGCGCTCGGCGGCGCTGCGCGCCTGCGCCAGCTGGGCCTGGGTGACGGCGATCTCGTCAGCGCGGCGGCCGCTGGTGGTGTTGGCGGCCTGGGCCTGGGCGGCGCGGCGGCGGGCCTCGGCTTCGGCGGCGGCATCGGCGGCGGGCTGGGCGTCCAGGCGGAACAGCGGCGCGCCGGCGGCCACGTTCTGGCCGGCCTGCACATCCAGCGCCTGCAGCGTGCCGGCCACTGGCGCGGCCACATGCACGTACTCGCCCTCGACATAGCCGGCCCAGCCGCTGGCGGGGCGTTCGCTGCAGGCGACCAGGGCGGCGGCCAACGCACACATCGCTGTGGCGATCCTCATCATGTGCTCCTCAGACCAGACGCTGATGATGGCCCAGGCCCGCGCCCGCGGCCACCCCGCCGATCAAGCCGAAGGCTGCTAGACTCCGGGCATCAGCGCCGATTTGTTCCGGATTGCGGGCGCTCTACAAATGCTGCTAAAGAGGGACCCCGGCGCACCCGGTGTCCGTTTCTGAAGCGGCACCGGGTTTGTTGTTTTCTGGGGGACCGAAGCCATGGCTTCCGTCGGATACGTTTCGCCGCAGCGCATGCACTTTGCCGATGCGCTGCCGCTGCGCAGCGGCGCCACGCTGCGCGACTACACGCTGGTCTACGAGACCTACGGCACGCTCAACGCCGACAAGAGCAATGCGGTGCTGGTGTGCCATGCACTCAACGCCTCGCACCACGTGGCCGGCGAGTACGCCGACACGCCGCGCAGCGAGGGCTGGTGGGACAACCTGGTGGGCCCCGGCAAGCCGCTGGACACCGACCGCTTCTTCGTCATCGGCGTCAACAACCCGGGCTCGTGCTTCGGCTCGACCGGCCCGATGCACCTGAACCCCGACACCGGCAAGCCCTACGGCGCCGACTTCCCGGTGGTGACGGTGGAGGACTGGGTGGACGCGCAGGCGCTGCTGATCGAGCGCCTGGGCATCACCCAGCTGGCCGCGGTGCTGGGCGGCAGCCTGGGCGGCATGCAGGCCCTGGCCTGGACGCTGCGCTACCCCGAACGCCTGCGCCACTGCGTGGCGGTGGCCACCGCGCCCAACCTGAGCGCGCAGAACATCGCCTTCAACGAGGTGGCGCGCCGGGCCATCGTCACCGACCCCGATTTCCACAGCGGCCACTTCTACGAGCACGGCGTGGTGCCCAAGCGCGGCCTGCGCGTGGCGCGCATGATCGGCCACATCACCTACCTCAGCGACGACTCGATGGAGGAGAAGTTCGGCCGCGCGCTGCGCAGCGCCGAGCTGGGCTACAGCACCCAGGACATCGAGTTCCAGATCGAGAGCTACCTGCGCCACCAGGGCGAGAAGTTCAGCGAGTACTTCGACGCCAACACCTACCTGCTGATCACCCGCGCGCTGGACTACTTCGACCCGGCGGCCGCGCATGGCGGCAACCTGAGCAAGGCCTTTGCCGCGGCGCGGCAGAACAGGTTCCTGGTGGTGAGCTTCACCACCGACTGGCGCTTCTCGGCGGCGCGCTCGCGCGAGATCGTCAAGGCGCTGGTGGACAACCGCATAGCCGCCAGCTATGCCGAGATCGCCGCCCCGCACGGCCACGACGCCTTCCTGCTGGAAGACCCGCGCTACCACGGCGTGATGCGCGCCTACTTCGCGCGGATCGCGACCGAAGGAGGCTTCTGAGATGAGCACGGAGCACAAGAACCTGCAGGTCATCGCGCAACTGGTGCCCGAGGGCAGCCGTGTGCTGGACCTGGGCTGCGGCACCGGCGAGCTGCTGGCCTACCTGCAGCAGCACCGCGGCTGCAGCGGCTACGGCGTGGAGCTGGACGACGCCAACCTGCTGGCCTGCGCCCAGCGCGGCGTCAACGTCATCCAGCTGAACCTGGAAGAAGGCCTGCAGCTGTTCGAGGACCGCAGCTTCGATGTGGTGCTGCAGCTGGAAACCCTGCAGCACCTGCGCAATGCCGAGCACATGCTGCGCGAGACCGCGCGCGTGGGCCGCATGGGCATTGTCAGCTTCCCCAATTTCGCCCACTGGCCCAACCGCCTGGCCGTGCTGCGCGGCCGCATGCCGGTCACCAAGGCCCTGCCCTACGAGTGGTACGACACGCCCAACATCCGCGTGGGCACCTACGCCGACTTCGAGGTGCTGGCGCGCAAGAACGGCCTGGACATCCTGGACAGCTTCGGCCTGCAATCGGGCGAGGTGGTGCGCCAGTGGCCGAACCTGATGGCCAGCGTGGCGGTCTTCAAGTTCGAGCGCTGATCACGATCGACCTGCTGACGCGGGCGCTGGCCAGCGCACGGCCGCTCCGAAGCGGCCAGCGCACCCCCTCGGGGGGTGGCCTGCGGTAACCCGCAGGACGGGGGCTCCATCCTTCGCGCTGGCCAGCGCACGGCCGCTCCGAAGCGGCCAGCGCACCCCCCTCGGGGGGTGGCCTCTGGTACTCCGGAGGCCGGGGGCTCCATCCTCGGCGCTGGCCAGCGCACGGCCGCTCCGAAGCGGCCAGCGCACCCCCTCGGGGGGTGGCCTCTGGTACTCCGGAGTCCGGGGGCTCCATCCTCGGCGCTGGCCAGCGCACGGCCGTTCCGAAGCGGCCAGCGCACCCCCTCGGGGGGTGGCCTCCGGTACTCCGGAGGCCGGGGGCTTCAATACGGCATCTCGAAGCGCTGGTCCTTCCAGCGCAGCCGGGCGCTGCGGGGACCGATGCGCTCGAGCAGCAGGCCGGGCACCACGCTGTCGCCCTCGCGCATCAGCTGGTCGTTGATGACCAGCACGCTGCCGCCGGGGCTGTCGGAGACCATGGCGCCGCCCAGCTTCAGCGTGGGCAACTCGGCGCGGGTGGCGCCGGGCAGGTCCTGGTAGCGCAGCACCGGCCGGCTGGGTGGGGGCGGCGCCGATTCCTCGGACATCTTCAGGCCGGCGCCCGCGCGGGGCTCGGGCGGCTTGGCCGCGGGCGCTGCGCTCAGCACCGGCGAGGGCAACGCCGGCACGGGCGCAGTGGTGGGCGCGGGGGCGGGGGCGGTGGTGGGCGCGGCAGGCGGCGGGGTCACCGCCACCGTGGGTGCGACCGGCGCCGTCGAGGGCACAGGCGCGGTAGCGCCCTGCGCCAGCGTGACCGGCGGCGGCTCGGTGGCGGCCCCCGGCGCCGGGGCCGGGGGGCGCTGGCTGGTGCGCAGCCACCAGGCCACGGCGGTCAGCAGCAGCACGCTGAGCACCGCGATCAGCACCCAGGGCGGGCGGCGTTCGCCTGCCGCGGCAGGCTCGTCCACCGCGGCGCTCACCGGGGTGGGCAGATCGACCTGGTCGTGCAGGCCGGGCACGGCGCCGCGGCTGCGTTCGCGCTCGGCGTCGGCGCGGCGGAGGGCATCGAGGATGATGGACATCGGAGGCTCCTCGTGGCTCAGCGTGGCGCGGCATCGGGGCGCCGCAGCCGGGGTTCGGCCACGCCGGTGACCCGGTTCAGCAGCATGAAGGTGGCCGGGCCGGCGACACCGTCGTCGACCAGGCCCTGGGCGCGCTGGAAGGCCTGCAGGCGCGCCAGCAGCGCGGCATCCAGCGTGGCGCCGGGCTCCGGCAGCGGCTGGCCGGCCCAGCGCGCCAGGCCCTGCGCCAGCGCGTCCACCGCCGGGCCCGAGCGGCCGGCGGTGAGCGCGCCGCTGTAGCCATCCGGCGGCCGCCACAGCGTGGCGAAGACGCCGCGCCAATCGCGCGCCAGGCGCTCCAGCGGCACGGCCTGCAGCCGGCCGTCGCGCGACAGCAGTGCCACGCGCTCGTCCAGGCCGACCAGCAGCAGCGGCCGCTCCTGGCCCTGGGGGTCGCGCCACAGCAGCCAGCCCGGGCGGTCCAGCGGGCGCACCTGGTTCCAGGGCAGGTTGGCGCGCAGGCACAGCAGGCGCGTGTTGCGCTGCAGGTCGGCGCAGGGGTCAGCCTCGCCCAGTTGCACGTTCCAGGCGGCGGCCAGCTGGCGCCAGGCGCTGCGCTCGTCGGGCAGGGCAAAGGCCTCGGGGCTGGCGTCGGCGATGGAGGCCGCCGGTGACACCGCCACCGGTACCGCGGCCACCGGGGCCGACGCCCGCGCCAACGGGGCCGCAGCAGCCACCGGCGCACTGCCCGCCAGCGCAGCGGCGCGCGGTGCGTCGCCCTGGTGGCCCAGCCACCAGCCGACGCTGCCGCCCAGCAGCACGGCCACGCCGACCGCCAGGCCCCACACCGCCCACTCGCTGCGTGAGCGGCGGCGCGAGCGTCGCCGGCGGCTGGCGCTGTCGGGTGCAGCGGGTGCGGCGCTGTCGAACACCTCGCGCCCGGCGCGCTCGACCAGCAGCGCATCGACCTTGGCCCGGCCGGCCGCGTAGGCGCCCAGCAGCGCGCGGTCGGCCAGCAGGTTGATCTTGCGCGGCACGCCGCCGCTGAGCGCATGCAGGCGCTGCACGGCGCGCACGTCGAAGGGCAGCTCGCCCTGCAGCCCGGCCACCGACAGCCGGTGCGCCAGGTAGCGCGCGGTGTCGGCCTCGTCCAGCGAGCCCAGGTGGTAGCGCGCGATCACCCGTTGCGCCAGCTGCTCCAGCTCGGGCCGCGCCACCATGCCGCGCAACTCGGGCTGGCCGATCAGGATGATCTGCAGCAGCTTGCGCTCGGCGGTCTCCAGGTTGGTCAGCAGGCGCAGCTGTTCCAGCACGTCGGCCGAGAGGTTCTGGGCCTCGTCGATGATCAGCACGCTGTGGCCACCCTCGGCATGCACGCGCAGCAGGAAGGCGTTCAGCGCGTCGATGTGGTCCTTGATCGTCGGCGCCTCGTGGCCCGGTCCGGCCGGCACCGGCACGCCGAACTCGCCGCAGATGGTCTGCAGCAGCTCCACCGCGTCGAGCTTGGGGTTGAACACATAGGCCACGTGGGTGTGCGCTGGCACCTGCTCCAGGAAGGCCCGGCACAGCGTGGTCTTGCCGGCGCCGATCTCGCCGGACAGCAGCACGAAGCCGCCGCCGCCCTCCAGGCCATAGAGCAGGTGGGCCAGGGCCTCGCGGTGGCGTTCGCTGAGGAACAGGTAGCGCGGATCGGGGGCGATCGTGAACGGCGCCTGCCTGAGCCCGAAGAAGCTCTCATACATGGCCGGGAGGATACCCCGCCCCCGCCCAGCCGCCGATGAACGCCGCCCCGGCCTGACATTTCCGGGCATCGGTCGGGCGCAGCTTACCTAGACTGCCCCTGATCCGCCCACCCCGCCCAGGCCCGCCCATGTCCGCTCAAGCCGCCCGCCGCTTCTTCCCGTTCAACCTGGTGCTGCCCAACATGCCGGGCGTGGCCGCGCAGCTGGTGAAGAGCTTCAACGACGACCGCGTCGGCCTGGGCGAGCTGGCCGAGCTGATCGGCCAGGACCCTGCCCTGTCGGCCAAGGTGCTGCGCCTGGCCAACTCGGCGCGCTACAGCCCGCTGCGCAGCGTCAGCAGCCTGCGCGAGGCCGCCGCGTCACTGGGCATGACGATGCTGCGCAACCTCTCGCTGGCCACCAGCCTGAGCGGCGCCTTTCCGCGCGCCGCGGGCCTGGACCCCGACCGTTTCTGGCGCCACGCGATGACCAGCGCCCAGCATGCCGTGCTGCTCAGCCGCGGCGCGCTGCTGGACGCCGACACCGCCTACCTGGGCGGCCTGATGCTGCGCACCGGCCAGTTGCTGATGGCGCAGATCGACAAGGCCGGCGTGGCCGAGGTGGAGCAGTCGCTGGCCACGCCCGGCGGCCGCTTTGCCGCCGAACAGGCGCGCTGGCAGTGCAGCCACGCCGACGTCACCGCCGAGCTGGCCCGCCGCTGGCAGTTCCCCGACACCCTGGTGGCCGCCTTCCAGGCCAGCGCCACGCCGCTGCAGGCCCAGCCCTACACCGGCCTGGGCACGGTGCTGCACCTGGCCGAAGCCCTGGCCGACGCCGTCGAGTTGGGCCTCGCGCCCGAGGCCGCGCTGAGCCCGGCACTGACCGAGCTGCTGGCGCGGCTGCGCATCAAGCCCGAGTGGCTGATCGCTCAGCTGGCCGAGGCCGCGTCGCCCGACGAGGAGCTGGCGCTGATGCGCTGATCGCGCGCGGCCGCCTGCTCGATCACCACATCGCCCAGCGGCTCGGCCACGCAGGGCAGCACCCAGCCCTCGGCGCGTTCCTCGGCGCTCAGGCCGGGCCATTCCACGCGGTAGCTCACCGCCCCGGCACGCAGCCGGCACAGGCAGGCGCGGCAGGTGCCGTTGCGGCAGGAGCGCGGCAGCCACAGGCCCGCGGCCTGCGCCGCCTCCAGCAGCGACTGCCGTGGCGCCACGGGCAGTTCCCGGCCCAGGGGCTCGATGCGCAGACACGGCAGTGGGGGCGTCATGCCGCAATCGTAGACTGGCGGCTTCGCCCCGACGCCCTGCCGCCATGCCCCCGACCCCGCTGAACCCGAACGACCCCGACCTGGCCGGCGCCCGCCTGGCCGCCAGCGTGGTGGTGCTGCGCGACGGCGACAGCGGTCCCGAGGTGCTGATGCTGCGCCGTGCCGAGCGCGACGGCGACATCCGCAGCGGCGTCTGGGTCTTCCCCGGCGGCGTGCTGGATGCCACCGACGGCCTGCTGCACGAGCGCTGCGACGGCGAGGACGACGCCGCCCACAGCACCCGCCTGGGCCTGGCCCGCGGCGCGCTGGACTACGCGGTGGCCGCGGTGCGCGAGTGCTTCGAGGAGGTGGGCCTGCTGTTCGCCCACGGTTCGCTGCCGGCGGCCGTGGCCGAGCGCCACGCGATGCAAAGCGGCGAGGATTTCGTCGCCCTGTGCCAGCGCCACGACCTGCGCCTGGCCACCTCGGCCCTGGTCTATCACAGCCACTGGCTGACGCCGCCGGGCATTGCCAAGCGCTTTGACACCCGCTTCTATGTGGCGCGCCTGCCCGACGGCCAGCAGCCGCAGGCCGACAAGGGCGAGGCGCTGGAGATCGCCTGGCTGACGCCGGCGCAGGCGCTGGACAAGGAGCGCCGCCTGAAGCTGCTGCCGGTCACCCGCCGCACGCTGCAGGACCTGGGTCGATTCACCAGCGTGCAGGCCATCCTGGACGAGGCCGCCGCACGGGTGAACCCGCCACGCCACATGCCGCGTCTGGGCTGCAACGCCCAGGGCGTGCGCCCGGTGCTGCCGGATGAGTGGGCCTACGCCGAGATCGGCCGGCTGGACCCGCAGGGCCGCGGCGACATCTGGTTCGAGCTGCCGCCGCTGCGCGCGGTGGCGCTGTCCGAGCGCGTGATGCGCGTGACCTGCGGCAACGGCTCGGTGATGACCGGCCCGGGCACCAACACCTACCTGATCGGCGCACCCGGCGGGCCGCTGGCGGTGCTCGACCCCGGCCCCGATGATGCCGACACCGAGGCCCACCTGCAGGCCGTGCTGCAGGCCGCCGCCGGCCGGCCGATCACCCGCATCATCGTCACCCACACCCACAAGGACCATTCGCCCGCCGCGCAGCGCCTGCACGCCCTGACCGGCGCCCCGCTGGTGGGCCTGGCGGCGGTACACCCCGAGTGGCAGGACACGGTGTTCGCGCCCGACCACGCGCCGGCCGACGGCGAGCGGCTGGTGCTGGGCGAGGGCTGCACGCTGCGTGCGGTGCACACGCCCGGCCACGCCGCCAACCATGTCTGCTGGCTGCTCGAGGAGGAGAAGCTGCTGTTCACCGGCGACCACGTGATGCAGGGCTCCACCGTGGTCATCAACCCGCCCGACGGCGACATGGCCGCCTACCTGGGCGCGCTGGAGAAGCTGCTGGCCATCGATCTGGACTGGTTCGCCCCCGGCCACGGCTTCCTGATGGCGCGCCCGCACGACGAGCTGCGCAAGCTCATCGCCCACCGCCTGGCGCGCGAGGCCAAGGTGCTGGACGCGCTGCGCACGCTGGGCCCCTGCAGCGACGAGGCGCTGGTGCCCACGGTGTATGGCGATGTGCCCAGCGCGCGCCACGCGCTGGCGCTGCGCTCGCTGCGCGCCCACCTGGGCAAGCTGCTGGCCGAGGGGCGGGTGCGCGAGGACGCCGGGCAGCTGCGCCTGGGCTGATCAGTCCAGCTTCAGGCCCAGTTGGCGGATCACCGCGCCCCAGCGCGCGCTGTCGGACGCCACCACCTGGCGGAAGGCGGCGGCGCTGCCGCCCACCGGCGTCAGGCCCTGGGCATCCAGGGCGCTCTTGACCGCCGGATCAGCCAGCGTGGCGTTGACATCGGCATTGATCTTCGCCACCACCGCCTCGGGCGTGCCGGCGGCGACGAACAGGCCGTTCCAGGCCAGGCTCTCCACATTCTTCAGGCCGGCCGAGGCCAGCGTCGGCAGGTCCTTCAGACTGTCGGGGTGCTGGGTGCTGCTGACCGCCAGCAGCCGGGCCTTGTTGTTGCGCACATGGGCCATCAGCGCCGGGGCCACCATGAAGCAGGCGTCGGCCTCGCCCTGGGCCACCGCCAGCGCGGCCGGCGGCGAGCCGTTGAAGGGGATGTGCTGGGCCTTGGCGCCGATCTCGGCCAGGAACAGCTCCATCGTCAGGTGGGCCGAGCTGCCGTTGCCCAGCGACGAGTAGTTCATCGCGCCGTTCTTCGCCTTGGCCCAGGCGATGAACTCGGCCAGCGTCTTCACCGGCACATGCGCGCCCACCGCCAGCACATTGGGCTGCGAGGTGGTCATCACCACCGGCACCAGGTCCTTGGCGGCGTCGTAGGGCACCTTGGCGTACAGGTAGGGCGCGAAGGCGATCGGGCCGTTGAAGGACAGCGCGATCGTGTGGCCGTCGGGCGCCGCCTTGGCCGCCACGTCGGTGCCCAGCATGCCGCCGGCGCCGGGCTTGTTCTCGACCACCACGGCCTGGCCCCAGCGGTCCTTGAGCTTGTCGCCCAGCAGCCGGGCGATGATGTCCAGCGAGGAGCCGGCCGGCGCCGGCACGACGATGCGCACCGGCTTGGTGGGCCAGGCGGACTGGGCCTGGGCCAGCGGGACGCTGACGAGTGTGGCGGCCAGGGCAAGCAGGGTGCGGCGCAGCATCATGGGCATGAAAAAGGGGCCTTGGAAGGCCCCCATGGTAGCGGTGTGCCGCCAGGCGATCAGGGATAGAGACCGCGCTCGACGCGGGCCTGCAGGATGCGCTCGCAGGAGACCGTGAAGGTGGCGGTGCGCAGCGTGATGCGGTGCTGGTCGGCCACCTCCCAGATGCGCTTGAGCGCGCCCACCATGATCTTGTCCAGGCGCACGTTGATCTCGTCCTCGGTCCAGAAGAAGCTGGAGAAGTCCTGCACCCACTCGAAGTACGAGACCGTCACGCCACCGGCGTTGCAGATCACGTCGGGCACCACCAGGATGCCGCGGTCGGCCAGGATGTCGTCGGCGCTGGGCACGGTGGGGCCGTTGGCGCCCTCGAGCACCATCTTGGCCTTCACGCGGCGGGCGCGGTCGGCGGTGATCTGGCCTTCCAGCGCGGCGGGGATCAGGATGTCGCAGTCGACATCCCAGAACTCCTCGTTGCCTATCACCTCGGCGCCCTTGAAGCCGCCCACGCCGCCGGTGGCCTTGACGTGCGGCATCAGCTCGGCCAGGTCAAAGCCGTTGCCGTTGTAGATGGTGCCGGTGTGGTCCTGCGCCGCCACGATCTTGGCGCCGGCCTGGCCGAACAGCTCGGCCGCGGCCGAGCCCACATTGCCGAAGCCCTGCACCGCCACGCGGGCACCCTGCAGGTCGAGGTTGATGCGCCGGGCCGCCTCGCGGCCTGTGACGAACACGCCGCGGCCGGTGGCCTTGACGCGGCCCAGCGAGCCGCCCAGGTGGATCGGCTTGCCGGTGACCACGCCGGTGGCGGTGGCGCCGGTGTTCATCGAGTAGGTGTCCATCATCCACGCCATGATCTGGGCGTTGGTGTTGACGTCCGGCGCCGGGATGTCCTGCTGCGGGCCGATGATGATGCCGATCTCGCTGGTGTAGCGGCGGGTCACGCGCTCGAGCTCCTTCAGCGAGAGCTTCTTGGGATCGATGCGGATGCCGCCCTTGGCACCGCCGTAGGGCAGGTTGACCGCGGCGTTCTTGATGCTCATCCAGGCCGACAGCGCCATCACCTCTTCCAGCGTCACGTCCGGGTGGTAGCGCACCCCCCCCTTGCCCGGGCCGCGGCTGAGGTTGTGCTGCACGCGGTAGCCCTCGTAGTGGGCGATGGTGCCGTCGTCCAGTTCGATCGGGATGTCGACGATCAGCGCGCGCTTGGGGCGCTTCAAGGTGTCGATCCAGCGCGAGAGGTGGCCCAGGTAGGGCGCCACGCGGTCGACCTGCATCAGGTAGGTGCCCCAGGGGCTGTCGGGGGTCGGGTGGACGTAGGACAGGGGTTCGGTCATCGGTGTGTCTCCAGGGATGTTGGATCAGCCGTCACCGGCCTTGTGAGCCGGCCCGTTCGGCATGGGGGCGGACTGTAGGCGGGGTGGCGCCGAATTTGTCACCGAGCCTCATGCAACTTTTGCATAGTTGCTGTTCCGGCCGTTCATGCATGCAGGCCATGCATGACCAGCGCCAGACCTTGGCATGCGCGCGCCGGCCCCAGGCCGCGCCTACACTGCGCGCCATGAATGCTTCAACTTCCCTGGGACGCACCGCCTTCATCGGTGGCGGCAACATGGCCAGCGCGGTGCTGGGCGGCCTGCTGCGCGCGGGTGCGCCGGCCGATGCCTTCATCGTGGTGGAACCCTGGGCCGAGCAGGCGGCCCGGCTGCGTGAGCAGTTCGGACTGACGGTGCTGGACGCCGCTGGTGCGGCGCTGCAGGGCGTGGACACGGTGGTCTGGGCGGTCAAGCCGCAGCTCTTCGCCGAAGCCGCCGCGCCCTGCGCCGCGCACATCGGCGGCGCCTTGCAGATCAGCGTGATGGCCGGTATCCGCAGCGAGGCCATCGCCCGCGCCAGCGGCAGCGCGCAGGTGGTGCGCTGCATGCCCAACACGCCGGCGCTGATCGGCCAGGGCATGACCGGCCTGCATGCCAGTGCCGCGGTCAGCAGCGCACAGCGCCAGCGCGCCGAGGCCCTGCTGGCCCCGACCGGCCGCCTGCTGTGGGTGGACGCCGAGCGCGACCTGGACGCGGTGACCGCGCTGTCGGGCTCGGGCCCGGCCTACTTCTTCTACCTGATCGAGGCCATGGTGCAGGCCGGCACCGAGCTGGGCCTGAGCCCGGCCCAGGCCCGCCAGCTGGCCGAGGGCACCGCTGCCGGGGCGGCGGCGCTGTCGGCGCAATCGGTGGACAGCCCCGAGGTGCTGCGCCAGCGGGTGACCAGCAAGGGCGGCACCACGCACGCGGCGATCAGCACGATGGAGGCCGCCGGCATGAAGGCCACGGTGGTGGCCGCAGTGCACGCGGCGGCGCGGCGCGCGGCGGAGCTGGGCGACGAGTTCGGCCGCGCCTGACCGCGCCGGCGCGCGCGGTCAGATCGGCACCTGGGACAGTGTCTGCTGGTCCAGCGCCAGCGCCTCGTTGAGCTTGGCGGCGGTGTAGCCCACCAGCATCTGCGTGGGCATCAGGATCACTGGCAGGTCGGGCGAGCCCAGCAGCGCGTGCGACTGCCGCGCGGTGGCGCTCTTGCCCAGGTCCAGCACGTCGAACTGCACCTTCAGCTTGCGCAACTGGGCCATCGCGTCGTTGCAGAGGCGGCAGCCCGGCGCCACGAAAACGGCCAGCTCGCCCTGCCCCAGCGGCAGGTTGTCGGTGCGGCGGGTGATGGTGGGGGTGCGCGCCTCGTTCAGGCCCGGCAGACGGCTTTCGATCAGCTGGCGGCCCTGGCTGCGCAGCTTGTCCAGGAAGCCGCGGAAGCGCTGTTCCAGCGATTCGGCGCGGGCAGCACCGGCCAGACTGCCGAGCAGCAGGGCCAGGGTCCAGTGGCGGCGGTTGATGGACATGGGCTCCTCCTGGGTGGGTTGTCGGGGTGCTCAGGCAGTGGCCAGCACCGTGCCCATGAAAACGGCAAAGCCGAGCCAGTGGTTGACCCGGAAGGCACGGAAGCAGCCCTCGCGGCTTCTGGTGCGGATCATCGTGTAGTGCCAGCCGGCCTGCAAGCCCGCGGCCACCAGGCCCAGCCAGGACAGCCGGTCCAGCCCCAGCGAATGGCTCAGCGCCCCCCAGGCGACCAGGTGGATGGCGTAGAAGGCCATCACCCCGGCCACGTCGAAGCGACCCAGCGTGATGGCCGAGGTGCGGATGCCGATGCGCAGGTCGTCGTCGCGATCGACCATTGCATATTCGGTGTCATAGGCCAGCACCCAGAACAGGTTGGCCAGCAGCAGCGCCCAGGCCTGCCAGGGCACGGCCGCGCCCACCGCCGACAGGCTCCACTCGGCGCCGCCCAGCACCGCCGAGAAGGCCATCGGGATGCCGAAGCTGAAAGCCACGCCCAGCACCGCCTGTGGCATCGCCACCACCCGCTTGGCATAGGGATAGACGAGCGCGATCGCCAGTGCCGGGAAGGACAGCAGGATGGTCGGCGCATTGGTGGTCAGCACCAGGCCGAAGGCCGCCAGCGCCAGCACCGCGCCCAGGCCCAGCGCCTCCTTCACCGGCAGCTCGCCGCTGGTCACCGGCCGCGCCGCGGTGCGCTTGACGTGGCGGTCGAACTCGCGATCGGCCACGTCATTGATGCAGCAGCCGGCGCTGCGCATCAGGATGGTGCCGGCGGTGAACACGACCAGCAGGTGCCAGCCGGGGAAGCCGTCGGCGGCGATCCACAGCGCGCTGAGCGTGGGCCACAGCAGCAGCAGCCAGCCGGCCGGCCGGTTCCAGCGGATCAGGTCAAGGTAGAGCGCCAGGCGCGAACGGGGAGCAGACATGCGGGAATTGTCACCGCTGCGCGACAGGTCGATCCCGCGCCCCGCTTGCCCGGCGGGCCTGCCCTCGTTAACCTTGCGGCCACGCTGAATGCAGTACCCCAGCGTACCCTCCATGACCCAAGCATCCAACGCCCCCGCGTGGGTCCTCCCCCCGGCCCAGACCCAGTCACTGAGCGAGCGCATCGGCGCGCTGCACGGTCAACTGCGTCGGGTGGCGCCAGCCATCGACCGCATGGCCTGTGCGCTCTACGACCCGGCCGAGGACCTGCTCAAGACCTTCGTCAACAGCACCGCGCACGGCGAGCCGCTGCGGGCCTACCAGTACCGCCTGTCGGACAGCCCCAGCCTGGGCGCGCTGGCCCGTGAACGTCGCGCCCGGGTGGTGGACCGCCTGGACCTGCTGCCGGCCACCGACACGGCCCACAGCCACTGGCTGCGCGAGCAGGGCTACCGATCGTCCTACACCGTGCCGATCTTCGACGGCGACACCTTCGAAGGCTTCCTGTTCTACGACTCGCTGCAGCCCGAGGCCTTCACGCCCGAGGTGGTGGACCGGCTGGAGGTCTACACCCAGCTGGTGGCGCTGATGATCAGCCACGAGGTGATCGCGGTGCAGGCGCTGGTGGGCTCGATGCGCGTGGCGCGCGACTTCGCCCACCTGCGCGACGTGGAAACCGGCACCCACCTCGACCGCATGTCGCGCTACGTGCGCCTGATCGCGCGCAGCCTGAGCGGTCCGCGCCAGCTGAGCGACGAGTTCATCGAACAGCTGTTCCTGTTCGCGCCGCTGCACGACATCGGCAAGATCGGCGTGCCCGACGCCCTGCTGCTCAAGCCCGGCCTGTACACCCCCGAAGAGCGCCAGCAGATGCAGCGCCACGTCACGCTGGGCTGCGAGATGATCGAGCGCCTGATCATCGACTTCCGCCTGGGCGGCATCAGCGGCATCGACATCCTGCGCCGCCTGGTGGCCCACCACCACGAATACCTGGACGGCAGCGGCTACCCGCAAGGCCTGCGCGGCGACGACATCCCCATCGAAGCGCGCATCGTCACCGTGGCCGATGTCTTCGACGCGCTGACCAGCCGGCGCGTCTACAAACCGCCGTTCGCCGTCGAGGACTCGATGAAGACGCTGGAGTCCATGGCCCGCGCCGGAAAGGTTGATGCCGAGTGCGTGGCGGCGCTGCGCCATGGCATGGACGAGGTGCGGGCGATCATCGCGCGCTTCGAGGAAACCGTGGAGCACTGACGAGCCCCACGCTCCGAGATCACCCTGACTGGCAGGATCGAGCCGCGCCGCTATAGTCGCCCGCAGCCTGCTGCGGCATCGACCAGGCAGGCCGACCACACATCAGTTCCAGGGAGAACCCACATGATGACCTTGACTGCCTGGCGCACCGGCGCCCGGTGGTGGCGCCCGTTCGCCGCCCTGTTGCTGAGCCTGCTGCTCAGCGGATGCGCCAGTGTCTACGTCGACAACGGCGTGCCTGAAGTGCCCAGTGCCCAGTTCGCCAAGCCGGCCCGGGCGCAGCCGGTGCAGGTGTTCTTCGAGTTCCAGACGAAGGGCGCGCCCAACGGGCGCGCCAGTGAGCTGGTGCGCGGCCGGGTGGTGAACCAGGTCAAGGACAGCGGCCTGTTCAGCACCGTCGTTGAACAGGCTGATCCGGGCGCCGGCTTGCTGAGCATCACGATCAACAACGTGCCGCTGTCGGACGACGCCTTCACCAAGGGTTTCGTCACGGGCCTGACCTTCGGACTGGCCGGCACCCAGGTGTCGGACGGCTATGTCTGCACGGCGCGCTACACGCCGCCCGGTGGTGGCTCGGCCGTGGTGAAGACGGCCCGTCATGCGATCCACACCACCGTGGGCGCCTCGGGCGCGCCGCAGAACGCCACCAAGGCCGAGAGCGTCGGCGACGCCGTGTTCACGATGAGCCGCCAGGTCGTCAGCCAACTGCTCAACGAGCTGTCGCGCGACCCGGCCTTCGCCGGCCGCTGATCCGGTTCCCCCCCATTTCTCCTATCCCGCACACCATGACGTCTGTCTTCCTCGCCACCGGCCGCCGCGTGGCCGCCCTGTCCCTGATCGCCGTGGCCGCACTCGCCACCGGCTGTGCCTCGGTCACCGTTCCCGTCACCGCCAGCGCTCCGAACGTCGAGCGCCTGAAGAGCAGCCCGCCCGCCCCCATGGGCGTCGGCGAGTTCAAGGCCGCGCCCGGCAAGGCCGCCGACGCCGACAAGGGCCTGAGCGTGCGTGGCGGCAACACCATCGCCCCGCAGGGCGGCAGCTTTGCGGTGCAACTGCGCGACCAGCTGGCCGCCGAGCTCAAGGGCGCCGGCCTGCTGTCCACCGATGGCCGCATCGTGGTCTCGGGCACGATCACCGACAACAACCTGGACGCCGGCATCGGCAAGGGCATCGGCCGCCTGGCGGCCCGCTTCCAGGTCAAGCGCGACGGTGCCCAGGTCTTCGACAAGGAGCTGGTGGCCGCGGCCGAATGGGAGTCGTCGTTCATGGGCGCGGTCGCCATCCCGGCGGCGTTCAACCAGTACGGCGCGCTCTACCAGAAGCTCATCGGCCAGCTGTTCGACGACGCCGACTTCAAGGCGGCTGTCAAGCGTTGAGGCCGACCTGGCGCTGGCCCAGTCGCGTGTCCACGCGGTGGGCCGGGGCCGCTGCGCGCCAACCTGTCGTATCCCTGCCGACAGCTGGGGAAGGCCCCGACGAGTGAGCCGCCCAGGCCAATCCTAGAATCGGCGCTCCCCAAGGCAGGAGGATGCAGATGGCTGTGCTTGAGTTTCCCGATGCGCTCGATCCCGGACACTGGGATCGGAAGAAAGGATCACTTCCCCCTCGAAGTGATGTGAGCGAGGCGCTCAAGGCATTGCACAAGCGGCACCAGAGTGTGGACTGGTCCGTCTGGGACATCGCCAGTGTGCGCAAGGTCCGCAGCCTGGCTGATTTGGACAAGGCCTACGGCAGCCGGGATGACGCCTGGGACAGTCTGGCCGAGGCGCTGGGCAAGTTGATCAGCACCGCCTCGGATACCGCCGCAAAGCAGGCCAAGGCCAAGGACGCAGCCAAGCCCACCCTGGAGGCCTGCAAGGACATCATCGCCGAGGCCCAGAAGCACCAGAAGCGCCTTGACACCCTGGGCAAGGAACTGGCGGCCGCCCTCAAGGAGGCGCGCCAGGCCCTGGCGGCGGAACAAAAAGGCTCCGAGGACGAGGGTGATGACGCTGATGCCGCCGTCGCCGCGCTCTTCGACCCCAAGCGTTTGCTGGCGCAGTTGATGATGTGCCAGCGCAAGCCGGAGTACCGACCGAACTTCGCCTTCATCGACGCGAACCCGAAGCTCAAGAAACCCGCTGCACTGTGTCTGCACGCCAAGGTCTCCGGCCGCACGCTGCTGCGTCGCCTGCAGGACGAGCAGGACATCAAGCAGGGTTGCTACGGCGTGGCGTGGATCGAAGATCGGGTGCTGAATCTGCGCGTGGACAAACCCTTCAGCGGCCTGACCAAGAAGGTTCGGGGGCCGCTCAAGGCCTGTGGCTTCCGCGTCAGCGCTGTCGTGCTGTGGGCCGAGGACGGCACGGCACTGGAGCGCGACGACGAGGATGACGCCGCCACAGCCCAGGACGAGACCGGCACGCCGCCGCCTGCCCCGCAGTCACCCGAGGTGCCGCCGGCGCCCCCAGGTGTCAGCCAGGCCGACTTCATGGCCCGGCTCAAGGCCCTGCAGCCGGCCATCGTCCAGGCCACGGGCGGCGCCTCCCGGGATCCCCGGGTCGCCGCGCTGGTGGCCCGCATGGGTGAACTGGCCAAGGCCAAGGACTTCGACGGCGCGATGGCTGTACTTCGCGCACTGCAGGACATGCTGTCATCCCGCGGCGGCGGCGGCGCAGGTTCGCCCAGCGGCGAGTCGCCGCTGGGCAATGAGTTCCCGGCCAAGTGGCGCCGCATCTCGAGTGAGTTGCGCGAGGCCAGCGAGTCGGTCGATGAGCAGATCAGCCGGCTGCAGCGCGTGCTGCGTGAGCAGGACGACAGCGAGCTCAAGGAGATTGCCGAGTTCGGCCTCAATGCGGTCACAGGCAACTTCAAGGTGCCCTTGCTGGCCGCGATGCTGGAACTGGGCGACGGCCACAACGCCACCGCCGAGGACGCGGCCGGCGCGCGCGAGCTGGCACGTGCCTACGCCAATCACCTGCGCGGCGACATCCGCGTCGCCGCCTGTGACCAGAACCCCTTCGGGATCGAAGTCAGCATCCGTGACACCCTGGCGGCGGCACTCGATCGCTTTGTCACCGAACTGTCCTGACCGAGGGAAGGAGCACCACCATGGTCATGTCGATCAGCCAGTTCAAGGCGGCCTTCAAGATGGGGGCCGAGCAGGTCAACCCCAAGATCCGCTGGGCCGCCACCAAGAACATCTTCCTGAGCCAGACCCGCCTGGCCTCCATCGCGTCCGACCTTGACGACATCGAGAACAGCCCGCCACCGGAGCGCCTCCAGAAGGTGCTGGATCTGCGCCTGAAGATCGCCCGCGCCAAGGAGGACCGCAAACTCAACGCCAAGTACGGACAACTGCTGGATGATCTCCACAAGAACCTGGCGGACACGGTGGTGCGGTCCCAGGACATCAGCGTCGGCCCGCCCAAGGTGTCCCTGGTCAAGACCATGGCCGGGGTACCCGGCGTGCGGGTTGACGACGAGTTCGTCAAGGACGACATGGGCACGCTTCACGGTGCCACGCTGACGCAGAACAAGTTCGACTACATCAACGACCTGGTGAGCAAGGTCAAGACCATGGGCTCCGACCTCGGGGTGGCGATCGACGGCCTGGACTCCCTGGTCATCAGCGCGGTCAAGGACACCAAGCTGGGCGTCGACTCAGGCGTCATCGATGGCAGCATCTGGGAGCAGGCCATCAACGAGGTCCGCAACAATGTGTCCAAGAACATCACCAAGGATCTGGCCGAGATGAAGTCCAGCGGCCTGCTGGGCCCGACGGCAACACTGGCCGGCATCCGTTTCACCGGCAGTGATTTCCACAAGGGCGGCAAGCAGGTGCTGATCCTGCGCTTCATCGACGGCGGCAAGGAGAAGAAGGTCGTCTACAAGCCAAGCAGTCTGGCCATCGACGCCATGCTGTTCGGCTCCGACGGCGTGGCGTCCAAGCTGGAAGGCGTGGACACCTATCGCATCGTGCCGATCATGACCAAGGATGTCCCGCCAGAGGACACCGGGCGCGGCTACATGGAGTTCGTGGACACCGGCGGTGGCCCCACCGGCAAGGACGACGTGCTGGACATCTACGCCAGCATGGGTGGTGCCATGGCGATGTCCTATTACGTCGGACTCGATGACGTCCACCAGGAGAACGTGCTGCTGAAGAAGAATTCGTTGCAGGTGATCGACATGGAGGCGACGACGGGCCTGTTCGTGCTCAACACCGACTACCTTGCGCCCAAGAAGAACCCGGAGGAGGACGACAAGGTCGATCCGCAGAAGTGCAAGAAGGGCGGATGGGCCGATCAGCTCTGGACCAAGTCGCTCGAGGGCATCCGCAAGACCATTGAGCGCGACATCCAGGACGGCAAGATCACCACCTTGCCGACCACGCCAGAGGCTCTCAACGCCCTGTTCAAGGGCTTCTCGGATGTGATCGGTCGGATGAGCGACCCGGGCAAGGGGCCTGACCTCAGCGAGCTCGAGAAGAACCTTGGCAAGTTGACGGCTCGATTCGTGCCGATTGCCACGGCCGAATTCAACAACCTCATCCCCACGGCCCAGCGCGACAACTACCCGCTGCTGGCGGGCGACACACCGGCGACACTGGACAGCTGGACCCGTTACATCGACGAAGAATTGGCACACCGCAATGGCGCCCTGCTGGTGCCGCTCAAGGGAGGCACGTCGACGCCGCTACCGACGATCCGAAATCTGATCGTCGCCGCGGGCGCCTGGAAAGCCCTGCGCGCTGGCGAGGTGCCGTACTACACACGCAACCTGGGGACCAACGTGGTCCGCGACGAGGACGGCAATCCGGTGACGATCGATGGCCACGCCAAGTCCAATCCCCTGGGGATCGTCGCGGCGATGAAGAAGCGGCGCGAGGAGGATCCGGCGGCCGTGGTCAAGTTCTTCAAGGCCCAGATGGGGACGCTGGTGACCGACATGCACGAACACATGATCGGCTGGTTGCGCGCGTTCAGTCACTGAGCAGATCGGCCCCGGGGGTTCAGTCCCCCATCCGCTGCTGAAACACCAACCCCGCGTGCTCGCGCAGCGCGTGGAACTTGATCTTCGGCCAGTTCTCCTGGATCGCGCGCAGCTCGCCCGCGTATTCCAGCAGCAGCGTGGGCGCGTCCACCGCGTCCAGCGCCAGGCGGTGGCTGTTGGCGTCGATGAAGCGCTTCAATTCCTTCTCGCCGCCGTCGGCTTCCTCGCAGGTCACCCAGCGCGCCACGTTGTAGCGCGCCGGCATGATGCGGGCCTTCACGCCGTACTCGTGCTCCAGGCGGTGGGCCACCACTTCAAATTGCAGCTGGCCCACGGCGCCCAGCAGCAGCACGCTGCCGGCCATCGGGCGGAAGACC
Organism: Ideonella alba; assembly: GCF_018069845.1. Classification (NCBI taxonomy): domain Bacteria; kingdom Pseudomonadati; phylum Pseudomonadota; class Betaproteobacteria; order Burkholderiales; family Sphaerotilaceae; genus Ideonella; species Ideonella alba. The sequence continues at coordinate 139,674 of NZ_JAGQDD010000003.1, forward strand.
TGGATCGCGCCTTCCTCGCCCAGCTGGGTCAGGCCGGCGCGCAGTTGCTTGGTCTTCAGCGGGTCGGCCACTTCCACCGAGCGGAACAGCTCGGGCGCGAAGAAGGGCAGGCCGGTGAACTGCAGGGCTTCGCCCTCGGTCAGGGTGTCGCCCAACTGCAGCACGCCGTGGTTGGGGATGCCGATGATGTCGCCCGCAAAGGCCTCGTCCAGCAGCTCGCGCTTCTGGCTCATGAAGGTGACCACGGTGTTGGGCCGCAGGGTCTTGCCGCTGCGCACCACCTTGAGGTTCATGCCGCGGCTGAATTTGCCGCTGGCCACGCGCAGGAAGGCGATGCGGTCGCGGTGCGCCGGGTCCATGTTGGCCTGGATCTTGAAGACCACGCCGGTGAACTTGCCCTCGTCGGGCTCCACCGTACGCTGGATCGCCGGTCGCGGGCCCGGCGGCGGCGCCAGGTCGACCAGCGCGTCCAGCACCTCCTGCACGCCGAAGTTGTTGACCGCCGAGCCGAAGAACATCGGCGTCTGGCGACCGGCCAGGAACTCGGCCTCGTCAAAGGCGGGGGCGGCTTCGCGCACCAGCTCGATCTCGCCGGCGGCCTGCTCGTACACGTCACCGAAGCGCTCGTTCAGCACCGGGTTGGCCAGGCCGTCGACGATCTCCTCGGTGCCCGCCACGCGGTCCTCGCCGGGGCTGAAGACGCGCATCTGGTCCTTGCGCAGGTCCAGCACGCCACCGAAGAACTTGGCCATGCCCACCGGCCAGGTGAAGGGCACCACGGTCATGCCCAGCTCGCGCTCGATCTCGTCCATCAGCGCCAGCGGCTCCTGCACCTCGCGGTCCATCTTGTTGACGAAGGTGAGGATGGGCGTGTTGCGCGCGCGGCAGACCTGCAGCAGGCGGCGGGTCTGCGGCTCCACACCATTGGCGGCGTCGATGACCATCAGCGCCGCGTCCACCGCGGTCAGCACGCGGTAGGTGTCTTCCGAGAAGTCCTGGTGGCCGGGGGTGTCGAGCAGGTTGATGGTGCAGCCGCGGTACTCCATCTGCATGACCGAGGAGGCCACCGAGATGCCGCGCTGCTTCTCGATCTCCATCCAGTCCGAGGTGGCGTGGCGCGTGGCCTTGCGGGCCTTGACCGAGCCGGCGATCTGGATCGCGCCCGAGAACAGCAGCAGCTTTTCCGTCAGCGTGGTCTTGCCCGCGTCGGGGTGGGAGATGATGGCGAAGGTGCGGCGCTGGCGCACCTGCTCGGCGAGTTCGGCGGACATCGGGGCGGGTATCGGTCGGGGGCCACCGGGCGGCGGCCAACCCCTGATTATCGCGGCCTGGCCGTTCCCGCGCGCTCGCGCCGGCGGGCGTCGGCGGCCATCTCCTGGCGCAGCCACTGTGTGAACTGCCGCGTCGGCCGGGCGTGGGCGGCGTCCAGCAGCTCGATCAGCGCGTCGGCGCGCACATGGGCGTCCAGGCGCCAGGTGTCGGGCGTGCTGCGGCCGCGGGTGGCGGCCAGCAGGCGGGTGGTGTCGGGCAGGCCGTCCAGCACCCGGCGCAGGTCGGCCACGTGCAGCCACCAGTGGCCGTCTTCGTCCTCGATCACGCCGATCAGGCGGCCGCGGTACGCGCGCTTGCCGCGCAGCGCGTGGGCGGTGGCCAGGCGGGTGGTTTCCAGCGCCGCCTGGCTCAGGGCGTTCTGCAGCGGCAGCGTGACCACCAGCGCCACCAGCGGCGTGGCCGCCACCAGGCCGATGGAGCCGGCGATCGCCCAGCCCAGGCCAAGCAGCCCCACGCTGACCACCGCGGCCAGCAGCAGCAGGCCCAGCACGCGCGTCATGCGCAGCGGGCACCACCAGCCGGCGGGGAGGGCGGCGTTGATGCGGTGAGTGAGGGGCGCATGGCCCCGACTCTAGCGGTCCCGGGGCCGCAGCGTGACGCGCGCGCTGCGCGCGCCCTCGGCACTCAGGTGCAGGCGCGCCGGGCCGACGAGGTCGCAGCCCTGACCAGCCGACAGCACATGGTCCGCGGGCTGGCCTTCGATGGTCAGCCAGACGCGGCCCTGCAGCACGCGCAGCTGGTGCGGGCCGGCCACGCAGTCCAGGCTGCGCACGCGGCCGTGCGGGCCGTTCAGCGGCGCGAGGTGGAGATCCTCGCCGGCGGTGCCGGCCGAGGGGCGTTCAAGCAGCGGGGTGGCGGTGTTCATGGCCTGCATGCTGAGGGCCCCGGCCCCGCGGCGACAGCCACAGCAGCGCGCGGACCGCACTGGTACAGACTGCGCACCGCGCGGCGCTGTACCAGCCGTCCTGCGGGGCTGCTGTACCAGTCGGCCTGCCGCCCACCGGTACAGAATGCGGCATGGACGCGCCCGCCACCGACCCCGGCACCCAGTACCTGCGCATCGCCCACGGCCTGGCCGATGCGATGCGCCAGGGCAGCCTGGCGCGCGGGCAGCGCCTGCCGTCGGTGCGTGAGACCGCCCGCCAGCACGGCGTGGCGATTGGCACCGCGGTGCAGGCCTACCGCTGGCTGGAGGACACGCAGCTGATCGAGGCGCGGCCGCGCGCCGGTTTCTTCGTGCGCGGTCCGCGCAGCGTGCAGCTGCCCGAGCCCACGATCGCCCGCGCCACCCGCAAGCCGCAGGCGGTGTGCGTGGACGACGCGCTGGGTCGGCGCCTGCTGGGCCCGGTGGCGGCGCAGGGCGTGGTCAGTTTCAGCAGCGGCACGCCCGACGCCAGCCTGCTGGACGCCGACCGCGTGCGCCGCACCCTGGTGCGCACCGTGCAGCGCCAGCGCGCGCTGCTGTGCCAGTACCCCGGCGCCCACGGCCACCCCGAGGCGCGCCAGGCGCTGGCCCGCTATGCGCTGACGCTGGGTTGCAGCCTCGACCCCGAGCGCATCACCATCACCGCCGGCTGCATGGACGCGGTCAGCCTGTGCCTGCGCACCGTCACCCGGCCGGGCGATGTGGTGGCGATCGAATCACCCACCCACTACTCCTTCCTGGAGCTGCTGCAGGGCCTGCACCTGAAGGCGCTGGAGATTCCCACCCACCCGCGCCACGGCCTGTCGCTGGACGCGCTGCAGCTGGCGCTGGACACCCAGCCGGTGCGCGCCGTGCTGGTGGTGCCCACGCTGTCCAACCCGCTGGGCAGCTGCATGCCGCTGGCCGAGCGCCAGCGCCTGGCGGCCCTGGCCACGCGGCACGACATCGCGGTGATCGAGGACGCGGTCTACAGCGACCTGGTGCTCAGCGACACCCTGCGCCGCAGCGTCAAGAGCTACGACAGCAGCGGCCATGTGATGCTGTGCGACTCCTTTTCCAAAACCGTGGCGCCGGGCCTGCGCCTGGGCTGGGTGGAGGCCGGGCGCTGGACCGAGCCGCTGCAGCGCCTCAAGAGCCTGCACGGCGCGCAGACCGCGGTGCTGGAGCTGGCACTGGCTGATCTGCTGACCCAGGCCGGCCACCAGGCGCTGATGCGCCAGCTGCGCAGCGAGGCAGCGCGCCGCCTGGAGCAGGCGCGGGCCTTGATTGCCGAGCACTTTCCGGCCGGCACCCGGGTCAGCGACCCGCCCGGCGGCTTCCTGCTGTGGGTGGAGCTGCCGGCGGGTGTGGATGCGCAGGCGGTGCAGCAGGCGGCGCAGGCCGAGAACATCCTGGTCGCGCCGGGCTCGCTGTTCAGCGCGCACGCGCGCTTTCGCAACTGCCTGCGCATCGGCGTGGGAGCCGACTGGCGCGCCGGCCACCCGGCCGCGCTGCGCCGCGTGGGCGAACTGGCCTGCAGTCTGGCGCGCAGCCAGATGCGCACGCGCTGAAACGCCATGGCCACCCGCTGGTCCCCCCGCCTGTTCCGCTGGCACCGCTGGCTGGGCTACCTGGTGGCCTGGCAGGTGCTGGCCTGGATGGTGGGCGGGGTGCTGTTCGCGTGGGTGCCCTTCCAGGCCTGGGTCAAGGCGGGCGATGTGCTGGCGACGGCCACCGAGCCGCTGCCGTCGCAGTGGCCCCAGGCGCTGGCGCGGGCCCAGCTGCCCGACACGCCGGTGCTGGCGCTGAGCAGCGTGTCCACCGCCGCGGGTCCGGCCTGGAAGCTGCGCACCGCCCAGGGCGAACACTGGCTGGATGCGCAGGGCGCGCCGCTGGCCGCGCCCGACGCCACCGCGATCGCCCGCTATGCCCAGCAGCGCTACCGCGGCGACGGCCGGCTGCAGGCGGTGGAGCGGCTGGCCGAGGTGGGCCCGCGCTGGGGCATCGTGCGCGAGCTGGGCGAGCGGCGCGAGGTGTGGGTGGCGCGCTTCGACGACACGCTGTCCACCCGCTTCTACCTGGACGCCCGCAGCGGCGAGCTGCTGGCCGCGCGCAACGACGCCTGGGTGCTGTACGACTTCTTCTGGCGCCTGCACGTGATGGACTACCGCGGCGGCGAGGACTTCAACAACCCGCTCTTGCGCGCCGCGGCGCTGCTGGCGCTGGGCCTGGTGGCCGTGGGCGTGGTGATGCTGCTGCTGGCGCTGCGCCGCCACTGGCGCCGCCCCCGCGGCTGAGCGCCGGCCCACAATTCGTCACCAGGCTTCACACGCGCGTCACGTGCGGCGGTCATCATCGCGGCCTGCCTTGAAAGGAGGTTCCTGATGAGCAACCCCTCCTCCCTGTCGCCGGTGGGCAACCGCGCCCTGGTGCCCCTGTGGGTGGCCGGCCTGTACCGCGATGCCCACGCCGGCCTGCGCGTGCAGCTGCTTGAGCGCCTGCTGCGCCCGATGGGCGTGCTGGGTCTGGTGGCCGTGGCCGATGGCGTGTTCGCCGCCCTGCGCCATCGCCACGGCTGGCAGCGCCTGCAGGTCACCGCCGAAGACACTGCCGCGGTCAGTGCCGACCATGTCTTCCAGCTGGTCGCCTACCTGCAGGAGCGCACGCCCGAGGCGCTGACCTCCTTGTCCGACCTGCTGGCCAGCCACCCCGCGGCCCTGGCCACGGTCAGCGGCGCGCTGCTGTGGGACCTGCTGCGACGCAGCGGCCGCTGAGCTGGAGGCCGCCCCAAGGTGGCCGCGGCCCCCTCGGGGGTGGCGACGCCGCGCAGCGGCTGGTGTGGTGTTCCGCTAAGAGGCCAGCTCGCGCAGCGCGTCAATCGCCTGCTCGATGCGCTCCACCGGCACGATGCGCAGGCCCTCGATCGGCTTCTTGGGCGCATTCGCCTGCGGCACCACGGCCACGCTGAAACCCAGCTTGGCCGCCTCCTTCAGCCGCTCCTGCCCGCGCGGCGCCGGCCGCACCTCGCCGGCCAGGCCCACCTCGCCGAAGGCGATGAAGCCGCGCGGCAGCGCGCGGCCGCGCAAGGAACTCTGGATGGCCAGCAGCACCGCCAGGTCGGCCGCCGGCTCGCTGATGCGCACGCCGCCCACCGCGTTGACGAACACGTCCTGGTCCATGCAGGCCACGCCGGCGTGGCGGTGCAGCACCGCCAGCAGCATCGCCAGCCGGTCGCGCTCCAGGCCCACGCTCAGGCGCCGCGGGCTGGGGCCGCCGGCATCGACCAGGGCCTGGATCTCCACCAGCAGCGGCCGCGTGCCCTCCAGTGTCACCAGCACGCAGCTGCCGGGCACCGGCTGGGCGTGGGTGGACAGGAAGATCGCGCTGGGATTGGCCACGCCCTTGAGACCCTTCTCGGTCATCGCGAAGACGCCGATCTCGTTGACCGCGCCGAAGCGGTTCTTGATCGCCCGCACCAGACGGAAGCTGCTGTGCGTGTCGCCCTCGAAGTACAGCACCGTGTCGACGATGTGCTCCAGCACCCGCGGGCCGGCCAGCGCGCCCTCCTTGGTGACATGGCCCACCAGCACCATGGTGCAGCCGCCGGACTTGGCGGTACGGGTGAGCTGCGCCGCGCACTCGCGCACCTGGGCCACCGAGCCGGGCGCGCTGCTGAGCTGGTCGGAGTAGAGCGTCTGGATGGAATCGATCACGCAGAAGGCCGGCTGCTCGGCGGCGATCGTGGCCTGGATCTTCTCCAGCCCGATCTCGGCCAGCACCCGCACCCGCGTGCCCGCCAGGCCCAGCCGGTGCGATCGCATCGCCACCTGGGCGGTGGACTCCTCGCCGGTGACATACAGCACCTTCATGCGGCTGGACAAGGCATCCAGCGCCTGCAGCAGCAGCGTGGACTTGCCGATGCCCGGATCGCCGCCGATCAGCACCACGCCGCCCTCGACGATGCCGCCGCCCAGCACCCGGTCCAGCTCCTCCAGACCGGTGGGCGTGCGCGCCACCTCGGCGGCCTCGATCTCGCTGAGCGTGGCCACCGGCTGCGAGGCGGCCAGCGCCTGGAAGCGGTTCTTCGCCGGCCCGGCGGCCTCGGCCACGGTTTCCTCCAGCGTGTTCCAGGCCTTGCAGGCCGGGCACTGGCCCAGCCAGCGCGGCGCGGTGCCGCCGCATTCGCTGCAGGTGTAGATGGTCTTGGCTCGGCTCATGGGACGATTGTGGCAGTGGCGACCTACACTTCCAGGCATGGCATTCAGTACCTGGCTCCCCTTCTTCCTGGCCACCGTCGCGATCAGCCTGTCGCCCGGCCCCGGCGCGATCGCGGCGATGGGCGCGGGGCTGAACCACGGCTTCCGGCGCGGCCAGGCGATCGCCTTCGGCCTGGCGCTGGGCGTGTGGACGCAGCTGCTGGTGGTGGGCGTGGGCCTGGGTGCGCTGCTGGCCACCTCGGCGCTGGCCTTTGCGGTGCTGAAGTGGGTGGGCGTGGCCTACCTGGTGTGGCTGGGCGTGCAGCAGTGGCGCTCGCCGGCGGCGCCGGTCAGCGCACCGGACGGCGAGGGCGCGGCCGGCACCACCCGGGGCCAGTTGGTGCTGCGCGGCTGGGGCGTCAATGCGCTGAACCCCAAGGGCACGGTCTTCCTGCTGGCGGTGATGCCGCAGTTCCTGGACCCGGCGCTGCCGATGGGTCCGCAGTACGCGGTGATCGCGGCCACCTTCGGCGTGGTCGAGTTCACGGTGATGACCGGCTACGCCGCGCTGGCCTCGCGCGTGCTGCGCCTGCTGCGCACACCGGCGCAGATCCGCTGGATGAACCGCAGCTTCGGCGGCCTGTTCGTGGCCGCTGGGGCTTTCCTGGCCTTGTTCAAACGGGGGGTGTGATGTCGAACCCGTCGAGCCTGTCCGGCCCGTTCGCGACCGGACTCAAGCCGCCGTATTGGGCGGTCATCTTCGCCAGCCAGCGCGAGGGCCGCGACGCCGGCTATGCCGAAATGGCCGATCACATGGTCGATCTGGCCCGCCGGCAGCCAGGCTTCCTGGGCATGGAGAGCACGCGCGATGCGCAGGGCTTCGGCATCACCGTGTCCTACTGGCGCTCGCCCGAGGACATCGCGCAGTGGCGCCTGCATGCCGAGCACTCGGATGCGAGGCGCCTGGGTCGCGAGCAGTGGTACAGCCAGTTCGAGCTGCGCGTGGCCAAGGTCGAGCGGGCCTACGCCTTCGAGCGCAGCGCCGGGTAGGGCGCGTCCCACAAGGGCGCGGGCCGCGATTCGTTGGCCGCCAGGCGGTCCTCATGCAGGTCAGCCTGCGCCCACCAGGCCTGCTGGATCCGGGTGGCCGGCAGGTCGAAGCGCTCGCTCAGGCACGCGGCCAGCGCCGGCAGTTCGCTGGCCGGCAGGCACAGCACCGCGTCGGCATGCGCGGCCATGACCAGCCAGCGCTCGCCGTCCAGGCTGCAGGCGCAGTCGTAGATGCCCGCCGGGGCGCCTTGCAGCACGGCCTGCAGCAGGTCGCTGGCCTCGCGCACGCTCCACGGATCCACATGATCCAGCCAGTCCTCGATCCGGTTCATCACCAGCATGAGCGGCTCCCGTTGTTGTGACATGCGCGCTTCATCGGCCGCCCGCCGGCTTCGTGAAGTCAGCGAAAGCCACAGGCTGTATCCAGCTGCATCCCGGACAATCCAGGGCTCGCAGTGACGAAGGAGACCGGATGAATCCGCGGGTGGGATGGGCGCTGGCAGCCGCCGCAGTGGCACTGGGCGGCTGGCAATGGGGCTGGCAAGGCGTGCTGCTGGGCGCCACGGTCGTGGTGTTCTGGCTGCTGCTGCAGTTCAGCCGCAGCCTGCGGGTGCTGCGCCAGGCCGGTGCCGCGCCCAAGGGCGCGGTGGCCAATGCGGTGATGCTGCACAGCCAGCTGCAGACCGGGATGACGCTGATGCAGATCCTGCCGCTGACCGGCAGCCTGGGCGAGCCGCTGGCGCCGCCCCCCGAGGAACGCTTCGCCTGGACCGACGCCGGCGGCGACCGCGTGGAGCTGCTGCTGCGCGGCGGCCGGCTGGCCGAGTGGCAGCTGCGGCGCGCGGAACCGTAAAATCGCGGATTCGACCGATTTCGTACAAGGACATTGAGCCATGGGCATGGAAGACCGCGACGGCAAGATCTGGATGGACGGCCAACTGGTGGATTGGCGCGACGCGAAGATCCATGTGCTGACCCACACGCTGCACTACGGCTGCGGCGCCTTCGAGGGCGTGCGCGCCTACAAGACGCCCAAGGGCACGGCCATCTTCCGCCTGCGCGAGCACACCGAGCGCCTGCTGAACTCGGCCAAGATCCTGCGCATGAAGGTGCCGTTCTCGGTGGAGCAGCTGGAAGAGGCGCAGAAGGCCGTGGTGCGCGAGAACGCCCTGGAGAGCTGCTACCTGCGCCCGCTGGTCTGGATCGGCTCCGAGAAGCTGGGCGTCAGCCCCAAGGGCAACCAGATCCACGCCATGGTCGCCGCCTGGGCCTGGGGCGCCTACCTGGGCGAGGAAGGCTTGAAGCGCGGCATCCGCGTGAAGATCAGCAGCTACACCCGCCACCACGTCAACATCACGATGACGCAGGCCAAGACGGTGTCGAACTACACCAACAGCATCCTGGCCAACATGGAAGCCACCGACGACGGCTACGACGAGGCGATGCTGCTGGATGCCTCGGGCTTCGTCAGCGAAGGCGCCGGCGAGAACCTGTTCGTCATCAAGAACGGCGTGGTCTACACCCCCGACCTGTCGGCCGGTGCGCTCAACGGCATCACCCGCAACACCATCTTCCACATCTGCCAGGACCTGGGTCTGAAGCTGGTGGAAAAGCGCATCACCCGCGACGAGGTCTACATCGCCGACGAGGCCTTCTTCACCGGCACCGCCGCCGAAGTCACCCCCATCCGCGAACTCGACCGCATCGAGATCGGCAGCGGCAGCCGCGGCCCGATCACCGAGAAGATCCAGGCCGCGTTCTTCGACATCGTCAACGGGCGCAACGAGAAGTACGCCCACTGGCTGACCCTGGTCTGAACCCACAAGGAACGCCCACCATGAGCGAACAAGCGAGCGTCGTCGAAGTCAGCGCCAAGGACCTGCAGGGCCCCGGCGTGGTCTTCTGCCCCAACCCCAAGATGACCCAGTGGAGCGCCCACCCGAAGGTCTATGTGGACCTCAGCCACGACGGCGAGGGCCGCTGCCCCTACTGCGGCACGGTCTACCGCCTGAAGGCCGGCGAGAAGATCGCCCACGGCCATTGACCACCGTCAAGCGCCGCTCGGCGCGGGGGAAAAGAGGCACCTTCGGGTGCCTTTTTTCATGCCTGGCGGCCAGGGCCGCCGCCTAGGATGGCCGCACGCTCGCCTGCGCGCGGGCTTCACGCCTGTCCGGGAGATTCGTCATGCCCAGCCGCCGTCACCTCGTCCGCCTGCTTGCCGGCCTGCTGGCCCTGGGCCCGCTGGGCACCGCGCTGGCCGCGCCAGCGGCGGCGCCGGGGCCGCTGCGCATCGGCGTGGCGCCGCATTCCAGCGCGCGCGTCATCCTGGAGATGTACCAGCCGCTGCGTCTGCACCTGGAGCAGGCGCTGCAGCGGCCGGTGGACATCGTCACCGCCCCTGACTTCACCGAGTACGCGCGCCGGGCGGTGGCGCAGCAGTACGACATCGCGATCACCACCGGCCACCAGGCGCGGCTGCTGCAGACCGATGCCCGCTACCTGCCGCTGCTGACCTACAAGGCCGATTTCAAGGCGGTGGCCGTGGTGGCCGCCGACAGCCGCTACCGCGAGCCCAGGGACCTGGCCGGCACCTCGGTGGTGGGTCTGTCGCGCTCGTCGCTGGTCACGCTGTGGGGCGAGCACTGGGCCTTCCGCAACGCGATCCCCACCCTGACGATGCGCTACGTCAGCGCCTCGGACAGCACCGGCCAGCTGGTGATCAAGGGCGAGTGCGCCGCCGCCTACATGTCGCTGGCCAACTACCAGAACCTGCCGGCCGCGGTGCGCGACCAGACCCGCATCCTGGCCGAGAGCCTGCCGATGACCGGCCGCACCTACCTGCTCAACGAGCGCCACGCCCGCAGCCAGGCCGCCATCAGCGACGCGCTGTGGAGCTTCGCCCAGACGCCCGAGGCCAAGGCCTACTTCGCGCGCTACAAGCTGGGCGGCTACCGCGCGCTGGAACCCCGCGAGCTGGTGGCGATGGAGCCCTACGCCAACGAGGTGCGCAACGAGCTGAAGGCGCGCTGATGGACCTGGCGCCCTGGCGCACGCTGCGCGGCCGCCTGGTGGTGACCGCGCTGGTGGTGGAGATGGTGATGCTGGCCATGCTGGTCGGCAACAGCCTGCGCCTGCTGCGTGAATCCATGGGCGACCAGGCCGAGCGCCAGGCCGAGCAGATCTCGCCGGTGCTGGTGGCGGCGCTGGTGGCGCCGCTGGCGCAGCTCGACTACGCCACCGTCAAGGCGGTGATCGACGAAAGCCAGGCGATCCGCGGCATCAGCTACGTGGCCGTGCTTGACAACAGCGGCCGCCAGGTGGCGCTGAGCGGCTGGCCCGAGGGCCGGCCGCTGCCTGAGCCCGATCGTCGGCTGGACCTGCAGGAGACCTTGCCGCGCTACGACGTGGCGCGCCCGATCAATCTGGCCGGCCAGCACCTGGGCACGCTGCGCTTCGGGCTGGACCTCTCGCACATCGTGCAGGCGCGCGGCGAGCTGCTGAGCCAGGGCGTGGCGATCGCCGCGGGCGAGATGCTGCTGTCGGCCGGCCTGCTGAGCCTGCTGGGCCTGCTGATCACGCGCCAGCTCTCGCGCCTGACCCGCGCCAGCCTGCAGGTGGCGACGGGCAATTTCGCGATCGAGCCGGTGCCCGAGGGCCGCGACGATGTCGGCCGCCTGGGCGCCGCCTTCAACGCCATGTCCGGTGCGATTGCCGAGCGGGTCGAGCAGCTCACCCGTGCCAACGAGCAGACGGTGCGCATGGCCGCTTCGCTGCACGAGCGCAACCTGCAGCTCGACGCCATCCTGGCCCTCAGCCCCGACGGCTTCGTGGCCTTCGACTCGGCCGGCCTGGTGCGGATGGTCAGTCCGGCCTTTCCAGGGCTCAGCGGCCTGGCCGAGGCCGATGTGGTGGGCATCGACGAGACCCGCTTCTCGGCGCTGCTGTCGGCCGCCTGCCGGCCCGGGCAGAGCTTCCCCGGCGTGGTGGCCATGCAGGCCGCCCAGCAGCAGGCGGGCGATCGGCCGCTGCGCCAGCTGATCACGCTGGCCGCCACCGGCCGCGAACTGGAGGTGGGCCTGCGCGAATCAGGCAGCGGCGAGGTGGCACGGCTGCTGTTCTTCCGCGATGTCACCCATGAACGCGAGGTGGACCGCATGAAGAGCGAGTTCCTGTCGCACGCTGCGCACGAGCTGCGCACGCCGATGGCCAGCATCTTCGGTTTCTCCGAGCTGCTGCGCCTGCGGCCGATGAACGAGACGCGCCGCGCCGAGGTGCTGGCCATCATCCACCGCCAGGCCGGCGCGATGACGCAGATCATCGACGAGCTGCTGGACCTGGCCCGCATCGACGACCGCCGCGGCCAGGACTTCGAGTTCACCGAGGTGGACACGCTGGCGCTGGCGCGCGAGGTGGCCGAGGCCTTCGGCCTGCCCGAGGGCCGCGCGGCACCGCTGCTGGCGCTGCCCGACGGCCCGCGCCGGGTGCGCGCCGACCGCGCCAAGCTGGCGCAGGCGCTGCGCAACCTGCTGTCCAACGCCTACAAGTACTCGCCGGGTGGCGGCGAGGTCCGGCTGTCGGTGATCGACGCCCCGGACGGCCGCGTCGGGCTGCGGGTGGTGGACCAGGGCATCGGCATGAGCGCCGAGCAGGTCGCCCGGGTCTTCGAGCGCTTCTACCGCGCCGACAGCTCGGGCGCGATCCCCGGCACCGGCCTGGGCATGAGCATCGTCAAGGAGCTGATGGAGATCCAGGGCGGCAGCGTCGAGCTCAGCAGCCAACCGGGTGTGGGCACCACCGCCACGCTGTGGCTGCCGGCGCTGCGCTGATCAGGCCCGCGCGCGCAGCGCCTGCAGCACGCGGCACTGGCGCTCGATCGGCGCGGGCACCGGCAGCTCGCCGGCCAGCATGCGGCCAATGGTGCGGGCGGTGCTGGCGGGGTCGATCTCGGGCGGCAGCTCGGGCAGGCTGGCCAGCGTGCCGCCCTGCGCCTCGACCGACAGGCCGTCGTCCAGCCGGCCACGCACAAAGGCCTTGAGCGCCGGCAGTCGCCGCGCATCGGCCACCGGCTCGCCCTCGGTGCCGCGCAGCAGCAGCGCGGTGGCGCCGGTCTGGCCCAGGAACTCCGACAGGCTCAGCGCGTACTCGGGGTGGGTGTGGTTGACCACCCGCACCGCGCCGGGCAGGGCCGGCAGCAGCTTGGCCAGGGTGTGGCCCGGGTTGCGCAGGCCCAGCACGGCGCGCAGCTTCAGCAGCTCGGCCAGCGACGGGTGCAGCGCCTCCAGCGGCATGAACACCGGCTGGCCGGCCGCCCAGGCCTGCGCCGCCGCCGCGGCATCCTCGGCCTGCGGCCAGCCCAGCGCGGCAAAGACCTGGGCGCTGGTGATGCGGCTGGGGTCCTCGGCAAAGCCGTGCACCAGCACCGGCACGCCTTCGCGGGCCAGCAGCGCGGCCAGCAGCGGGGTCAGGTTGGGCAGCTTGCGCGCGCCGTTGTAGCTGGGCAGCACCACCGCGGCGGCGGGCGCGCTCAGCGCCAGCGTGCGCGGCTCGACCGCGTCCATGAAGCCGGCCAGTTCCTCCGGCGTCTCGCCCTTGATGCGCATGGCCAGCGCGAAGCCGCCCTTCTCGAGGTCGCTGACGCGGCCATCCAGCAGGCGGGCCATCAGGTCGGCGGCCTGGGCGCGGCTCAGCGAGCGGGCGCCCTCCTTGCCGCGGCCGATCTCGCGCAGGTAGGGCGCGATCGTGGGTGGAGCGGAGTTCATGGCCCGATTGTCGGGCCGCGCAGGCCCGGGCCACTGGGGGCCCGGTCAGGGGATCAGAAGGTTTCCCAGTCGCCGTCGGCAGCGCTGGCCGCGGCAGGGGCCGGCGCGGGGGCCGCTCGGGCCACCGGTGCCGGCGCCGGCGCGGCGGACCGGGTGGCCGAGGCCGCGGGCATCTGGGTGAGGCCACGCTGCTCGCACTCGTGCATCAGCTGCCGGATCAGGCGCACCGTGGACTGGGTGGCTTCGGCAAAGGGCGTGCCGCCGTCCATGGCCGCGATCGCCTGGTCGCTCTGGCCGGCATTGACCAGCCGGGCGACGGCGCCCACCTGCCGGTGGAAGCCGGCATGCTCGGACACCAGCGCGGTGAACGAGGGCAGCTGGCCGCAGCGGTGCCGGCCCTCGCCGTGCAGCCAGCCGCCCAGCGGGCAGGCGTCGTCACGCGAGACGGTCTGGATGTCGAGCTGCTCGCCCTGCATCGCCGCGTTGCGCAGCTTGGTGCGCCACTCCACATGGGCGCGGACCGCCTTGTCGAGCGAAAAATCCTGCTTGTCGGCGGCGCGGGCCTCGCGGCGCAGCTGCACCGCGTCGATCTGGGCGACGCTGCGCTCGTCGGCCGACAGGCGGAACAGGCGCATCGTGTCCACCACCGCGCCGGCCTGGGCCGACACCGTGTTGGCCGAGGCGGCCAGTTGTTCGACCATGGCCGCATTCTGCTGCGTCAGGCCGTCCATCTGCGAGACGGCCTCGTTGATCTGGCTGACGCCCTGCTGCTGCTCGGCAGCGGCGGTGCTGACCTGTTCCAGCACCTGCGCCACCTCGCCCACGGCGTCACGGGCACGGGCCATCAGTTCGCGGGTCTCGCGGGCATGGTTGACGCCCACCGTCACCCGCTCCTGGGTGCCGGAAATCAACCCGCGGATCTGCTGCACCGCGTCGGCGGTGCGTTGCGCCAGCACGCGCACCTCGGCGGCGACCACCGCGAAGCCGCGGCCCGATTCGCCGGCCCGCGCGGCTTCAACCGCCGCATTGAGCGCCAGCAGGTTGGTCTGGAAGGCCACGCCCTCGATGGTCTGGACGATCTCGCCCATGCCATCGGCGGCGCGGCGGATCTCATCCATGTCGCCCACCACCTGCTCGACGGCCTCGGCGCAGGCGCGGGTGGTCTGGGCGGTGTCCACCGCCAGGTCGGCGCCACGCCGGGCGGACTCGGCGCTGAGCTTGATCGCGCCATTGATCTCTTCCATCGATGCCGCGGTCTGCTGCAGGTTGGCGGCCTGCGACTCGGTGCGGGCCGACAGGTCCTGGTTGCCCGCCGAGATCTCGCCGATCGAGCTGCGCACATGGTCCATCTCGCGCCGGCTGTCGAAGACCACGGTGCGCAGGTTCACGGCCAGCTGGCGCAGCGCCAGTTGCAGCCGGCCCTGGGTGCCTCGGGCGCCGGTGGCCGGGGTGTGCGACAGGTCGCAGGCGGCCAGGTGCTGGGCATCGTCGGTCAGTCCGGTCAGCACGCGGCGCGTGTGGCGCGCCGTGCCCCAGGCCGCCAGGGCGCCCGGCACCAGCGCGGCGGCCAGCGCCCAGCCGGCGGGCAGCACCAGGGCCAGGCCGACGCCACCCAGGGCCGCCAGCACCGGCAGGCTGCCGCTGATGCCGCCCAGCGCATCGCGGGCACGCGCCAGCCATTCGCCGGACCGGCCGGACAGGGTCAGTCGGCGCAGCTGGCCATGCTGCAAGGTGGTGACCAGGCGGCCGTGCGCGGCCTCGTCACGCATCTGCCGGTACAGGGCCTCGGCGGCCTGCACCTCGTCGCGGCTGGGTTCGCTGCGCACCGACAGGTAACCCACCACCTCGCTGCCATTGAGCATCGGGGTCACGTTGGCCCGCACCCAGTAGTGGTCGCCGTTCTTGCGCCGGTTCTTCACCAGCGCCGTCCAGGGCCGACCCTGCTCCACGGTGGCCCACAGGTCCCGGAAGGCCTCGGCCGGCATGTCCGGGTGCCGCACCAGGTTGTGCGGCTGGCCCATCAGCTCGTCGCGGCTGTAGCCGCTGACCTCGATGAAGGGGCCATTGCAGTAGGTGATGCGACCTTGGATGTCGGTCACCGACACCAGGGTGGCACCCTTCGGGAAGGCGTACTCCTGCTGGGTCACGGGTCCGTTGTTTCTCATGGCGAGCGTCTGTGTCCGGCAATGTCGGGAGGTGACACCAGTATCGACACGATCGGCCGCCACAAGCCCCCAAAGCAAGCAGGTCTAAACCCCTCTATTCGTGCCGCCAGGGCATACCCCCGGGTGGATCGGGCCGGAAGCTCAGGCCGGCGGACCGGCCGGTGCACCGAAACGGGCCGCCAGGGTGGCGCGCAGCCAGCGGTTGGCCGGGTCCTGGTGCTGCCGGGCATGCCAGTACAGGCTGATCGCTGCCGCCGGCAGCGGTGCGGGCACCGGCAGTTGCACCAGGCCGAACGGTCCTTGCAGCGCCTGGGCCAGGCGCTCAGGCACCGTGGCCAGCAGGTCGGTGCCAGCCAGCAGGTGACCCACCGCCACGAAATGCGGCACGCTCAGGCGCACGCGGCGGCGCAGGCCGTGACGGGCCAGCGCCTCGTCGACCTGGCCGTGGCCGGTGCCCTCGGCCAGCACGCGCAGGTGCTCGGCGGCCTCGAAGGCCTCGGCGCTCAGCGGCGCGTTGGCCAGCGGGTGGCCGCTGCGCATCAGGCACACATAGCGCTGGTCGAACAGCTGGCGCTTGTAGAAGCCGCGCTGCAGTTGCGGCAGCAGGCCGATCGCCAGGTCCAGCTGACCGCCGGCCAGCGCCTCGGCCATCTGCGCACTGGGCTGGCGCAGCGTCGACACGCGGATCCCCGGCGCCTGGGCCGCCAGGTGCTGCATCAGCGGCGGCAGGAAGTAGATCTCGCCAATGTCGCTCAGGCCCAGGCGGAACTCGCGCGTGCTGTGGGTGGGCTCGAAGGCCGCCTGGGCCTGTCCGGCTTCCTGCAGCCGGGCCAGCGCCTCGCGCACCGCCGGGGCCATGGCCTCTGCGCGCGGCGTGGGCTGCATGCCGGTGGGCGTGCGCACGAACAGCGGGTCCCCCAGCTGGCGCCGCAGCCGCGCCAGCGCATTGCTGACCGCCGGCTGCGACAGCCCCAGCGCCAGCGCCGCCCGCGAGACCTGGCGCGTGCGCATCAGCTGGTCGAACACCACCCACAGGTTCAGGTCGCTGGCCGGGGCGCCCATGTGTATTGATTCAGTGAATATGGACTATTCGTGAAATTCTATTGGCTGATGACCGAGGATTGCCGATCATGCGTGCCTTGACCCAATGCAAGGCTCGCATGACCCCCACCACCGCCCTGCCGCCCTGGGCTTCCGAGGGCACCCACCGCATCCCGTTCGGCGTTTACACCGACGAGCAGCTGCACCAGCGCGAGCTGCAGCGCTTCTTCTACCAGGGCCACTGGTGCTATGTGGGCCTGGAGGTGGAGGTGGCCGAGCCGGGCGACTTCAAGCGCACCAGCATCGGCGAGCGTTCGGTGATCATGACGCGCAGCGCCGACGGCGAGATCCATGTGGTCGAGAACGTCTGCGCCCACCGCGGCATGCGCTTCTGCCGCGAGCGCCACGGCCGGGCGAAGAACTTCGTCTGCCCGTACCACCAGTGGGGCTACGGCCTGGACGGCAGCCTCAAGGGCGTGCCCTTCCAGCGCGGCGTGCGCAAGGGCGACCAGGTGCATGGCGGCATGCCGGCCGACTTCAACCCGGCCGAGCATGGCCTGACGCGGCTGAAGGTGGCGCGCCGAGGCGGCGCGGTGTTCGCCTCCTTCGACCATGGCGTGGAGAGCTTCGAGGACTACCTGGGCCCGACCATCCTGGGCTACTACGACCGCCTGTTCAACGGCCGGCCGCTGAAGCTGCTGGGCTACAACCGCCAGCACATCCCGGGCAACTGGAAGCTGATGCAGGAGAACATCAAGGACCCCTACCACCCGGGCCTGCTGCACACCTGGTTCGTCACCTTCGGGCTCTGGCGCGCCGACAACGAGTCGGCGCTGAAGATGGACGCGCGCCACCGCCACGCCGCGATGATCTCCACCCGCGGCCAGGCCGGTGAGGCCGGGCAGGTCACGGCGGTGTCGAGCTTCAAGTCGCGCATGCAGCTCAACGACCCGCGCTTTCTGGACATCGTGCCGGAGCCTTGGTGGGGTGGGCCGACGGCCGTGATGACCACGGTCTTCCCCAGCGTGATCCTGCAGCAGCAGGTCAACAGCGTCTCGACCCGCCAGATCGTGCCCGACGGCCACGGCGCCTTCTTCTTCGAGTGGACGCACTTCGGCTTTGCCGACGACGACGCGGCGATGACCGAGCGCCGGCTGCGCCAGGCCAACCTGTTCGGACCGGCGGGCTTCGTTTCGGCCGACGACGGCGAGGTGATCGAGTTCTCGCAGCAGGCCTTCGACAGCACCCCTGGCGGCCACACGCTGGCCGAGCTGGGCGGGCGCGACGTAGGCGACACCGGCCACATGGTGACCGAGACGCTGATCCGCGGCATGTACCGCTACTGGCGCGAGGTGATGGAGGCCGGCGAATGAACGCGCAGACCCTGTACGAGATCGCGCAGCTGCATGCCGACTACGCCGCCGCGGTGGACGCGGGCGACTGGGACGCCTGGGTGGCGCTGTTCACCGAGGACTGCGTCTACCGCATCGTGCCGCGCGAGAACTTCGAGCGCGGCCTGCCGCTGGCCACGCTGGCCTTCGACAGCCGCGCGATGCTGCAGGACCGGGTGTACGCGATCCGCGAGACGCTCTTCCACGACCCCTACTACCAGCGCCATGTGGTGGGCCTGCCGCGCCTGCTGTCGCAGGACGACGCGGGCCTGCGCTGCGAGGCGAACTACGCGGTGTTCCGCACCAAGCTGTCCCAGCTCAGCACGGTGTTCAACGTCGGCCGCTACCTCGACCGCGTGGTGCACACCCCCGCCGGCTGGCGATTCGCCGAGCGGGTGTGCGTGTACGACAGCGAGATGATCCCCAACTCGCTGATCTACCCGATCTGAGCGCGGCCCGGAGGTCGTCCGTCCGCCCCGAGATTCGCAGGGCTTGTCCCTGGTCAACCTCCGCGATCGCCGGAGTCCGAATACTGCGGGCCATTCCCGCCGCCTGTCCGCGGGCCTGCCCAGGAACCACCCGCATGGACCCCACCGCCCCCGACGACCAGATCCTGCTCGGCGACGAAGCCGTCGCCCGCGGCGCGATCGACGCCGGCCTCAGCGCCGCCTATGCCTACCCGGGCACCCCCTCGACCGAGATCTTCCAGACCCTCCAGGCCCAGGCCCGGGCCCTGGGCCTGCCGGTGCAAGGCCTGTGGTCGACCAACGAGAAGGTGGCGCTGGAAGAAGGCGTGGGCGTGTCCTACGCCGGCAGGCGCGCCCTGGTGGCGATGAAGCACGTGGGCCTGAACGTGGCGGCCGATCCGTTCATGAACGTGGCGGTGTCGGGCACCCATGGCGGCCTGGTGGTCGTGGTGGCCGACGACCCGGGCATGCACAGCTCGCAGAACGAGCAGGACTCGCGCTTCTTCGCCGATTTCGCGATGGTTCCCTGCCTGGAGCCGGCCGACCAGCAGCAGTGCTACGACTTCACCCGCGAGGCCTTCGAGCTGTCCGAGCGGCTGCAGCTGCCGGTGCTGCTGCGCCTGGTGACCCGGCTGGCGCACAGCCGCTCGGCGGTGCGCGCCGGCACCCGCCGCGCCCCCAACGACGCCCACTGGGTGCCCGACCCCGATCGTTTCACGCTGATCCCCGCCAACGCCCGCCGGGCCTACGCGGCGCTGGTCGACAAGCAGGCCGCGCTGCAGGACTGGAGCGCCAGCCACGCGGTGAACCGGCTGCAGATCACCGGCCAGGGCCGGCCCGGCATCCTGGTCAGCGGCATCGCCTGGAACTACCTGGTCGAGGCGCTGGGCGAGGACCTGGCCGGCTACAACCTGCTGCGCATCGGCGCCTACCCGCTGCCGGTGGCGCGCATCCGTGAACTGCTCGACGCGTCCAGCGAGGTCACCGTGGTCGAGGAGGGCTACCCCTTCATCGAGCGCCAGGTCAGCGCGCTGGGCCTGATGCGCGAGCGGCGCATCCTGGGCAAGCTCAGCGGCGCGCTGCCGCGCACCGGCGAGCTGAACCAGGACCTGGTGCGCCGCGCCTTCGGCCGGCCGGTGGCCCCGGTGCTGCAGGTGCCGGGCCTGGCCGCGGTGCTGGCGCCGCGCCCGCCACGCCTGTGCGACAAGTGCCCGCACACCGACACCTACCTGGCCATCAAGGAAGTCATCGCCGAGCTGGGCGAGGACGTGCGGGTGATGGGCGACATCGGCTGCTACTCGCTGGGCACGCTCGAGCCGCTGCGCGCGATCCACTCCTGCCTGTGCATGGGCTCGTCGATCGGCATGGCCATCGGCGCCGCGCACGCCGGCATGAGCCCGGCGCTGTGCGTGATCGGTGACGGCACCTTCACCCATTCCGGCCTGGCACCGCTGCTCGACGCGGTGCAGGCGAAGGTCAACATCAAGGTCTTCATCCTCGACAACTCGATCGTCGCGATGACCGGCGGCCAGCCCACGGCCGCCACCGACGAGCAGGTGGTGGACCTGGTGGCCGGCCTGGGCGTGCCGCGCGCGCACATCCGCGTGGTCGAGCCCACGCGCCATCAGAAGGACCACACGGTGGCCGTGATCCGCCAGGAGCTGGCCTACGAGGGCCTGTCGGTGATCATCGCGCGGCGCGCCTGCGTCACCTACGCCAAGGAGATCAAGGCGCTCAGGCACGCCCGCGGCGAGACCCCGGTGGTGGCCGCATGACGCTCGACCTGGTGCTGGGCGGCGTGGGCGGCCAGGGCGTGCTGTCGATCGCCTGGGTGATCGACCAGGCGGCCCATGCGGCCGGCCTGCACATCAAGCAGTCCGAGGTGCACGGCATGGCGCAGCGCGGTGGTGCGGTGTCGGCCTGCGTGCGGCTGTCGGACCAGCCGGTGGCCAGCGACCTGATCGCCGCCGGCTCGGCCGCGCTGGTGGCCGCGGTGGAGCCGCTCGAGGCGCTGCGTTACACGCCGCTGCTGCGCACCGACGGCACGGTGGTGACCGACGTGACCCCGCTGGTCAACATCGACCACTACCCGGACCTGGAGACGATGCTGACGGTGCTGTTCTCGCTGCCGAACCTGGTGGCGGTGGACGCCACCCGGCTGGCCCACGCCGCCGGCACGGTGAAGGCGCAGAACACCGTGGTGCTGGGCGCCGCCGCGCCGCTGCTGCCCCTGCCGCGCGAGGCGCTGGAGGCGCAGCTGCAGACGCTGTTCGAGCCCAAGGGCGAGCGCATCGTGCAGGCCAACCTGCGCGCCTTCCGCAAGGGCGCGGCGGCCACCGGCTTCGTGCAGGCGATGCGCGCGGCGGGTGTGCCCTCGGCGCGCGTGGCGCGGGTCAGCAGCCGGCTGGCCTTTGCCCCGCACCCGGTGGACGACACGCTGCTCGCCGCCTGGGCCGAGCGCCTGCTGGGGCCGCACGGCGAGGCCACCGCGCGGCAGGTCTGGGCCGCGCCAAAGCTGCTGCCGCTGGAGGCGGTGCATGCGGTGACGGCCTGAACTACGATCGGGCGGTGACCCCGTCCCCGCCCACCCCCGCCGGCCACTGATGGGCCAGCGCATCTTCCTGCTCGGTGCCAGCGGCACCATTGGTCTGGCCACCGCGCAGGCGCTGCGCGACCGCGGTCACCAGGTCACCGCCCTGGTGCGGCCACGCGCCGGCGTGCAGGGGCGCCTGACGCCCGCCGATCTGGCGCGCCAGCTCCCTGGCGTGGACTGGCGCGCGGGCGATGTCACGGACGCGGACTCGCTGGCGCGCGACGGCTTCGCCGGCCAGCGCTTCGACACCCTGGTGTCCTGCCTGGCCTCGCGCCACGGCGCCCCGGCCGATGCCTGGGCGATTGAGCACCGCGCCCCGGCCCAGGCGCTGCGTCTGGCGCGCCAGGCCGGCGTGGCGCGGGTGGTGCTGCTGTCGGCGATCTGCGTGCAGAAACCCCGGCTGGCCTTCCAGCATGCCAAGCTGGCGCTGGAGCGCGAGCTGATCGACTCGGGCCTGGACCACGCGATCGTGCGGCCCACCGCCTTCTTCAAGTCGCTGTCGGGCCAGGTCGAGCGGGTGCGCCGCGGCCAGCCCTTCCTGGTGTTCGGCGATGGCACGCTGACCGCCTGCAAGCCGATCGGCAACCAGGACCTGGCGCAGTACCTGGCCGACTGCGTGGACGACCCCGCCGGCCACCGCGGCATCCTGCCGATCGGCGGACCGGGCGAGGCGATCACGCCGCGCGCCCAGGGCGAGCTGCTGTTCGCGCTGGCCGGCCGGCCGCCGCGCTTTCGCCAGGTGCCGGTGGCGCTGCTGGACGGCGTGGTCGGCCTGCTGGGCACGCTGGGCCGGGTCTGGCCGGCGATGGCGGCCAAGGCCGAGCTGGCCCGCATCGGCCGCTACTACGCGACCGAATCGATGCTGGTGTGGGATGCGGCCAGCGGCCGCTACGACGCCCAGGCCACGCCCGCCACCGGCCGGCAGACGCTGGCGGAACACTACCGCCAGCTGCTCGCCGGCGAGCGCAGCGACGAGCGCGGCGACCACGCCGTCTTCTAGGTCATTCGCTCCGCGCCTACATTGCAGGCCATCCCAGGCCTGTCCGGAGTCGCGCATGTCCCTGTCGGTCAAGTCCGTTCTTGAAGGCACCGAGAAGGCCTTCCTGATGCTGATCGCGCTGTTCACCGTGGTGGCCATGGCGCAGGAGGTGTTCCACCTGCTGGAGCTGCGCCGGGTCGAGCTGAAGGACCTGCTGCTGATGTTCATCTACGCCGAGGTGCTGGGCATGCTCGGCGCCTTCTACGCCAGCCACCGCATCCCGATCACGATCCCGCTGTTCATCGCGATGACCGCGCTGGCGCGGTTGATCATCCTGCAGGGCAAGGAGGCCGACCCGTCGATCCTGCTGTACGAGAGCGGCGCGATCCTGCTGATCGCCACGGCCTGCTGGGTCATCGGCCGCATCCGTCCGCAAGAGTGAGCCGGCCCGCCTGAGCGCGGCGCCTGCGGCGGGTCGTCCTGGCCAGGGCGTCCTTACAATCACGCCCCCATGAGCCGGCCGCACGAATTCATCCTCACCCTGTCCTGCCCGGACGCCAAGGGCATCGTCCACAGCGTCTCGGGCCTGCTGTACCAGGCCGGCTGCAACATCATCGATTCGCAGCAGTTCGGCGACGTGCAGGACGAGGGCGCCACCGGCCTCTTCTTCATGCGCGTGCACTTCGAGGCGCCCGAGCACCTGGCCAGCGTCGACACGCTGGACAAGCTGTTCGGCCATGTGCGCGCGCAGTTCACGATGGACGCCCGCTTCCACGCGGTGGACGAGCGCCCGCGCGTGCTGCTGATGGTCAGCCAGCACGGCCACTGCCTGAACGACCTGCTGTTCCGCTGGAAGAGCGGCCAGCTGCCGATGGACATCCGCGCCATCGTCAGCAACCACACCACCTTCGCCGACCTGGCCGCCAGCTACGGCCTGCCCTTCCACCACCTGCCGCTGGCCGGCGGCTCCAGTGCCGAGGTCAAGCGCGCCCAGGAGCGCCAGGTCGAGGCCATCGTCGAAGCCGAGCAGATCGACCTGGTGGTGCTGGCGCGCTACATGCAGATCCTGTCGCAGGAGTTCTGCCAGGCGCTGCGCGGCCGGGCGATCAACATCCACCACAGCTTCCTGCCCAGCTTCAAGGGCGCCAAGCCCTACTACCAGGCGCACACCCGCGGGGTGAAGCTGATCGGCGCCACCGCCCACTACGTGACGCCTGATCTGGACGAGGGCCCGATCATCGAGCAGGACGTGGCGCGGGTGGACCACTCCTTGTCGGCCGAGGACCTGACCGCCGTGGGCCGCGATGTGGAATGCGTGGTGCTGGCCCGCGCGGTGCGCTGGCATGTTGAGCGCCGCGTGCTGATGAACGGCCACCGCACGGTGGTCTTCCGCTGACCATGCCCCGCATCGGCAAGGCCCAGACCGCGATGCTGCTGGCATCGCCCGATGACGCCGAGCAGCGCTTCTACGAGGCGCTGCGCGAGGCCGACCTCGACAAGCTGATGTCGCTGTGGGCCGAGGACGACGAGGTGGTGTGCATCCACCCCGGCGGCCCGCGCATGGTGGGCTGGGAAGCGGTGCGCGTGGCCTTCGAGGCGGTGTTCAGCAACGGCCCGATCCATGTGCAGCCCAGCAATGTGCGGCGCATCCACACCATGGACAGCGCGGTGCACAGCGTGGTGGAGCAGGTCGAGCTGCGCACCGACGAAGGCGTGCGCACCGGCTACGTGATGGCCACCAACGTCTACGCCAAGACCGCCCAGGGCTGGCGGCTGGTGATGCACCACGCCAGCCCCGGCACGCCGCACGAGCCGCCGGAGCTGGTCGAGACCCCGTCGGTGCTGCACTGATGCAGGGCCACCACGGGCCGCGCTGGCTGCCCGGCGGCCACGCGCAGACGATCTGGCCGGCGCTGTACGCGCGCCACCACCTGGGTCCGCGGCCCCGCTACACGCGCGAGCGCTGGGACACGCCCGACGGCGACTTCGTCGATGTCGATGTGCTGCAGGGCGACGCCCCGGCCGAGGCCCCCTGGCTGGTGCTGTTCCACGGCCTGGAGGGCTCTTCGTCCAGCGCCTATGCGCTGGCCTTTGCCGAGGTGGCGCGCAGCCGCGGCTGGCATTTCGCGGTGCCGCACTTCCGCGGCTGCTCGGGCGAACTCAACCGCGCGCCGCGCGCCTACCACTCGGGCGACTTCGCCGAGATCGGCTGGATCCTGGCCCGGCTGCGCCAGCGCGCCGCGGCGCCGCTGCGGGTGGTGGGCATCTCTCTGGGTGGCAATGCGCTGCTGCGCTGGGCCCAGGAAAGCGGCGACAGCGCGGCCGCCACCGCCGCCGCGGTGGCCGCGGTGTGCTCGCCGATCGACCTGGTGGCCGGCGGCCTGGCGCTGGGCCGCGGCCTGAACCGGCGCGTCTACACGCCGATGTTCCTGCGCAGCATGCTGCCCAAGGCGCTGGCCAAGTGGGAGCAGCACCCGGGCCTGTTCGACCGCGAGCGCCTGCGCGCCGCGCGCACGCTGTTCGAGTTCGACGAGGTCTTCACCGGGCCGGTGCACGGCTTCCGGGGAGCGCTCGACTACTGGACCCGTGCCTCGGCCAAGCCGCACCTGGCGGCCATCCGCATCCCGGCGCTGGTGGTGAATGCGCTGAACGACCCCTTCGTGCCCGCCGCCTGCCTGCCGCGCGCCCACGAGGTGGGCCGCTGCGTGACGCTGTGGCAGCCGCCGCACGGCGGCCATGTGGGCTTTGCCAGCGGCCGATTCCCCGGCCACGTCACGGCCATGCCGCAGGCGGTGAGCGCCTGGCTGGCCGATCACGCGTAAGCTGCGCCCATGGACGAGATCGTCAAGGCCGCGCTGGCCAAGTGGCCCAACGTGCCCGCCTGCCACGACTGGCTGGCGCTGGACGCGCGCGGCGACTGGTTCATGCGCGACGAGCGCATCCAGCGCGCCGGGCCCTTCCCGCAGGTCAAGGGCAGCGCGATCCGCCACGACAAGCTGCGCGCCTTCATCCACCGCAACTACGAGGCCGATGCGCAGGGCGCCTGGTACTTCCAGAACGGCCCGCAGCGGGTGTACGTGACGCTGGAGGCCGCGCCCCATGTGTGGCGGGTGGATGAGCGCGGCGCGCTGCAGTCGCACACCGGCCTGGCCGCACAGGCCCGCCAGGCCTGGCTGGACGAGGCGGGCCGGCTGTTCCTGGAAGCCGACCTCGGCTTCGGCATCGTCCACCCGCAGGACATGCTGGCCGCGTCCGACGCGCTGGAGCGCGGCGACTGGCCGCTGGCCGAACTGCCGTTCGCGCAGATGCCGGCGCGCTTCGGCTACCAGTTGCACCCGCAGCCATGAAAAAAGGCCGCCCCTGGGGCGGCCTTGATCGCGGTGCGGGCGCGGGCTTACTTGGCTTCGGCCGGGGCCTTGGGCTCGTCGAACTTGCCGCCGGCGTTGTTCACCATGTAGACCACGGCGCGGCCGATTTCCAGGTCGGAGGTGTCGCCGCCACCCTGGGCCGGCATGCTGTTCTTGCCCTTGAGCGCCGAGTTCAGCAGCGCCTCGTAGCCGGTCTTGATGCGCGGGCCCCAGGCCGCGGCGTCGCCGAACTTGGGCGCACCCAGCGCACCGGCGGCATGGCAGGCGGCGCAGACGGCCTTGAAGACTTCCTCGCCGGTGCGCGCAGCGCCACCGCCGGCCGCGGCCTTGACTTCCACGCGGCCCACCGGCTGCAGGCGCTCGGCAATGGCCTGGGCTTCGTCCGAGCTGTCGCTCATCTTCTTGTTGTTGGGCAGGAAGAAGATGCCCACCAGCACCGCCAGCAGGGCGACCACCGCCAGGGTGACCAGGTTCTTGGAACTGGCCTCGCCGCGTTGACGGGCCGGGGTGTGAACGTCGCGCATGGGATCCTCGGGGGGACAGGGATGGTTGGAAGGACGGGGTTCGGCCGGCCAGTCCGACCGGGAACGTCAACCTGGGATTATAGGCCGCACCCCCGGGTCATCCCTGACTCGGGCTTGACACTGCTAGAATCTGCGGCTTCCTGCGCTGCGCCCGTAGCTCAATGGATAGAGTACTGGCCTCCGAAGCCAGGGGTTGCTGGTTCGATCCCAGCCGGGCGCGCCACCCGCCGGGGCCGCTCAGCGCCGCCCCACCGGCGCGCGCAGCAGGTTCAGCGCATTGCCCGCCAGGATCAGGCCCACCCCCGCGGCCGTGAACAGGTCCAGCCGCTCCGCATAGGCCAGCCAGCCCACCAGCGCCGTCAGCGGCACCCGCAGGAAATCCATCGGCACGACCACGGTGGCGTCGGCATGGCGCATCGCCCGGGCAAAGCAGTAGTGCGAGTAGGTGCCGCAGAAGGCCACCACCACCACCCAGCCCCAGGTCGTGGCCGAGGGCCAGTGCCAGACCCACAGCGCCGGCACCAGGCCGATCGCGCTTTGCACCACCAGCATCCAGAAGCTGATCGCCACCGCCTCGTCGGTGCGGGTGAGCGACTTCACCAGCACAACCGAGACCGCAAAGCCCAGCGCCGACACCAGCGCGATCAGCTGCCCGGCGTCCAGCTCACCCCCGCGCGGCCGCACGATCGCCGCCACGCCCACCAGGCCCAGCCCCACGGCCAGCCACTTCAGGCCGCTCATGCGCTCGCCCAGGAACAGCACGGCCAGCGCGGCCGACCAGATCGGCATCGTGAACTCGATCGCCACCACCTGCGCCAGCGGGATCAGCGTCAGCGCCACGAACCAGCCGTACTGCGCGGCGTAATGCACCGTGTTGCGCAGCACATGCTGCGGCAGGCGCCGGGTCTGCACCGCGCCCAGGCCACCGGCGGCATGCACCAGCGGCCACAGCATGGCCATGCCCAGCGTCGAGCGCAGCAGCATGATCTGGAACACCGACAGCTCGCGCGACGCCTCGCGGCCCGCCACCGCGATCACCACCATCAGCGTCAGCCAGCCGGCCATCCAGCCGGCGGCGCGCCCGACCGAGGCCTCGGCGCCGGCCATCAGCCCCGCGCCAGCGGATTGGGCGTGGGCTCGGCCACCTTGGTCAGCGTGCTGCGGTCGGTGTGGTGGAACAACTCGTCCTGGCCGCGGATCTTCAGCACCGTGTCCTCGTCGTAGGTCCAGCTGCCATCCGGGTTGAACGTGACCTGGATGCGAAAACTCACCGTCTTGAAGGCCGCATCCAGGAAGGGCGCCGAGCAGATGCCAAAGGTGTCCAGGCCCTGGGTGGCGGTGAGCACGAACTGGTCGGCGTCGGGCGCCGCCGTGCCGCCGGCCAGCGCGGTCTGGCCGCGGGGGATGGTCAGCGTGTGCAGGATCTGGCCGGTGGCCGGCTCCCACAGCCAGTAGCCCACCTGGTCGTGGTAGGTCTTGATGTTGTCGGGCTTGGTGACGAACTGGTGGTAGCGCAGGCCATACATCAGCTGCGGGCCGTTGGTGACCGGGTCGATCGGCTGCAGCTCGATGCGGTCATGGAAGGCCTGCTTCTTCGGGCCCTCGGCCTTGGGTTTCACATCCAGCCCGCGCCGGCCTTCCCAGACGCCGGCCATGCGGGCCAGCGGGCCCAGGTTGGCCAGCGTGTGGACGTCGATCG
Organism: Ideonella alba; assembly: GCF_018069845.1. Lineage (NCBI taxonomy): Bacteria > Pseudomonadati > Pseudomonadota > Betaproteobacteria > Burkholderiales > Sphaerotilaceae > Ideonella > Ideonella alba. Next base: position 167,142 of record NZ_JAGQDD010000003.1, read on the forward strand.
GGTTCGGCTCGGTATAGATGTCGGCGGGAATGTCACTCATCGCAGGTCGGCGGATCATCAGGGGATCCGCCGACTGTAGACCAGTGCCCCGAAGCCGCTCAATGCCCGCCAGCCAGCAGCGCGGCGTTGCCCCCCGCTGCGGCGGTGTTGACCGTCAGCGTCTGCTCGGCGCAGAAGCGGTAGAGGTAGTGCGGGCCGCCCGCCTTGGGGCCGGTGCCCGACAGGCCCTCGCCGCCAAAGGGCTGCACGCCGACCACCGCGCCGATGGTGTTGCGGTTGACGTAGACGTTGCCGATGCGCGCCTGCTGCGCCAGGCGCTCGGCGCGGCTGTCGATGCGGGTCTGCAGGCCGAAGGTCAGGCCGTAGCCCAGCGCGTTGACCTGGCGCACCACGTCCTCGGGCACGCCGCCCCAGCGCACCACGTGCAGCACCGGACCGAAGATCTCGCTGCTCAGCTGGCCGATGTGCTGCAGCTCGAAGGCCACCGGCGTCTGCGTGTCGGGCAGCGCCTGCGGCGCCGGGGTCTCGGCGATCAGCCGGGCCTCGCCGCGCAGCCGCTGCACCTGGGCGGCGATGCCGGCGTGGGCCTCGGCGTCGATCAGCGGGCCGACGTCGGTGTCCAGCCGCGCCGGGTCGCCCACGCGCAGCTCGCGCATCGCGCCGGCCAGCATCTCGAGCAGGCCATCGGCAATGCTTTCGTGCACGCACAGCAGGCGCAGCGCCGAGCAGCGCTGGCCGGCCGAGCGGAAGGCGCTTTGCACCACCGCATCCACCACCTGTTCGGGCAGCGCGGTGCTGTCGACCAGCATCGCGTTGAGGCCGCCGGTCTCGGCGATCAGCGGCACGATGGGGCCATCCTTGGCGGCCAGCGCGCGGTTGATGTGGCGCGCCACGGCGGTGGAGCCGGTGAAGCACACGCCCGCCGTGCGGGCGTCGGCCACCAGCGCGGCGCCGACGGTCTCGCCGGGGCCGTGCAGCAGCACCAGCGCGTCGGCGGGCACGCCGGCCTGGTGCAGCAGTTCCACCATGCGCAGCGCCACGCCCGGCGTCTGCTCGGCCGGCTTGGCGGCCACGCTGTTGCCAGCCACCAGCGCCGCCACCACCTGGCCGGCAAAGATCGCCAGCGGGAAGTTCCAGGGGCTGATGCAGACGAACACGCCGCGGCCATGCAGGCGCAGCGTGTTGCGCTCGCCAGTGGGGCCGGGCAATTCCTGCTCGGCCAGGCGAGTGCGCGCCTGCTGGGCGTAGTAGCGGCAGAAGTCCACCGCCTCGCGCACCTCGGCCACGCAGTCGCCCAGGGTCTTGCGGGCTTCGGTGACCAGCAGGCCGCAGAACTCGGGCAGGCGGGCCTCCAGCGCGTCGGCGGCGCGCTCCAGCACCGCGGCGCGCTCGGCCAGCGGGCGTGCGTTCCAGCCCTCGAAGCCGGTCTGCAGCCGCGCCATCGCGGCGTCCACCGCGGCCGCGTCGGCCAGCGGCACAGCCGGCACCTGGGCCAGGGCCACCGCGGCTTCCAGCGGCGCGCGCTGGGCCAGGCAGCTGATGTCCACGCCCACCGAATTGCGCCGCGCCACGCCGTACAGCTGGGCCGGCAGCGTCAGGCCCTCGGCCTGCTCGCCGGCATGGGCCAGCGCCAGCGGCGAGGCCAGCAGTTCCTCGGGCAGCACCCGCGGGTCGGCCAGCTGGTGGACGAAGGACGAGTTGGCGCCGTTCTCCAGCAGCCGGCGCACCAGGTAGGCCAGCAGGTCGCGGTGCTCGCCCACGGGGGCGTACACGCGCAGCGCGCCGATGCCGTCCTTCAGCACCTCGCGGTAGACGCCGTCTCCCATGCCGTGCAGGCGCTGCATCTCGAAATGGGTGTCGGGCAGCGCGCCCAGGCCGCGGGCGAGCTGGTCGATGGCGCCGATGGTGCCGGCGTTGTGGGTGGCGAACTGCGGGTACAGCACGTCGCGCGCTTCCAGCAATGCCTTGGCGCAGGCCAGGTAGGAGACGTCGGTGTGCGCCTTGCGGGTGTAGACCGGGTAGCCCACCAGGCCCAGCTCCTGGGCGCGCTTGACCTCGCCGTCCCAGTAGGCGCCCTTGACCAGGCGCACCATGAAGCGCAGGTTCAGCGTGCGGGCGATGCGCGCCACCTCGTCGACCACGCCCAGCGCGCGCGTCTGGTAGGCCTGCACCGCCAGGCCGAAGCCGGCCCAGCGCGGGTACTGCGCGGCAATGCGACGCGCCAGCGCCTCGAAGACATCCAGCGACAGCTCCAGCCGGTCCACCTCCTCGGCGTCGATGGTCAGGTTCAGGTTGGCCTCGGCGGCCAGCGCCACCAGTTGCCAGACGCGCGGCAAGAGCTCGGCTTCGACGCGCTCGCGCTGCAGTTCCTCATAGCGCGAGAACAGCGCCGAGAGCTTGATCGAGATGCCATCGGCCCCGGTGGGCCCGTCCTGCAGCGCCGAGCGGCCGCTGGCCGATGCGGCGATGGCGCGGATCGCGCCCGCGTAGGCGGCCAGATAACGCTCGGCGTCGTGCTCGGTGCGCGCGCCCTCGCCCAGCATGTCGTAGGAGAAGCGCAACCGCGGCTGGGCGCGGCGCTGGCCGTCGGCCTCGTCCATCGCCTCGTCGATGGTGCGGCCCAGCACGAACTGCCGCCCCAGCAACTGGATCGCCCGCAGCGTGGCCGCGACCACGGTGCGCGCGCCCAGGCGCTGCATCAGGCCGGGCTCGCTGGTGCCGGCCTCGGGCAGGAAGCTCTTGCTCATCGCGATGGCGGTGGCCGACAGGCGCGCCAGCAGGCCCTGCGAGCCGTCGGCGGCGTCGAAGTCGGCGCGGCCGAGCTGGTCAGCCGTCAGCGCGATCGCGGTTTCCACATCGGGCACGCGCAGCAGCGCCTCGGCCAGGCGCATCAGGGCCAGCCCCTCGGCGCTGCTGATCGGGTACTCCTTGAGCAGCGACTCCATCGCCCAGAACGGGGCCGGGTGCTCGCGCACCGCCTGCACCCAGGGCCGGGCGCGGGCCACCACGGCCGACCAGTCGAAGCCACGGCCCAGGCGTTCGCGGCAGCCGGCCAGGGCCTGGGCCTCGGGGCGGTAGGGAAACGGCAGGCGGGCGTGCGGCGGACGCGGCAGGGCGAGCGGGGAGAGGGTGTTCATGGCGGTGATGGCAGGGTTAGAACTACTGCGAAGATGCGCAGCGTATGGCGACAATGCCTGCGAAAGATTCGGAGTTTTGTAGTCCTCACGGAGTTTTTACCCGCATGAAGTCGACACCCGATCCTGCGCCCAATGCCGAACGCAGCCTCGACAAGATCGATCTGCGCATCCTGCGGGTGCTGCAGGCCGATGGCCGCATCAGCAACCTCAAGCTGGCCGAGGAGGTGCATCTGTCGCCCACCGCGGTGCTGGAGCGGGTCAAGCGGCTGACGCGCGACAACTACATCCTGGGCTACGAGACGCGGCTGAACCCCGCCAAGCTGGGCGCCGGCCTGATGGTCTTCGTCGAGGTGCTGCTCGACCGCACGGTGCACGACGTGATGGACAGTTTCCGCGCCGCGGTGCAGGTGCGCCAGGAAATCCTGGAATGCCACCTGGTGGCCGGTGGCTTCGACTACCTGCTGAAGACGCGGGTGTCCGACATGGCGGCCTACCGCAGCTTCGTGGGCGACGTGATCTGGTCGCTGCCCGGTGTGCGCGAAACCCGCACCTACGCCGTGATGGAAGAGGTCAAGAACACCACCGCGCTGAGTTTCTGACACCCCGGCAGCGACTTCAAGTTAGGGGGATCCACCGGTCGCATCACCCCCCACCGGGTGATGGGGCGGCCAGCGCGCGGCGCTGAAGATGGCGGCACCCACCGCGAGGAGCCCGCCATGACCCCGCCGCCCGCCCTTGACACCCCGCCCACCGACACCCCCTCGGCCACCCTGCCCGGCCTGGGCGACTGGCAGGGCTCCAGCCAGGACCTGCGCGCCGGCCTGTTCCTGCAGGAACTGCACGAGTTCCCGCTGCACTTCCTCAGCCTGGAACCCGCCAGCGCCCCTCACTGAGCCGGGCCGGGCCGGGCGCGGGCGCCGAAGATCGCGGTGCCGATGCGCACCATCGTGGCGCCTTCCTGCACCGCGGCCTCCAGGTCGGCACTCATGCCCATCGACAGCGTGTCCAGGTCCAGGCCCTGGGTGCGCAGGCCGTCGCGCAAGGAACGCAGCAGCGCGTGCGGGGCCCGCTGGCGCACCGGGTCGTCCTCGGGCTCAGGGATCGCCATCAGGCCGCGCAGGCGAACCCGCGGCAGCTTGGCCACCGCCTGGGCCAGCGCGGGCAGCTCGTCGGGCGCCACGCCGCTCTTGCTGGCCTCGTCGCTCACATTGACCTGCAGGCACAGCTGCAGCGGCGACAGGTGGTCGGGGCGCTGTTCGGACAGGCGCTGGGCGATCTTCAGCCGGTCCACCGAGTGCACCCAGTCGAAGGCCTCGGCCACCGGTCGGGTCTTGTTGGACTGCAGCGGGCCGATCAGGTGCCACTCCAGATCGGCACGCCGGTCGGCCAGCGCGGCGATCTTGTCCAGCGCCTCCTGCACGTAGTTCTCGCCGAAGGCCCGCTGGCCGGCGGCCAGCGCGGCACGCACGGCATCGGGCGGGCAGGTCTTGCTGACCGCCAGCAGCGTCACCGACCCCGCGGGCCGGTGCGCCAGTGTGCACGCGGCCTCGATCCGGGTGCGCACCTGTAGTATGTTCTCGGGGATACTGGGCATCACCCCACAGAGCATAAGCCACAGGCCCGTGACCGGGCCCACCGCACCATGGACATCACCCAGCTGCTCGCGTTCTCCGTCAAGAACAAGGCCTCGGACCTGCACCTGGCGGCCGGCCTGCCGCCGATGATCCGCGTGCACGGTGACGTGCGGCGCATCAACATCGACCCGCTGACGCACAAGCAGGTGCACGCCATGGTGTACGACATCATGAACGACACCCAGCGCAAGACCTACGAGGACACGCTGGAGTGCGACTTCAGCTTCGAGGTCCAGGGCCTGGCGCGCTTCCGGGTCAACGCCTTCCACCAGCAGCGCGGCGCCTCGGCCGTGTTCCGCACCATTCCGTCGAAGATCCAGACCTTGCAGCAGCTCAACTGCCCCGCGGTGTTCGCCGACCTGGCGCTCAAGCCGCGTGGTCTGGTGCTGGTGACCGGCCCCACCGGCTCGGGCAAGTCCACCACGCTGGCGGCCATGGTCGACCACCTCAACGAGAGCGAGTACGGCCACATCCTGACGCTGGAAGACCCGATCGAGTTCGTCCACGAGAGCAAGAAGTGCCTGGTCAACCAGCGCGAGGTGGGCCCGCACACGCTGAGCTTCTCGAACGCGCTGCGCGCCGCCCTGCGCGAAGACCCCGACGCCATCCTGGTGGGCGAGCTGCGCGACCTGGAAACCATCCGCCTGGCGCTGACCGCCGCCGAGACCGGCCACCTGGTGTTCGGCACGCTGCACACCTCCAGCGCCGCCAAGACGGTGGACCGCGTGGTCGACGTCTTCCCCGCCGCCGAGAAGGACATGGTGCGCGCGATGCTGTCCGAGTCGCTGGTCGCGGTGATCGCCCAGACGCTGTGCAAGACCAAGGACGGCAACGGCCGGGTCGCCGCCCACGAGATCATGCTGGGCACCGCCGCCATCCGCAACCTGATCCGCGAGAACAAGCTGGCCCAGATGTACTCGGCCATCCAGACCGGCCAGAACGTGGGTATGCAGACCCTCGACCAGTGCCTGGCCGACCTGGTGCGGCGCAACCAGATCTCGGCGGCCGAGGCACGCACCCGCGCCCGCTTCCCCGAGAACTTCCCGGGCTGATCCATCGTGCACGACTTCTTCAAGCGACTCTTCGGCCGGTCGTCCTCGACCACCGCCGCCCGCCCCGACGACCAGGGCTTCTACGCCACCCAGTTCGTCGAGCGCCACGCCGACACCCAGCTCTACGTCCACTGGGCGCAGCGCGCGCCCGACCTGAAGGCCGAGCCCTACGACAGCGCGCTGGGCGTGCTGGCGCTGGTGCGCCTGCTGGGCTCCGACCGCCAGCTGGCCGACCTGGGCACCGAGCAGCTGTCGGTGCTGGGCGGCTACCTCGACTATGTGCAGATCGAATCGGGCAAGCTGATCATCGGCCAGGAGGAACAGGGCGACTTCATGATGGTCGTGCTGCACGGCATGCTGGTGGAAACGCGGCTGCAGCCCTCGGGCGAGCGCATCCGCCTGGGCGAGGCCCGCGCCGGCGACCTGCTGGGCGAATTCAGCGCGCTCGACAGCGAGACCCGCGTCTCGTCGTGGACCGCCGCCTCGCCGGTGACGCTGGCGGTGATCAGCGCCTCCACGCTGGAGCGCATGACCCAGGAAGACCCGCGCCTGGCCGCTGCGCTGCTGACCTGGCTGGGCAAGCGCGTCTCGCGCCGACTGCGCCAGGCCAATGCCCGCCTGGGCGCCCAACTCACCCGCGGCACGGCCGACTGAGCACCTCACGGAGACTTGTCATGGAACGCGACCAGGCCTCGAAATTCATCAATGACCTGCTGCGTCTGCTGGTCACCCGCAACGGCTCGGACCTCTTCCTGACGGCCGACTTCCCGCCGGCGATCAAGGTGGACGGCAAGGTGGCCAAGGTCTCGCCGCAGCCGCTGACCGGCGCCCACACCGTGGCGCTGGCGCGGGCCATCATGAACGACAAGCAGGCGGCCGATTTCGAGCGCACCAAGGAGTGCAACTTCGCGATCTCGCCGCAGGGCATCGGGCGTTTCCGCGTCAGCACCTTCATGCAGCAGGGCCATGTGGGCATGGTGCTGCGCACGATTCCCGCGCACATCCCCACCGTGGATGAACTGGGCCTGCCGAAGATCCTCAAGGACATCGGCATGACCAAGCGCGGCCTGGTGATCCTGGTGGGCGGCACCGGCTCGGGCAAGAGCACCTCGATGGCGGCGATGATCGACTGGCGCAACGAGAACGCCCACGACCACATCATCACCGTGGAAGACCCGGTGGAGTTCGTGCACCCGCACAAGAACTGCATCGTCACGCAGCGCGAGATCGGCATCGACACCGACGACTGGGACGTGGCGCTGAAGAACTCGCTGCGCCAGGCGCCGGATGTGATCCTGATGGGCGAGATCCGCGACCGCAAGACGATGGAGCTGGCGATCGCCTTTGCCGAGACCGGCCACCTGTGCATGGCCACGCTGCACGCCAACAGCGCCAACCAGGCGCTGGACCGGATCATCAACTTCTTCCCCGAGGAGCGCCGCGACCAGCTGCTGATGGACGTCTCGCTGAACCTCAAGGGCCTGATCTCGCAGCGCCTGATCCCGCGCCAGGAAGGCAAGGGCCGGATCGCCGCGGTGGAGATCATGCTCAACACGCCGCTGATGGCCGACCTGATCTTCAAGGGCCAGGTGGGCGAGATCAAGGAGCTGATGAAGCGCTCGCGCGAGCACGGCATGCAGACCTTCGACCAGGCCCTGTTCGACCTCTACGAGTCGCACGCGATCAGCTACGAAGACGCGCTGCGCAACGCCGACTCGGTCAACGACCTGCGCCTGCAGATCAAGCTCGACAGCAAGCGCGCCCGCGTGACCGACCTGTCGGCCGGCACCGAGCACCTGCAGATCATCTGACGACCCCACGCCGCCCATGAGCAAGACCTACGACCCCGTGACTCCGCACACCGTGGCCTTCATCGGCCTGGGCGTGATGGGCGCGCCAATGGCCGGCCACCTGCAGCGCGCCGGTCACCGCGTGAGCGTCTACAACCGCACCGCCGCCAAGGCCCAGGCCTGGGCCGCCGAGCACGGCGGCACCTGGGCGCCCACGCCGCGCGAGGCGGCCAAGGGGGCGCAGATCGTCTTTGCCTGCGTGGGCAATGACGACGACCTGCGCTCGGTGGTGCTGGGCCCCGACGGCGCCTTCGCCGGCATGGCACCGGGCGCGATCTTCGTCGACCACACCACCGCCTCGGCCGAGGTGGCGCGCGAGCTCCATGCGGCCGCCCAGAAGCGCGACCTGCACTTCATCGATGCGCCGGTCTCCGGCGGTCAGGCCGGTGCGGTCAACGGCGTGCTCACCGTGATGTGCGGCGGCGACGCCGCGCCCTTCGAGCAGATCCGCCCGGTGGCCATGGCCTTTGCCAAGGCCGTCACCCGCGTCGGCGAGAGCGGCGCGGGCCAGCTGGCCAAGATGGTCAACCAGATCTGCATTGCCGGGCTGGTGCAGGGCCTGTCGGAAGCCATCGCCTTCGGCCAGAAGGCCGGCCTGGACATGAAGCAGGTGCTCGAGGTGATCGGCAAGGGTGCCGCGCAGAGCTGGCAGATGGACAACCGCGGCAAGACCATGGTGGATGACCAGTTCAACTTCGGCTTCGCGGTCGACTGGATGCGCAAGGACCTGGGCCTGGTGCTCGACGAGGCCCGGCGCAACGGCGCGCGGGTGCCGGTGACCGCGCTGGTCGACCAGTTCTATGCCGATGTGCAGGGCCAGGGCGGCGGCCGCTGGGACACCTCCAGCCTGATCCGCCGGCTGCGCTGAGGCGCGGGCCGGGCGGCCCGCCAGCGCGGCTGCTCAGCGCTTCTCGGTGGAGAGCGCCTTGAGTTCGTCCTCGGTCAGCGTCTCGAAGACCTTGACCACCTTGGCCACGCCGGACACGCCCCGCGCCACGTCGGTGGCGCGCGTGGCTTCGCGCTCGGTCACGCGGCCCAGCAGGTAGACCACGCCGCGCTCGGTGACCACCTTCACCGCGGTCACCGGCAGGTCGTTGGCATCGATCAGCGCCGCCTTGACGCGGCTGGTGATGATCAGGTCGTTGGAGCGCGCGGTCATCGAGGTGATGCCCATCACCGCGCTCTCGTTGACCACCGAGCGCACGTTCTCGACCTTGGCCACCACCTCCTCGACCGCGGCACGGTCGCCATCGGTGGCCACCTCGCCGGTGACCAGCGCGATGCGGTTGTAGCTGGTGACGTTCAGGTGGGCCTTGTCGCCCAGGCGCTCGCGCAGGCGCGCGGCGGCCTTGATCTCGATGCCCTCGTCCTCGAGCTGGGTGCCGGTGGTGCGGCGGTCCTTGTACATCAGCGCACCGCCCACGGCGGCACCGCCCAGCAGCAGCGGCGCGCAGCCGGCCAGCAGGCCGCTCAGGGCCAGCGCCGATAGCAGGACACGCGTGGACACACGGTGTTGGAGGGGGTTCATCACGGGGATCTCCTCAGGGGCTCAGGGCTCATCGGCCTCGCCCAGCAATTGCACATCGATCGCGTCGCACAGCGCATGCAGCGCCAGCAGCAGCAGTTCCATCGCGCGCGGGCCACCGTTGACCGGCGCGGCGATCCAGACGTCGGATTCGGACAGCAGCGAGGCCCAGGGGGCGGCCAGGCCGGCACCGAGCAGCACGACATTGAGGTCGCGCTGGTGCGCCTCGTCCAGCGCGGCCTGGGCGGCCGGGTCCTCGTCGGCCAGGCTGAACAGCAGCAGCAGGTCGCCGCCCTGCCCCAGCGCGGCCACCGACTGCGCCAGCGCCCGCGGTCCCGGCAGCGCGCCGTCGCCCAGCAGGCAGGCGGCCAGCGGCGGGCGTTCGCGCTCGAAGCCCTGCTGCAGGGCGCTGGCGGCGGCGCGCGCCAGCCAGCGCGCCCGGCCCTCGCCGGCCACCAGCAGCTTGCCGCCGCCGGTCAGGCAGGCGACGATCAACTGCGCGGCGTCGGCGATCGGCCGCGCCATGGGTTCGGCCACCTGGTAGAGCTGGTCGGCGCTCTCGAAGAAGTGCTGCTGGATCCGGGGTTCGAGCATGGGCCGCCATGATAAGCGGCGCACCGGGGTCTAGCCGGCATCGAAGGCAGCGCGCAGCCACTGCAGCTGCTCGCCGTCGATCGCCACCACGTCGAAGCGGCAGCGCGGCGGCGCCGCCAGGCGCAGCAGGTAGGCCTGGGCGGCCCGCACGATGCGGGCCTGCTTGGCCGCGGTGATGCTGGCCGCCGCGCCGCCCTGCTCGGCGCGGGCCCGGGCACGCACCTCGACGAAGACCAGCGTGCCGTCGCGCTCGCGCAGGATCAGGTCGATCTCGCCGCCAGCGCGCGAGCGGCCCGGCGCGAACCGATAATTGCGCTCGACGAGCCGCAGGCCCTGCGCCTGCAGGTAGGCCAGGGCACGGTCCTCGGCCTGGGCGCCGCTGGCCTGCGTCGCCTGTCCACTGCGCGCACCGGAACCCCACCGCCAGACCATGTCCCTCCCCGCCTCTGAGCTGCTGGCCACCGCCCGGCAGGCCGCCGGCCACCAGCACTGGCCCTCCGGCGCACTGTACGTGGTGGCCACGCCGATCGGCAACCTGGCCGACTTCACGCTGCGCGCCATCCACGCGCTGGCCCTGGCCGACGCCGTGGCCTGCGAGGACACCCGCGTCAGCGCCGGACTGCTGCGCCACCTGGGCCTGGACAAGCCGCTGCTGGCGGTGCACGAGCACAACGAGCGCGAGGCCGCCGAGCGGGTGCTGGAGCGCCTGGCCCGCGGCGAGCGCGTGGCCTATGTCAGCGACGCCGGCACGCCGGCGATTTCCGACCCCGGGGCCTGGCTGGTGGCACGGGTGCGGGCGGCCGGCCATGCAGTGCACGCGCTGCCCGGTGCCAGCGCGGTGGTCACCGCGCTCAGCGCGGCCGGTGACGGTCCGCTGCCCGGACAGACCGGCAGCTTTGTCTTTGCCGGTTTTCTGCCCGCCAAGGGCCGCGATCGCAGCGCCCGCCTGCGCGCGCTGGCGGACGAGCCGCGCAGCGTGGTGCTGTTCGAGGCGCCGCACCGCATCGAGGCGCTGGCCGATGAGCTGGCCCAGGCCTGTGGCGACCGCACGCTGACGCTGTGCCGCGAGCTGACCAAGCAGTTCGAGCAGGTTCACACCCTGGTCGCCGCCCAGGCCCCGGCCTGGCTGGCCGAGGAGGCCTCGCGCCGCCGCGGAGAGTTCGTGGTGGTGCTGCATGCCCAGGCGCAGCCGGTCGTCACCGACGACGCGGTGCCCGAGGCCGCGCGCCGCCAGCTGCAGGTGCTGATGCGCGAGCTGCCGCTGAAGCAGGCGGTGGCGCTGGCGGTGGAGCTCTGCGGCCTGCCGCGCAACCTGCTCTACGACGAGGCCCTGCGGCTCAAGGGCGACTGAGCGGCCTGACACTTCGCCCGATCACTTGGCGGGCTGCGCCTGGGGCTTGTCGGTGTCGTTCTTGACGCGGTGGATGACCTTGCTTTGGTGGTCCTGGCGCGCCTCGATCTTGGCCTGTTCGGCGGCGCTCAGCTTGCCATCGGCGGCGGCCCGGTCCTCGGCGGCGGAGATGCGCCTCTGGCCACGCACGAGCTTGCGCTTCTCATGGTGCGTCAGCGAGCCGTCTGCCTTGCCCTGCTGGATGCGCTGCTCCTGGTTGGCCTGGCGCTGGTCGATGCGGGCGGCGCCCGAGGCGGCGGTGGCCGTGGCGGTCTGGGCCATGGCACCGGCGGACAGGGCCAGCATCAGGGCGCCGAAGAGGGTGCGGGTGGAGGGGGTCTGCATGTTCAATCTCCTTGTTCAACAGATGCCAGCCTGTGTGGCACCATGCGCAGACAACGCAGGCCGACCGGGCCCGGACCACAGCGAGTTTGCAAAGAAATGTTGACGCCCTTCTCCGCCACCCCTCTTGCCGCCACCTCCCGCGCCACCACGCAGGAGCGCCTGGCCGTCGCCAGCAGCCTGCTGCTCGAGCCCCATGCGCTGGATGAAGTCCACCTGGCGCGCGCGCTGTCGGTGATCGGCGAACACCGTGTCGACGATGCCGACCTGTACTTCCAGTACACCCGCCACGAGGGCTGGAGCCTGGAGGAAGGCATCGTCAAGAGCGGCAGCTTCTCGATCGACCAAGGCGTGGGCGTGCGCGCCGTGGCGGGTGAGAAGACCGCCTTCGCCTATTCGGATGAGCTGTCCGAGGCCGCGCTGCTCGATGCCGCGCGCACCGTGCGCACGATCGCTGCCGCCGGCCAGAGCCGGCGCGTCAAGGTGGGCGCGCCCAAGGTGGCGCCCAGCCGGCTGCTCTACGCGCCGCTGGACCCGATCGCCACGCTCGACAGCACGCAGAAGGTGGCGCTGCTCGAGAAGGTCGAGCGCATGGCCCGCGCCAAGGACCCGCGCATCGTGCAGGTGATGGCCGGCCTGGCCGCCGAGTACGACGTGGTGATGGTGGCGCGCACCGACGGCACCCGCGCCGCCGATGTCCGCCCGCTGGTGCGCCTGTCGGTCACCGTGATCGCCGAGCAGGGCGATCGCCGCGAGGTGGGCACCGGCGGCGGCGGCGGCCGCTTCGGCCTGGGCTACTTCCAGGACAGCCACCTGACCGAGTACGTGGACCAGGCGGTGAACGCCGCGCTGACCAACCTGGAATCACGCCCCGTGCCGGCCGGCGAGATGACGGTGGTGCTGGGCGCGGGCTGGCCCGGCGTGATGCTGCACGAAGCCGTGGGCCACGGCCTGGAGGGCGACTTCAACCGCAAGGGCTCGTCCACCTTCAGCGGCCGCATCGGCCAGCGCGTGGCGGCCAAGGGCGTCACCGTGCTCGATGACGGCACGCTGGCCGACCGCCGCGGTTCGCTCAACATCGACGACGAGGGCCATGCCACGCAGCGCAATGTGCTGATCGAGGACGGCATCCTGCGCGGCTACATCCAGGACAGCATGAACGCCCGCCTGATGGGCGTGAAGCCCACCGGCAATGGCCGCCGCGAGAGCTACGCCCACGTGCCGATGCCGCGCATGACCAACACCTACATGCTGGCCGGCAGCACGCCGCGCGAGGAGATCGTCGCCAGCATCAAGCGCGGCCTGTACGCCACCAACTTCGGTGGCGGCCAGGTCGATATCACCAGCGGCAAGTTCGTCTTCTCGGCGTCCGAGGCCTACTGGGTCGAGAACGGCCGCATCCAGTACCCGGTCAAGGGCGCCACGCTGATCGGCAACGGGCCCGACGCGATGAAGCGCGTCAGCATGATCGGCAACGACCTGGCGCTGGACTCCGGCGTGGGCACCTGCGGCAAGGACGGCCAGAGCGTGCCGGTGGGCGTGGGCCAGCCGACGCTGCGCATCGACGGCCTGACCGTCGGTGGCACGGCCTGATCCCTTCGCCCTTCTTTTCCGTCCCCCCTGGAGCCGCCATGTGGTCCCCTTTCGGCAAGAACAAGCCCGGCTCCAAACCGGTGGTCGGCTCCGGTGTCGGGCCGGCGCCCGCCACGGACGCACCGCTGGCCATCGGCCTGCCCCAGGCCAGCGAGGCGGTGAACAAGGCCGTGGCCGGCGGCTGCCAGCTCGACCTGACGGCGCGCGTGTCGCCGCTGGTGCGGGTGAACCACCAGATGCGCGGCACCAAACTGTCGGCCCGCTACGGTGAGTTCCTCCAGAACAGCAAGCCGGCCCAGATGCAGGTGGTGGAACAGCTGGTGCCGCTGCTGACCGTGCCGCGCCGGCCATCGGCCGCCGAGCGCTGGGCCGAGCAGCAGGACAACGAGGCCGCCGCCCGTGCGCTGCTGCGCGAGGTGCCGCCCAACGAGTGGGGCTACTTCATGCCGCTGGCGCCGGGGCTGGGCACGCTGGGCGCGGTGGGCAGCCTGACGGTGCCGCAGGCCACCTCCCGCTGGCGCAGCCTGTACCGGTTGAACTTCATCATGGACGGCGTCAGCCAGCTGGTGGGCGGGCGCCTGGACGGCCTGTCGCTGCTGGACATCGCCTGCAACTGGGGCGCCTTCGCGATCGAGGCGGCACTGCGCGGCGCGCAGGAGGTGGACGGCTTCGACATCCGCACCCAGAACATCGAGCGGGCGCGCCGCCTGTCCGGGTACTTCGGCACCGAAGCCAACACCCGCTTCTCGGTGGCCGATGTCTACGAGTTCCAGCCCCAGCGCACCTATGACATCGTGCTGAACCTGGGCCTGATGTACCACATCACCAAGCCCTACGAGCTGGTGCGGGCCACGCATGCGCTGTGCAAGCACATGGCGGTGTTCGACACCGTGGTGCACCGCGAGCCCTTCTCGGGCTTCATCCTGGGCACCGGCGAGCACGCCCCCGAACACGCCGCCACCGCCACCGGCTGCGAGCTGCACCCCACCTACCGCGCGCTGATCGAGCTGGCCTACCTGGCCGGCTTCAAGGAAGTCATCGAGCTGCAGGGCGAGCCTGATCCCGCCTGGGCCGGCTTCAAGACCGACCCCTACGGCGTCGGTCAGCGGCGCTGCATCGTCGCCTTCAAGTGAGCACGCCTCCCGCTGCGCCGGCCGGGGCGTCGGGCACCGCGCCCGCGATCTCGGTGCAGGACAAGGGCCAGCGCAATGTCATCGAGATTCCGCCCGACCTGCGAGGCGAGCTCAAGCTCATGATCAACGGTCACGACAACCAGGTGCGCATCGGCGCCGGCGTCAAGCTGACGCGTTGTCGCCTGGACATCCGCGGCCACCATTGCACCATCGAGATCGGCCAGGGCTGCCAGCTGGCCGGGGGCTTCGTGTGCCGCGCCAGCCACACGCGGCTGCTGATCGGCGACAAGACCACGATGATGGGCGCCACGATCACGTTGCACGAGCCGGGCACGATCCGCATCGGCACGGACTGCATGTTCGCGGCCGAGGTCCGGATGGACACCAGCGACATGCACAGCATCATCGACGTGGCCACGGGGCGGCGCATCAACCCGCCCGGCGACCTCGAGATCGGCGAACACGTGTGGCTGGGCTTCGGCACCTACGTGCTCAAGGGTGCACGCATCGGCGCCCACAGCATCGTGGGCGCCCGCGCCGTGGTCTCCGGCGAGGTTCCGCCGAACAGCCTGGCTGTCGGCGTGCCGGCCCGGGTGGTGCGCAGTGGCGTCAGCTGGGACCGCCGCCTGCTGCCCCTGTCCGAGGACGACTGACGCGGCCGCCGCCGCCCCTTCGCTCCGACCTCAGGGCCAGGCCGTCGGCGGCATCTGCGCATCCAGCTGGGCGATCACCGCCGCATGCGCCGGCGAGGCCGCCAGGTTGCGCAGCTCGCCGGGGTCGGCGATCACGTCGTAGAGCTCCTGCTCGCCGTTGGCATAGCGGATGTAGCGCCATTGCGCGGTGCGGATCGCATAGTCCAGGCCGGTGCTCTGCAGCGCATCGGCCTGGCGGCGAGTGATCAGCACCGGGCGCTCCCAGGCCTGCGCCGGGTTGCTCAGCAGCGGCTGCAGGCTCTGGCCGTCCATCGAATAGGCCGGCGTCAGGCCATGCAGGCCCAGCAGGGTGGGTGCCAGGTCGGCCAGGCTGACCGGGGCGTTGACCACCGCCCCCGTCGTCTGGCCAGGCCGGCGGATCAGGAAGGGCACCCGGGTCGCGTGCTCCCACAGCGCCATCTTGTGCCAGTGGAACTTCTCGCCCAGCATGAAGCCGTGGTCGCTCCAGAAGACCACCGTGGTGGTGTCGGCGTGCGGGCTGGCCGCCAGCGCGGCCAGCAGTCGGCCGATCTGCGCATCGACCCAGCTGATGCTGGCCAGGTAGCCGCGCACCGCCGAGGCCCACAGGCCCTGGCGCACGATGCAGTTGTGCATGTCAAAGCGCAGCGCGGTGGCGCGGCCTTCCGGGCCCAGATCGTCCAGGTCGTCCGGCGGGGCGTAGGGCAGCTGGATGCTGCCCAGCGGGTAGAGGTCGAAGTAGCGCTGCGGCACATACCAGCCGGTGTGGGTGCGGGTGAAGCCCACCGACAGGAAGAAGGGCTGGTCGGCACCGTGCTGGTTCAGGAAATCGATGCCGGCCTGCGCGTACTGGTAGTCGGGCTGGTTGTTGTCCTCGCCGCGCGCCGGTCCCCAGTCGAAGCCGTTCTCGCCCACCGGTGCCGGGCACTGCTTGTTGGTGTAGGGCATCGGACTGGGCAGGGGCGTGGGCACCACCGACCAGATGTGGTCGATCTTGCCGAAGCGCTCGACGGTGTAGCCGGCGCTGGCGAACTGCTGGTCGACCGTCTGCTTGCCGGGGTTGACGCTGCTGAAGGTGGCCGTGTTGTCGACCACCCCCGTGCGGCGTGGCAGCAGGCCCGACAGCACGCCTGCGCGCGCTGGCGAGCACACCGGTGCGGTGCAGTAGGCCCGCCGGAACACGGTGGAGCGGGCCGCCAGCGCATCCAGCGCCGGCGTGCGCACCTGGGGGTGGCCGCCCAGGAAGCCGACCCAGTCGTTCAGGTCGTCCACCGCGATCATCAGCACATTGCCGCTGATGGGCGGCGGCGGCGGGGGCGAGGGCGTGGCCGATCCGCCACCACCGCCGCAGGCCGTGGCCAGACCGCTCCAGCCGGCCAGGTGCAGCCAGCGCCGTCGGTTGATCAGCCCGGCCGGTGGCGGGGCGGGGTCACTGCTCATCGGGGCCTTTCCACCCACGCGGGTGTCGGATCGGGCGACAGTCTAGGGCCTGTCCCGGACTGCAGATGATGCTAGACTTGGGTCATACGTTGCGCATCGGCCTACTTTTTTGCGTACTTTTGGTTCTCGCCCCGATCGGCGGCTGGAGAGGCAATCGCGCGCAACTGAGACCAAGCGAACACCCCCAGAAAACCGCCGGAACCCCCGGCGGTTTTTTTTCGCCGGTCGGCCCCCAGCACCCACCCAGGAGAAGACCTCGATGAACGCCAAAGCCACCCACGAGCACTGGTCGGGCTATCCGCCCGGAGAACGCACCAGCCAGACCGACGACCAGCGCATCGAGGAGGTGACCCCCTTGCCGCCGCCTGAACACCTGATCCGCTTCTTCCCCATCGCCGGCACGCCGGTCGAGCAGATGGTGAAGGCCACCCGCGAGACCATCCGCCGCATCATGACCGGCAAGGACGACCGGCTGCTGGTCATCATCGGCCCCTGCTCGATCCACGACCCGGCCGCCGCGGTGGAGTACGCCCGCCGCCTGAAGGCCCAGCGCGAGAAGTTCAAGGACACGCTGGAGATCGTGATGCGCGTGTACTTCGAGAAGCCGCGCACCACCGTGGGCTGGAAGGGCCTGATCAACGACCCCTACCTCGATGAGAGCTACCGCATCGACGAGGGCCTGCGCATCGCCCGCCAGCTGCTGGTCGAGATCAACCGCCAGGGCGTGCCTGCGGGCAGCGAGTTCCTCGACGTGATCAGCCCGCAGTACATCGGCGACCTGATCAGCTGGGGCGCGATCGGCGCGCGCACCACCGAGAGCCAGGTGCACCGCGAGCTGGCCAGCGGCCTGTCGGCCCCGGTGGGCTTCAAGAACGGCACCGACGGCAACATCCGCATCGCCACCGACGCCATCCAGGCCGCCGGCAAGCCGCACCACTTCCTGTCGGTGCACAAGAACGGCCAGGTGGCCATCGTCGAGACGCGCGGCAACAAGGACTGCCACGTCATCCTGCGCGGCGGCAAGGCGCCCAACTACGACGCCGCCAGCGTGGCCGCGGCCTGCAAGGAACTCGAGGCCGCCAAGCTGCCCGGCACGCTGATGGTCGACTGCAGCCACGCCAACTCGAGCAAGCAGCACCAGCGCCAGCTGGATGTGGCGCGCGACATCGGCACGCAAGTCGCCGGCGGCAGCCGCCAGGTCTTCGGCGTGATGATCGAAAGCCACCTGCAGGCCGGCGCCCAGAAGTTCAGCCCCGGCAAGGACGACCCGGCCCAGCTGACCTACGGCCAGAGCATCACCGACGCCTGCCTGGGCTGGGACGACTCGATCGATGCGCTGCAGGTGCTGAGCGACGCGGTCAAGGCGCGGCGGCGCTGAAGTTCGCGCAAACCATGACGCGCCACCTCACACCCTGAACTAGGATCTCGCATCCACAACAGGTTCAAGGGAGAGTTGCCATGTCGCGTCTGAAGTCGTTCGCGTGTGCCGTCGCACTCGGTGTCAGCCTGTTGTCGACGGTCGCGCAGGCGGCCGACGTGCGCATCAGCGCTCGGTCGACGCTGGCCGCGCCGGACGATGCGGGTTGGCAGGCATCGCTGTCTGCGCTGTGGAGTCGCTTGACCGGTCGTTGACGGCCACCGGCCACCCAGCGGTGGTCCATCGGGCTTGAATGGCGCAGCGCGCCAAGCCCGGCAAGCGCCATCAAGGCGCGGCGGCGCTGAGCGCCTGGGCCTCGCGGAACCAGCGCTGCAAGGCGCCGGGGATCTGGCCATCGGGGTGCAGTGCGTTCCACAGGCGCAGGGCCTGGCGGCCGCGTTCGCGTGCATCGTCACGGCGACCCTGCGCGGCCAGCGCCTGGCCCTCGGTGCTCAGGGCCTGGGCCAGCTGCCAGCCCCGGGCAGCGTTGCTGGTGGCGTCGTCGCCCTGCATGATCGCCACGACCTGGGCGGCACGGTGTGCGGCCTCGGCCGGGTCCTGCGACAGGCGCAGCCGCGCTGACCAGAGCAGCGCGTCGGCCCACCAGCGCTGGACGTAGAAGTCGTGGCCGCCCTGGGCACGACGCGACAGGGCTTCGGCGGCGGTGTCGATGCGCTGCCGCGCCTCGGCGGGCTGGCCGGCATCGATCAGCAACCGCCCCTGCAGCAGCCCCAGCAGCACGCGGTCGCGTTGCAGCACCTCGTTGCCCGGGTCCTCGGCGGACAATGCGCGCATCGTCGCCTCGGCCTCGTTCAGCCGGGCGCGGCCCTCGGCGTTGTGTCCTGCCTGATTCAGTGCCACGCCGCGCACCACCCGGGCCATCGCGGTCTGGTGGCGGAAGTGCGAACTCTGCGGCGCACGCCGAGCGGCCTCGTCACGCAGCGCCACCGCCTGCGCGGTGTGAGCCAGGGCCAGCGCGTTGTCACCGCGCAGCACACCCACGCTGCCCAGGCCGTGGTGGGCCCAGGCGGTCTGGTGCACCCACTCGACTTCACCCGGCTCGCGGGCGCGCATGCGCTCGAAGATCGCCAGTGCCTGCTGCCACAACTGCAGCGCCTCCTCCGTGCGTCCCAGGTTGGACGCGGCCACGCTGCCGCCGGTGAGCACCGCGCGCCGGCCCAGCACCGTGGCCTGGCGCGACAGGGTCTGCAGGTCATCGGGCTTCTGGGCCACGATGCGCTCGACCAGGCGACTGGCCTCGGCCAGCGCCTCGTTCGCCGGAATCAACCGACCCTGGCGCAGCAGCAGGTCGCTGTGCAGCAGCCGCAGGTCGACCGCTTTGTCCAGCGCCGGCACATCGGCCTGCGGCAGATACAGCGGCAGCAGCGCCAGCGCCTTCTCGGCGCTGTGCAGCGCATCGTCGGGCCGCTCCTGGCCAGGCGAGAAGGACTCGCCCTGCAGCACCGCCAGGCGGAACCAGGCCTCGGCCAGCTCGCGGGCCAGCCCGGCGTCATCCGCCACGTCGCGCGCCAGCGCGTCGAGGTAGCCGGCGGCGTCCTGCAGCAGCGCATCGCGCACCGCGGTGGCCCCGGGCAGGTGGGCGATCTGGTCGTGGTACTTGAAGACCATCTGGTTGGCCAGCTGGCGCACCTGGGCGAAGCGGGCCTCGGCGCGTTGGCGTTGCCGATCGGCCTCGTGGGCCTGCCAGGTGGCGACGCCGACCCCAGCCACCAGGGACGACAAGGCCAACGCCGCCGCCGCACTGGCCGCCCGGTGGCGCAGCACGAAGCGGCTGAGCAGGTAGCCGGCGCTGGGCGCGCGCGCACTGACCGGCAGCCCCGCCAGGTGGGCCCGCACATCCGCCGCGAACGCATCCACGCTGGGGTAGCGCGCCGCCGGGGCCTTGTCCAGGGCCTTGAGCAGGATGTTGTCCAGGTCGCCCTTCAGGCGCTTGCGCGTGGCCATCCACTGCGGGTCGGTCACCAGCCCGGGGCTCAGCGCGCTGGGCCGCGTGGGCTCTTCCTCCAGCACGCTGCGGGCGGCTTCCTGCGGCGTCGTCGCGTGTCTGCCGTAGGGCCGCAGCCCGGTGAGCATCACGTACAGCAGCACGCCCAGGCTGTAGATGTCGGTCAGCGTGCCCACCGGCTCGCCGCGCACCTGCTCGGGGCTGGCGTAGTTGGGCGTGTAGGGCCGCGGGCCGGCGCCGGTGTGCTCGCCCTCGGCCGGGTCCAGCGCCTTGGCGATGCCGAAGTCCAGCAGCTTGACCTGGCCGTCCTCGGTGACCAGCACGTTGCTGGGCTTGAGGTCGCGGTGCACCAGCAGCTGCCGGTGGGCGAAGGCCACCGCGTCGGCCAGTTGCAGGAACAGCGCCAGCCGCGCCTCCAGCGCCAGGCCCTCGCAGGCCTGGTCGATCGGGCGGCCGCGCACCAGCTCCATCACGAAGTAGGGCAGCCCGCTGGCGCTGCGCCCGGCGTCCAGCAGGTGGGCGATGTGCGGGTGGTTCAGCCGCGCCAGCGCGCGCTGCTCCAGCGCGAAGCGCGCCAGCACCGCGGCCGAGTCCATGCCGCGCTTGAGCACCTTGACCGCCGCCTCGCCGTCCCAGGCGCCGTCGGCGCGGCGCGCGCGCATCACTTCGGCCATGCCGCCCGCGCCCAGCGGGCCGACGATCTCCCAGGCCCCCAGGCGCTCGCCGGGCTGCAGCAGCGGCGGCGCTGCGGCCGGCTCGGTCGGGGCCAGGAAGTCGTCGGTCGTCGCCTCACTCAGTGCGCGCTCGTGCGCCAGCAGGCTCAGCACCTCGTCCTGCACCGCCGCGTCGGCCCCGCTGGCGCGCACGAAGGCCTCGCGCGCCGCCTGCGGATGCTCCAGCGCCGACTCGAACAGCGCCTTGACCTGCGGCCAGTGGGTGTCGCCGGCGGTCATGGCAGGCTACAGACCGATCGGTTCGCCGCGCGCCAGCGCATCGCGGCGGCGCAGGTGCTCGCCGTTGAGCGCCAGCAGCGCGTCGGCCGCCTGGTAGTGCTGCAGCGCGCGCTGGCGCCAGGCGGGGGCGGCGGCGGGCTCGGCCGCCGCCATCACGAGCGCCGACTCGGCCAGGTTGAGCAGCGCATCGCGGGCCTTGGGCTCGCGCGAGAGCGGCTCCAGGATGGCCTGGCTCTGGCGCAGCTGCGTCAGGGCCTCGTCGCGCCGTTGCAGCCCCAGCAGCGCGACCGCACGGTAGATGCCCAGCCAGGCCCACAGGCGCTCAGGGTGTGGCCCGGGCTTGGCCTCGCGCTGGCGCTGCCAGTAGGCCAGCGCGCTGTCGAGTACCGGCAGCGCGTCGGCCGAGCGGCCGACCAGCGCCAGTGCCCGCCCATGGTGCTGGGCCACGCGCGGCAGGTTCTCGGCCCATTTGCTCTGCGGGCCGTTCTCGGCGGCCAGGCGCTGCACCGTGTCCCAGGCCGCCTGGCTGGCCAGCACGGCACGCGCGGGCTGGTCGGCACGCATCAGGATCACCGCGGCATTGGTGGCCTCGGTGACCAGCTCGTCGCGCCGGCCGGTGTGGAAAGGCTCGGCCTGCACCGCGCGCAGGCGCTGCTGCCAGGCGGCTTCGGCGTCACCGCGCGAGGCGTCGAGCCGGCCCAGCCGCGCATGGGTGATCGCCCGCGCCCCGAGCAGCGTGCCCAGCAGCGGCGCCAGGCTGGCGTCGCCGTCGCGCTCCAGGCGGCGCAAGGCCTGCTCGGCCTGGCCGTACAGCGCCAGCGCGTCTTCGGGGCGGTTCAGGCTGGCCACGGTCTGCTGGTCGAAGAACTGCGCCTCGACGATCTGCAGCGAGGCGCGCTGCACCTGCAGGTCGCGCTGCTCGGCCGGTGGCAGGCGCTGCAGCCGCTGGTCGATCAGCGCCATCGCCTCCTCCAGCGTCTTCAGGCCCTGCTCGGGCTGGCCGTCGGCGCGCTGCGCGCGGGCCCGGATCTGCAGCGCCTGCGACAGCGCCAGGCTCAGCGCGGCGTCGTCGGGCCGCGCCAGCAGCACCTGCCGGGCCAGCGTGATCGCGTGCTCGGCGTGCTGGCGCGCCTCGCCCATCTTGCTGAGCGACACGCCGCCGTCGTCGCCACCCACCTGGGCCAGGCGGGCGTAGACGCCGGCCAGCAGGGCCAGCCATTCGGCATCGTCGCCGGCCTCCTGTTCGACCTCGCTGAGCTGGCCCAGCAGGCCCTTGAGCAGGTTCTCCTTGACCACCAGGCCGCCGGGCAGATAGGTGACAGCATCGGCGTAGCGCAGCACCACGTCGCGGCTCAGGCCGCGCAACTGCTCCAGGCGCTGGCCAGCGACATGGGCCTGCCAGCCGGCCACACCGGCGCCCACCACCAGGGACACCGCCGCCAGCGCCGCCGCCGCACTGGCCGCCCGGTGGCGCAGCACGAAGCGGCTGAGCAGGTAGCCGGCGCTGGGCGCGCGTGCGCTGACCGGCAGCCCCGCCAGGTGCGCCCGCACATCCGCCGCGAACGCATCCACGCTGGGGTAGCGCGCCGCCGGGGCCTTGTCCAGGGCTTTCAGCAGGATGTTGTCCAGGTCGCCCTTCAGCCGCTTGCGCGTGGCCATCCACTGCGGGTCGGTCACCAGGCCGGGGCTCAGCGCGCTGGGCCGCGTGGGCTCTTCCTCCAGCACGCTGCGGGCGGCTTCCTGCGGCGTCGTCGCGTGTCTGCCGTAGGGCCGCAGCCCGGTGAGCATCACGTACAGCAGCACGCCCAGGCTGTAGATGTCGGTCAGCGTGCCCACCGGCTCGCCGCGCACCTGCTCGGGGCTGGCGTAGTTGGGCGTGTAGGGCCGCGGGCCGGCGCCGGTGTGCTCGCCCTCGGCCGGGTCCAGCGCCTTGGCGATGCCGAAGTCCAGCAGCTTGACCTGGCCGTCCTCGGTGACCAGCACGTTGCTGGGCTTGAGGTCGCGGTGCACCAGCAGCTGCCGGTGGGCGAAGGCCACCGCGTCGGCCAGTTGCAGGAACAGCGCCAGCCGCGCCTCCAGCGCCAGGCCCTCGCAGGCCTGGTCGATCGGGCGGCCGCGCACCAGCTCCATCACGAAGTAGGGCAGCCCGCTGGCGCTGCGCCCGGCGTCCAGCAGGTGGGCGATGTGCGGGTGGTTCAGCCGCGCCAGCGCGCGCTGCTCCAGCGCGAAGCGCGCCAGCACCGCGGCCGAGTCCATGCCGCGCTTGAGCACCTTGACCGCCGCCTCGCCGTCCCAGGCGCCGTCGGCGCGGCGCGCGCGCATCACTTCGGCCATGCCGCCCGCGCCCAGCGGGCCGACGATCTCCCAGGCCCCCAGGCGCTCGCCGGGCTGCAGCAGCGGCGGCGCTGCGGCCGGCTCGGTCGGGGCCAGGAAGTCGTCGGTCGTCGCCTCACTCAGTGCGCGCTCGTGCGCCAGCAGGCTCAGCACCTCGTCCTGCACCGCCGCGTCGGCCCCGCTGGCGCGCACGAAGGCCTCGCGCGCCGCCTGCGGATGCTCCAGCGCCGACTCGAACAGCGCCTTGACCTGTTGCCAGTGTTCGCCCGTGTGCACGCTCATCCTTCCGCCGCCAACGGCCGTCGGCGCCAGTGTACGCAGGGCCGGCGCGCGCGGCCCGCCGCCATCACTTCAGGCCGTTGGTGAAGATGGTGGTGCCATCGACAGGCGACACGCCCCAGGCCTGGCCCAGACCCATGGCCGGCTTGTCGGCCACGTCCAGGTGGCCCTTGCCGACGATGAAGTACACCAGCTTGCCCACCGGGCCGGCCGTCTTGTCCATGCAGATCGAGGTCACGGTCTGCTTGGCGTCCTTGTAGGTGATGGCGCCATCCGCGCCGATCACGAGCTTGGCCGTGCCGGACTTGGTGAAGGTGCCGCCGCCGTCATAGGACCCCTCATCGCCGTTGAAGGTGCCGGCATAGGCCTTGAGATCATCCAGCGTGGGCGCCACCACGGCACCGGCCACATAGGCCTTGGTGTCGCAGTCGGCCGCCACGCCGTCGGCGGCTGCGGTGCTGTCACCGCCGCCACAGGCGGTCAGGCTCAGCAGGGCGGCCATCGTGAGGGCCAGCGTCAGCGGTCGGGTCATCGTGTGCATCGTGGGTACCAGGTGAGGTGCCAGACGCCGCCGATCGGCGCTGTGCACTTGATCACATACGCCGCGCTGGCGCGTGCAGTGGCTCACCCGCACGCTAGACTCGGGTGTCGTCCCCCCAAGATGCCGTGTTCGACACCATGTCGGCGCCCGACCCTTCCCTGACGCAGTGGCTCAGCCAGTTCGCGGGTCCCGATCCCGAGGCCGGCCAGCGCCTGTTCGAAAGCCTCTACGAGGACCTGCGGCGCATGGCGCGCAACCACATGCGCAAGGAAGCCGCCGGCCACACCCTCAGCGCCACCGCGCTGACGCATGAGGCCTGGTTCCGCATGGCCGAGCAGACCCGCACCCAGTGGCGCAACCGGGCGCACTTCCTGGCGGTCAGCTCCACGATGATGCGGCGCATCCTGATCAACCACGAGCAGGCCCGGCGCGCCAACAAGCGCGATGCCGAACTGACCAGCCTGACCGTCTCGGGCCTGGAGTCGCTGGCCCTGCCACCTGACCGGGACTTGATCGCGGTCAACGATGCCTTGCTGGCCTTCGAGACGGTCGACCCGCGCGCTGCCAAAGTGGTGGAGTTGCGCTTCTTCGGTGGCCTGGAGATCGACGAGATTGCGGAGGTGCTGGCGGTCTCCCCCGCCACCGTCAAGCGCGACTGGACGCTGGCCAAGTCCTGGCTCCACCGAGAACTCAGCCACAGCCCCCCTTCCGCCTCCCCGAAAGAGTGACCATGCGCCACGACCTGCTGATCCAGTTCGACGACCAGACCACGGTGGAGATCGCCGTCGATGCGGCCCAACTGCCCGACCCGCTGGACGCGCGCCGCTGGCTGGACGAGGAATTCACCCGCCGCGAATGCGAGCCGCTGCGCCCCAGCGGCAAGCTGCTGACCACCGACAAGCTGCTGGTGCTGGCGCAGGAGATCGGCCCCGCCGGGTTTGCCGATGAGGCGCTGCGCCTGGCCTTCGCGCGCGCGGTGCTGGGTCAGCTGCAGCGCCCGGCGGTGACGATCAACCTGCAGACGATGAAGGTCAGCTGAGCGACGCGCGCCTGACGGCTCAGGCGCCGCCGTCGCGCTGCAGCCGCTCGCTGCGCCAGTAGACGTCGTCGCCGCCCAGGCCGTCGAGGTTGGCGCGGTTGAGCACCCGGGCCAGCACGAACAGCAGGTCCGACAGCCGGTTCAGGTACTGGCGTGGCGCCTCGTTGACCGGCTCGGCCGCGGCCAGCGCCACCACCGCGCGCTCGGCGCGGCGGGCGATGGTGCGGCCCACATGGGCCAGCGCGGCGCTGCGGGTGCCGGCCGGCAGGATGAACTCGGCCAGGCGCGGCAGCGTGGCGTTGTAGTGCGCCAGCGCCTCGTCCAGGCGCAGCACCGCCTCGTCCTTGAGCAGCGTGAAGCCTGGAATGGACAGCTCGCCGCCCAGGTTGAACAGCTCGTGCTGGATCACCACCAGCAGCTCGCGCACATCGGGCGGCAGCGGCTCGGCGAGCAGCACGCCGAGCTGGGAGTTGAGTTCATCGACATCGCCCATCGCGGCGATGCGCGCGTGGGTCTTCGGCACCCGTTGCCCGTCGCCGAGCCCGGTGGTGCCGTCGTCGCCGGTGCGGGTGGCGATCTGGGTGAGACGGTTGGCCATGGCGGCGATGGTAGCCGCCCGGCCAGGGCCGCACGCTCAGCGGGGTCGGCGCACCACCTGGATCGGGGCCTCGCCGCAGTCGCCACAGCCGCCGCAGCCCGCGCCGCTGCCACCGGCCGCGCGCTGCACGGCGCGCCAGCGGCCCAGGCCGGGCCAGCGCAGCAGGCGCCGCGCCAGCGCACGGCGCCAGGCGGCGGGCATCAGCGACCAGGTGGCATAGACCCCGCAGACGGCGACGATGGCCCCCACGATCAGCGTTTGCATGGTGTTCAGCCTCCCCAGGCCAGCGCGACCCGGTACGTGACGAAGGCGGCCGCATAGCCCAGCGCGAACTGGTAGCCGGCCATGATCAGCGGGTAGCGCCAGTGGTTGGTCTCGCGCCGCACGGTGGCCAGCGTGGACAGGCACTGCGGCGCGAAGATGAACCAGGCGATCAGCGCATAGGCGGTGGCCGGCGACCACTGCGCGGCCAGCAGCGGGGTCAGCGCGTCGGCCACCGCGTCGCCGCTGGCCGACAGCGCGTAGACCGTGCCCAGCGCGCCCACCACCACCTCGCGCGCCGCCAGGCCGGGGATCAGCGCGATGCAGATCTGCCAGTTGAAGCCGATCGGCGCGAACACCCACTCCAGCGCCCGCCCGATCTGGCCGGCCAGGCTGTAGGTGATGGGTGCGGCGCTGGCGCCCTCGGGCGGCGCCGGCCAGGTGGCCAGGAACCACAGCACCACGGTCAGCGCGAAGATGATGGTGCCCACGCGCAGCAGGAAGATGCGCGCGCGCTCCCACAGCCCGATCGCCAGCGTGCGCGGGCTGGGCCAGCGGTAAGGCGGCAGCTCCAGCATCAACGGCTGGTAGCGGCTTTTCAGCCAGGTGCGTTTCAGTGCCCAGCCCACCGCCGCCGCCGAGGCCACGCCCGCCACGTACAGGCCGAACATCACCAGGCCGCGCAGGTCCAGAAAGCCCCCCGGCCCGACACCGCGCTCGGGCACGAAGGCGCCGATCAGCAGGGTGTAGACCGGCAGCCGCGCCGAGCAGGTCATCAGCGGCGCCAGCATGATGGTGGCCAGGCGGTCGCGCCAGTGGGTGATGCTGCGCGTGGCCATGATGCCGGGCACCGCGCAGGCGAAGCTGGAGAGCATCGGGATGAAGGCCCGGCCCGACAGGCCCACCTTGCCCATCAGCGTGTCGAGCAGGAAGGCGGCGCGCGGCAGGTAGCCCGAGTCCTCCAGCGCCAGGATGAAGGCGAACAGGATCAGGATCTGCGGCAGGAAGACCAGCACGCCGCCGGCGCCGGCCAGCACGCCGTCGATCAGCAGGCTCTTCAGCGGCCCCGGGTCCATGCCGGCCTCGACCAGGCCGGCCAGCGCGGCCACGCCGTCCTCGATCAGGCCCTTGGGTGCCTCGGCCCAGGTGAACACCGCCTGGAACATCACGAACAGCAGGCCGGCCAGGATCAGCAGGCCCCAGACCGGGTGCATCAGCCAGGCGTCCAGGCGCGGGTGAAA
This sequence comes from Ideonella alba, assembly GCF_018069845.1. NCBI lineage: Bacteria > Pseudomonadati > Pseudomonadota > Betaproteobacteria > Burkholderiales > Sphaerotilaceae > Ideonella > Ideonella alba. The sequence goes on from NZ_JAGQDD010000003.1 coordinate 194,132, forward strand.
GCGCGTGGCCGGCGCGGCGCCGCTGGCCACCAGGGCCAGCAGGCGGCGCACCTCGTTCTGCAGTGCGCGGGCGTCGGGGGTCTCGACGTGGTGGCCGTCGACATGCTGGTGCACCGGCGGCAGGTCACGCGCCAGCTCGGCCAGCAGCGCCTCGTGGCCGTGGCTGGCGATGGCCACGGTCTCGACCACCGGACAGCCCAGCTCCTCGGCCAAGCGCTCGCGGTCCAGCCGCAGGCCCTGCTGGCGCGCGGTGTCCATCATGTTCAGCGCCACCAGCATCGGCCGGCCGATGCGGCGCAGCTCCAGCACCAGGCGCAGGTTCATGCGCAGGTTGGTGGCGTCGACCACGGCGACGATCAGGTCGGGCGCTTCCTCGCCCGCGCGGCGGCCCTCGATCACCTCGAGCGTGACCTCCTCGTCGGCCGACACCGGGTGCAGGCTGTAGGTGCCGGGCAGGTCGACCACCTGCACCGTGCTGCCGTCGGGCAGCCGGGCGATGCCCACCTTGCGCTCCACCGTGACGCCGCTGTAGTTGGCCACCTTCTGGCGCGCGCCGGTCAGGCGGTTGAACAGCGCCGTCTTGCCGCAGTTCGGGTTGCCCACCAGCGCCACCGAGCGCGGCGGCCCGGCGTGTGCGCGCGACAGCAGCGCGGCGTTCACGCGCCCTCGGGCAGGCGCACCTGCACGCAGCGGGCCTCGACCTGGCGCAGCGCGATCAAGGTGTCGCCAATGCACACCGCGATCGGCTCGCGACCGCCCGGCCCGCGGCGCAGCGCCTGCACCGGCTCGCCCGGCAGGAAACCCAGCTCGCCCAGGCGGCGCAACTGGTTGGCGTCCAGGTCAGCGGAGCGCTCCGCCAGGGCAGTCACGGTGGCATGGGCGCCGTCGGGCAGATCGGCCAGGTTCATGCGCCCGATTGTGCGCTTATCGAATGAGAATTGTTCGCATCACCAACCATGGCGGTCGGGTAACCCAGGCGACAGCCGTGGCGGGGCGGCAACGCTATCGTCGGCGCCTCGACCCCCACTGGAGCCCGTCCGATGAGCCTGACCGTCCACGCCGCCGCCGACCTGCCGAACCTCGTGGGCCAGGCGCTGGGCACCAGCGACTGGATGCTGATCGACCAGGCCCGCATTGACGCCTTCGCCCACGCCACCGGCGACCTGCAGTGGATCCACGTGGACCCGGCGCGCGCCGCGGCCGGCCCGTTCGGCACGACGATCGCGCACGGCTTTCTGACGCTGTCGCTGATCTCGGTGATGAGCGAGCAGGCCTTCCGGGTGGACGGCGTGCGCATGGGCCTGAACTATGGTTTGAACAAGGTGCGCTTTCCGTCGCCGGTGCCGGTGGGCAGCCGGCTGCGCGCGGTGTTCACCCTGGTGGCCTGCGAGCCGATCGACGGCGGCTGGCAGCTGCGCAACGAGGTCACGGTGGAGCGCGAAGGCGCGCCCAAACCGGCCTGCGTGGCGGAGTCGCTGGCGCGTTACCTGCTCTGAGCCGCCAGGCGCCGGGCCAACTCGCTCAGCGCCGCGTAGGCCTGGCCCAGCACCGGGTCGTGCGCGGTCAGCGCGGCGCCCTGCTCGGTCAGGACGCGGGTGTCGCCCCGCGCCGCCGGGCCGGTGAGCGCGCCGCGCGGGCCCAGCGCCTGCAGGTTGGCCGCTGCGCGCTGCAGGAAGCCGGCGGCCAGGGCCTCTGACCGGTCGGCGGGCAGGCCGACGTCGCGCCACAGCCCGGCCGCCACCGCCTGCAGCACCGGCGCGAAGTTGGACGCGAATACCGCGGCCGCGTGGTAGAGCGGCTTGTCGGCCGCGGCCAGGTCCACGCACTGGCCGCCAATGGCCTGGAAGGCGGCGCGTGCTCGTGCGACCGCGGCGGCGTCGCCCTCCAGCGCGCACAGCGTGCCGGGGAACTGGGCGCAGGCCTGGTCGACATCGGCAAAGCTCAGTGCGGGGTGGGTGCTGGCCACCGACCAGCCGGCGGCCTGCAGCGGCGCGGCTTCAGACGCGGGCAGGAAGCCGCTGGCGTGCCAGGCGATGGCGGGCGCGGCACCCGTCGCGGCCAGCGCCGCGGCCACCGGCGCGATCTGGGTGTCGGGCACGGCCAGCAGCCAGAGCTCGGCCGGCGGCAGGGCCGCCAGCCGATCCACCGCCTGGCCCGCACCGATCACCGCCACCGCCTGCGCGGCGCTGCCGGGCTGGCGCGCCAGCACGGCCTGCACCTGCACCACGCCCGCACGCTGCCACAGCCGCGCCAGCGTGCGGCCGACGCGGCCGGCCCCCACCAGGTTGAGCCGTGGCACCGAGGCGTTCGCGACCGTCATGCGGCGAGCTTACCGCGGCACCGGGCCCTCGCGCAGCGCATGCCCCAGCGCCCGCGCCTCGTCGGCCGCGGCGCGCCGATCACCACGCGACACGGCGGCCCGCAGGCCGCTCAGCGACTGCTCAGGCAGCTGACTGGCCAGCTCCGCCATCGCGGCCTGCGGGTCGCCCTGCGACTCCAGCGACCGCACCAGGCGACGCAGCGCGGCCACGACCTGTGGCGTGGCTGCAGCCGAGGGCGGGGTGAGCGCTTCGCGGTACCGCTCCCAGCCGGCGAGCGTGGCCTCCATCGTGGCCGCGAACGACGCCAGCGCCGACTCGACCGGCCGCCCGGCCACCAGTTGCTCCTCGACGGCCTGGGCCTGGGCCACCAGCGCCGGCAGACACACGGCCGACGCCGCGCCGCGGAACTTGTGCATCGCCCGCCCCAGCGTGAGCAGTGGCAGTTCGCGCGCCTCGGCCGGGAAGCCGGCGTATTCGCCGAAGAAGCGGTCGAGGTAGCGGTGGTAGATCGTTGGATCGCCCCAGATGCGTTGCCCGGCGGCGAAGTCGATCAAGCCGTCGGTGGCCGTGTCTGGGAGCGCCGCTGCGGCCGGTGCCTCATCGGGCGCCGGACGATGCTCGTCAATCAGGCGACGGATGACCGCCACCGTGTGGTCGATGTTGAACGGCTTGGTCACCACCGCACTGACGCCGGCGGCCAGCGCCGCCTCGCGATCGCTGGCGAAGGCCCCGGCGGTCAGCGCCAGCACCGGCAAGGCCGCACAACCGGGAATCTGACGGATCATGCCGGTGGCGGTGAGGCCGTCCATCACCGGCATCTGGATATCCATCAACACCAGATCGGCCCGGCTCGGGTGCTGCTGCATCCACCGCACCGCCTGCTCGCCGTCGGCCGCTTCCTCCACCACCGCGCCCTCGGCTTCCAGGATGCGCCGCGCGAGTTCGCGGTTGATGTCGCTGTCGTCGACCAGCAGCACGCGCGTGCCGGCCAGACGGTGGGCGATGTCCGCCGAGTGGCGTGGGAGTTCGACCAGCCCCCGCTCGCTCATCGCCCGCGCAACCGCGTCGTAGAGCGCCGACGCGGTCACCGGCTTGGCCAGCACGCTGTCGGCGAAGACGGCATCCGGATGGCCCGACAGCTGTTCCCGCGAATGGGCCGTGACCATGATGACCACTGGGCGGTGCTGCTGGGGCTCGCCTTCCTTCAGCGCGCGGGCCACCGCCAGGCCGTCGCGCAGGGGCATCTGCCAATCCAGCACCAGCACGTCGGGCGGCTGCTCTGCCGTGGTGACGGCCGTCAGGGCGGCCTCGCCATCGCCCACCGCCTGGCAGCGCCAGCCCAGTTGCTCACTGGTGCGCTGCAGGGCATCGAGCGCGATCGCGTTGTCATCGGCCAGCAGCACCTGCAGCGACCCCAGCAGGCGGCGCGGCGCCACTTCGGGTTCATCGTCTCGGCGCAGGCGCGCGGTGAACCAGAACTCGCTGCCGCGGCCCTCGACGCTCTCGGCACCGATCTCGCCGCCCATCAGCGTGACCAGTTCGCGGCAGATCGCCAGTCCCAGGCCCGTGCCGCCAAAGCGCCGCGTGGTGCTGGCATCGACCTGGGTGAACGGCGCGAAGATCTGCGACAGCTTGTCCGACGGAATCCCGATGCCGCTGTCCTGCACCACGAAGCGCAGCAGCAGGTCACCGTCGCGGTCCGAGACCAGTCGCACGGCCACCTGCACATAGCCGTTGGCGGTGAACTTGATCGCGTTGCCCACCAGGTTGGCCAGCACCTGCTCCAGCCGGGTCGGGTCGCCCACCACGCGCCGCAGCGCCGGGGGCAGCGGCGAGATCACCAGCTCCACCGGCTTGTCGCCCACCGAGGCCCCCATCATCGTGGCCAGGCGGTCCAGCACGCCCTGCAGGTCGAAGGGGGTGGCCTCCAGCTCCAGCCGGCCCTGCTCGATCTTCGAGAAGTCCAGCACGTCGTTCAGGATGCGCAGCAGTGACCGGCCGGACTCACCGATCTTGGCCACCATCGAGCGCACGGTCGGGTCGGTCGACTGGCGCTCGGCCAGGTAGGCCAAGCCCAGCACCGCGTTCATCGGCGTGCGGATCTCGTGGCTCATGTTGGCCAGGAAGGCCGACTTGGCCTGCGCCGCCTGCTGCGCCGATTCCAGCGCATGGAACAGCTCCCGTGTGCGCTCGGCCACCTGCTGCTCCAGCGTGGCATTGAGCTGGCGGATGCGCAGCTCAGTCTCTTTCTGCAGCGTGATGTCGCGCACCGTCTTCGAGGCACCGACGATGTGCCCGCGCTCATCGCGGATCGGCGACACCGCGATCGAGACATTGAGCAGCCGGCCATCGCGGGTGCGCCGCACGGTGTCGAAATGACTGACCCGCTCGCCGCTGGCGATGCGCCCGAGGATGCGCACCTCCTCGTCGTGCAACTCGGGGGGGATGATCAATTCGGCCAGCGGCCGGCCCAGCGCCTGCTCGCGCGTGTAGCCGAACATCAGCTCGGCCGCACGGTTCCAGCTGGTCACCACGCCATCGCCCCGCTTGCCGATGATGGCGTCGATCGAGTTCTCGACGATCGCGGCGAGTTCGGCATGGTCCTCGTGCGCCTGCCGCAGGCGCAGGCTGCTGCGCAGGTAGTAGGCCAGGCCGCCCAGCATCAGCACCTGCAGCAGGAAGGCCGCCACCCCGACCTGGACCGCCGAGGTCTCGCGCAGCCCCACGATGAAGGCGGGCGTGGTCTGCACGCCGATGCGCCAGCGGCGGCCATACAGGTCCAGGCTGCGTGTGGTGGCCGGCAGATCGTCGGCCAGGGCCTCGAAGCCGGCCGAGAGGAAGCCGCGCTGTGGTGCGGACGCGCCGTCGGTGATGTCGTCGATGACCAGGCCGAAGGTATTGCCCTCGAAGTCGTAGCCGGCCATCACCTCGCTGAGCAGCAGCGGCGCGTAGACCCAGCCCGCGGCCCGGTCCAGCGCCCCGCGCGGATCGAACACCGGCAGCAGCATCAGCAGGCCGCCATCGAACTGGCGGTCCTGCTGGACCAGGGTGATCGGCCCCGTCAGGATGGCCTGGCCGCGCCGTTCGGCCTCCTCGGCCGCCCGGCGGCGCCGCGGCTCGGACGCGATGTCCAGGCCGGCGGCCACGCGGTTCGAGGCTTCGGGCTCGATGTGCTCGATGACGAAGAGATCGCCGTCATGGCGCTCGAACTGCCGGATGCTGAAGTCGGGCCGTCCGTCACGGCGCTGTGCGTTGACGAACTCGGCCTGGCGCGACGGGTCGACGCGCCGGATGAACCCGAAGCCATGGGCCCCCGGAAACTCGCGCGGCAGGTCGCGGGTGGCGATGTAGGACTGGAACCGGTAGCGCGTCAGATCATCAAGTCCGACCGCCGCCACCGCGCCACGGGCGCCGCGCAGGCCGTACTCATAGGTGCGGACGCGCGACATGACCCGCGCGACGGCGCGCTCGGCCAGCCTATCCAGGCCTTGCTGGCGCTGTTCGGCGTTGTGCCGGTGCACCAGGGCGCCTGCCCCGGCAGCGACCAGGCTGGCCAGCAGCAGCGCCAACGCCCAGCCGACTGTCGTGCGTCGTTCCATGACACCTCCGCGCACGTCTCTCGCGCACAGCACGAGCGTGAAGCTGTCGAGTCTAGTCACGCCGATGCGCCAGGGCCAGCCGGCGGCTTCGGCCCCGCCGCGCGCAGGGCCTTTAGGCGTTGGCGCGATCGAGCGTGGGCAGCGCCGCCTGCTCGGCGGGGGTCAGCACGCGCAGGTGCCATTCGCCATCCTGCGTGGCCAGGCCGTGCAGGTCGATGCTGCGCTGGGTCTGCAGCAGGCGCACCAGGTAGGCCACCACCGCGGGCTCGATCACCTGGCCCGGCACCAGCACCGGGATGCCCGGCGGGTAGGGCACGATCTGGTCGCAGCAGACGCGGCCCGACAGCGCCGCGTTGGGCTGGCCCGATTCGTCGAGCAGCGGCAGGCGCTCGCCGGCCTCGTAGAAGGCGTCACGCGGCAGGCAGGCCAGGGTGCTGAAGCGCGGCGCCTCGGGCATGCGGGCGTAGGTCAGCGGCGTGCGGCGCTCCTTGGTCAGGCGCAGCATGGCGTCAAACAGGCGCGAGACCTTGGAGCGCGTGGTGCCGATGGTCAGCAGCAGCGTCAGCGTGTTGTGGGTGTTCTTCTCGACCTGGATGTTGAAGCGGCCGATCAGTTCGTCGCGCAGCGCGTCGGCGCTCCAGCCGCTGGCGCTGATGTCGATCGTCAGCTTGGTCGGGTCCAGGCGGATGCCGTCGTCCTTCAGCTCGGGCGGCAGCAGCTCCTCGAGCGACAGCACGCGGAAGGCGCCGGTGGCGTTGATCTTCTCGCGCAGCTCGCGCGCATAGGCCAGCGAGCGGTCGAGCAGCCGGTAGCCCTCCATCACCGCCTGCTTGCGCGCCACGTCCAGGCTGGCGATCAGCGTGTACTGCGGGCTGGTGCTGGCGTGCATGTTGAAGTTCTCACGGAACAGGTGCTCGTCGAAGCCCGGGTCGTTCACGTGGATCATGCTGGCCTGCGAGAAGGCCGACAGCACCTTGTGCGTGCTCTGCGTGGCGTAATCGGCGCCGCACTCCAGCGCGGTGGGGCGCAGCTCGGGGTGGAAGCGCGCGTGGCCGTACCAGGCCTCGTCGACGATCACCTTGATGCCGGCGGCGTGCGCCATCTCGATGATGGGGCGCAGGTCGTAGCGCAGGCCATCGTAGGTGCAGCTGGTGAGGATCAGCACCTGGGCGTCGGGGTGCTCGGCGATGGCCTGCGCGATGGTGGCCTTGGGCACCGGACCGAACAGGCCGAAGTGGCGGTTCACCGCCGAATCCAGGTACACCGGCCGCGCGCCCGACAGGATCACGCCGTGGTGCACGCTCTTGTGGCAGTTGCGGTCCAGCAGCAGCTTGTCGCCAGGCGTCAGCAGGCTCTGGAAGATGACCTTGTTGGAGGTGCTGGTGCCGTTGGTGGCGAAGTAGGTGGCGCGCGCGCCGAAGGCCTTGGCCGCCAGCCGCTGCGCCTGGGCGATCACGCCGGTGGGGTGCAACAGCGAGTCCAGCGCGGGCACGCTGCAGGAGAGGTCGGCGCGCAGCATCTCCTCGCCGACGAAGCCATGGAAATCGCCCACCCAGGGGCTGCCCTTAAAGGCGTCGCCGCCAGCGTGGCCGGGCGTGTGCCAGCTGTCCTTGGCCTGCGCCACATAGTCGCGCAGCGCGTCGTAGAAAGGGGTGTCGGCCTTCTCGGCCACTTCGGCGGCCAGGATGCGCAGCCAGCCGACCGGGTCGTCCTCGCCGCGGAAGAAATAGCCGTCCACCGCGTCGCTGGCGAGCTGCTCGACGAGCAGCTTGTCGGCATCGTCCTCCAGCACCATGTACAGCGACAGCTCGGGCCGCGCCTCGATCAGGCGCTGGGCCAGCAGCACCGCCGCCGGGCCCTGGCCGCCGCCGGCCGGGCCGTGGTCGACCAGCACCACCTGCACATCGGCGCCGTGCTGGGTGGACAGCGCGGCTTCGAGCGCGCTGGTGTCGCAGGCGCAGGGCACGGCCAGCAGGCCGTGGGGGTTGTCGCGTTGGGCGGCGGCCTGGTTCAGGCCGTCACACACCGGCTGGCGCCAGGCCGGGTCGGCACTGACGACCAGCACATGGGTGACCGGTTTCATCGGAAAGCACTCCTGGTGGGAGTGCCGAGTGTAGGCGCCTTGCTACCGAATATTCGGCGGCGATCAGCCCGCGAAAGCGACAATCTGTGCAGCAGGCAGCGCGCCGGACTGGCGCGCCAGCTCCTGCCCGCGCTGCAGCCTGATCAGCGTGGGGATGCTGCGGATGCCCAGTGCACCGGCGGTGCGCGGGTGGGCGTCGGAATCGAGCTTGGCGAACAGCGCCCGGCCCTTCATCTGCGCCGCGGCGGCGGCGAACTGCGGTGCCATCATCCGGCAGGGGCCGCACCACGCGGCCCAGACGTCGACGATCACCGGCAGGTCGGTGCCGTTCACCACCTGGGCAAAGTTGGCGTCGGTCAGCTCCACCGGCTCGCCCGGCAGCAGCGCGTGGCCGCAGCGGCCGCAGCGGGGGTCCTCACCCAGGCGCTGGGCCGGGACGCGGTTGGTGGCGCCGCAGTGCGTGCAGACGATGTGGGGAGCATGCGAAGAGTCCATGCCCAGCACGATGGGTACCGGCGACGGTATTTCAAGAGCTCGGGCCGCGGGCCGTGGGAATATTCGGACGCCGCGCGACGTCTACCGAGTGATGCACGCCCCCGAGCCCTTCCGCCGCCAGCTGCTGGATGCCCTCCCGCGCTTGCGGCGCTATGCCCGCACCCTGGTGCACGACAGCGCCGGCGTCGACGACCTGGTGCAAGGCACGATCGAGCGGGCGCTGAGCCACTGGCACCAGTTCGACCAGCGGCGCGACCTGCTGGTCTGGCTGCTGTCGATCGCCCACAACGCCCACCACGACGCCCTGCGCCGCGACCGCCGCTGGCAGGGCCTGCCGCCCGACGAGCTGGCGCAACTGCAGGACGCCCAGGCGCACCACGGCCCGCGCGACCCGGGGCTGCGCATCGACCTGCTGGCCGCCTTCGCCCAGCTGGCACCGCTGCACCGCGAGGTGCTGCTGCTGGTGGGCGTCGAGCAGCTGAGTTATGCCGAGTGCGCCGAGGTGCTGCAGGTGCCCGCCGGCACGGTGATGTCGCGCCTGTCGCGCGCCCGTGCCGCCTTGCGCCAGGCGCTGGACGGCGCGCCGCCGGCGCGCCCGCCGGTGCCGCTCAAACGTGTGGTCTGAGCCATGAACGCCTCCACCCCTTCCCCCACCGACGCGCGCCTGCAGGCCTGGCTGGATGGCGAGCTGCCGCCGCCCGAGCGCCAGGCCGTCGAGACCTGGCTGCAGGCCCACCCTGAAGAAGCCGCCCGCGTGCGCCTGTGGGCCGCCGACCGCGACGCGCTGCGCCAGCGCCTGGACGCCGAACTGGCCGAGCCGCTGCCCGAGCCCTGGGTGCAGCGCCTGCAGGCCGCGCCCGCCAACGACAGTGCCTGGCGCCGCCCGGCGCTGGCCGCCGCGCTGGCGCTGGCCACCGGCCTGGCCGGCTTTGCCGCGGGACGCTGGAGCGGCGGCGGCACCGCCCTGGCCACGGCCACGCCCTGGGTGCAGCGCGCCGCCGCCGCCCACGCGGTTTACGTGCCCGAGAAGCGCCACCCGGTGGAGGTGTCGGTGCGCGGCGACGACGGTCAGGCCATCGCCGCCCAGGAACAGCATCTGGCGGCCTGGCTGACCAAGCGCCTGACGGTGCCGGTCAAGCTGTTCGACCTGCAGGCCCGCGGCTACCAGCTGGTGGGCGGCCGCCTGCTGCCTGATGGCGGCGCGCCCGGCGCCCAGCTGATGTACGAGCGCGCCGATGGCGGCCGCGTCACCGTCTACCTGCGCAAGCCCGAGGCCGGCACGCCCGCCGCCTTCCAGTACCGCGAGCAGGACGGCCTGGGCCAGTTCTACTGGGTGGAGGGCGGCGCCGGCTACGCGCTGACCGGCGCCCTGCCCAAGGCCGAGCTGCTGGCGCTGGCCGAAGCGATCTACCAGCAGGGCGTGGGCGACAATGCCGCCCATGGCCCTCGGTGAATTCGCGCTGATCGACCGCTTCTTCCGCCGCCCGGTGCAGCGCGCCGCGCTGGGCGTGGGCGACGACTGCGCGCTGCTGCGGGTGCGCCCCGGCCTGCAGCTGGCGGTGTCCACCGACCTGCTGGTCGAGGGCCGGCATTTCCTCTCCACGGTCGACCCGGCCCGGCTGGGCCACAAGTCACTGGCGGTCAACCTCAGTGACCTGGCCGCCAGCGGCGCCGAGCCGCTGGCCTTCACCCTCAGCCTGGCGCTGCCGCGCGCCGACGAGGCCTTCCTGGCCCCCTTCGCCCGGGGCCTGCTGGCCTTGGCCGATGAACACGGCATCGAGCTGGTCGGCGGCGACACCACCGCCGGACCGCTGACGATCGGCATCACCGTCTTTGGCGAGGTGCCGCCCGGTGAGGCGCTGCTGCGCAGCGGCGCTCGGCCGGGCGATGCGCTGTGGGTCAGCGGCACGCTGGGCGATGCGCGGCTGGCGCTGGAGGCCTTCCGCGGCACCGTGGCGCTGGCCGGCGAGGGCTTCGAGCAGGCCCGCCGGGCGATGGAAACGCCCACGCCCCGCGTCGCCCTGGGCCGCGCACTGCGCGGCGTGGCCAGCGCGGCGATCGACCTGTCCGACGGCCTGCTGGGCGACCTGGGCCATGTGCTGGCGCGCTCCGGCGTGGGCGCCGAGCTGGACGAGGCGGCGCTGCCGCGCAGCGCCCTGCTGGCCGCCCAGCCGGCGGCGCTGCAGCGCACCTGCCTGCTGGCCGGCGGTGACGACTACGAGCTGCTGTTTGCCGCGCCCGAATCCCATGCCCAGGGCGTGCGCGCCGCCGGCGCCGCCGCCGGTGTGGCCGTCACCCGGATCGGCCGCATCACCGCCGAGCCCGGTCTGGTCGTGCGCGACGCCCAGGGCGCCGCGCTGAACCTGCGCGGCTGGCGCGGCTTCGACCATTTCGCCGCGCCATGAGCACCGCCCCCGAGGTCAGCGACGCGCAGATCGTCGGCGCCCCGCGGCGGGCCGACTGGCGGCTGCTGCTGTCCTCGCCGCTGCATTTCCTGTCGCTGGGCGCCGGCAGCGGTCTGGCGCCGATGGCGCCGGGCACGGTGGGCACGCTGTGGGCCTGGGTGGCCTTCCATCTGCTGGAAGGCCGGCTGGATGATGCGCAGTGGGCTGTGCTGCTGCTGGCCGGCTTTGGGGTCGGCTGGTGGGCCTGCACCCGCACCGCGCAGGCGATGCGCACCGCCGACCCCGGCGCGGTGGTCTGGGACGAGTGGCTGGCGATCTGGCTGGTGCTGTGGGTGGTCACGCCGGCCGGCTGGTGGACCCAGCTGGTGGCCTTCGCGCTGTTCCGCCTGTTCGACGCCGCCAAGCCCGGCCCGGTGGGCTGGGCGGATCGGCTCTTCAAGGCCAGGCCAGGTGAAGCGCCCGGCTGGCGCCAGGGCTTCGGCATCCTGTTCGACGACCTGGTGGCGGCCTTCTGCACACTGATCGTCATGGCCCTGTGGCGGGCCGGTACCTGATGCGGCTGATCGATGACCCCCAGGCACTGGCGCCGCTGCTGGAGCAGGTGGCGCAGGGCCTGCGCGCCCGCGGCCAGCGGCTGACCACCGCCGAGAGCTGCACCGGCGGCCTGATCGCCGCCAGCTGCACCGTGCTGGCGGGCTCGTCGGACTGGTTCGAGCGCGGCTTCGTCACCTATAGCAATGCCGCCAAGCACGAGCTGCTGGGCGTGCCTGCGGCACTGATCGAGCGCCACGGCGCGGTGAGCGAGCCGGTGGCGCGCGCGATGGCCGAGGGCGCGCTGCAGCACAGCGACGCCGACTGGTCGCTGGCGGTGACCGGCATTGCCGGGCCGGGCGGCGGCTCAGCGACCAAGCCGGTGGGCACGGTGTGGCTGGCGCTGGGACAGCGCGGCGGCGACACCCGGGCCGAGTGCCAGGTCTTCGAGGGTGACCGGACCGCGGTGCGCAGCGCCACCGTGGTGCGCGCGCTGACGATGCTGGTGGACGCGCTGGGCTGACGCTCGCCGCGGACCGGCCGCGTGCAGGTGCTCAGCGCAGGCCGAGCTGGCGGTTGGGCTGCAATGCGTCCAGCGGCGACAGCATGGCGTCGTTGGCACCCTCGAGCGGCCAGGGCTCCAGGTCGGGCTCGGCGTGCGGCAGCGGCCAGGCCGGCTCGGGCAGCGCCGGCTGCGGCCGGGCGAACAGGTAGCCCTGCTGCAGCGGGCAGCCCAGGTCGGCCAGCATGTCGCGCTGGGCCTCGGTCTCGACGCCCTCGGCGATCACGGTGATGCCCAGGCTGCGCGCCAGACCGACGATGCCCGACACCAGCGCGCGCGCCGCCACATCCTGCGGCAGACGCTGCACGAAGCCCGCATCCAGCTTGACCATGGCCGGCTGCAGCTCGCCCAGCCGGGCCAGCGAGATCGGGCCCGAGCCGAAATCGTCGATCACCAGCGGCACGCCCAGGCTGCGCAGCGCGCGCAGGCGCTGGGCGGTGTCCTCGGCGTCGCCCATCAGCGTGCCCTCGGTCAGCTCGACAGCCAGCTCGCCGCGGTGGATGCCGTGGCGGGTCAGCGCCTGGCCCAGTTCCTCGGCCCAGGCGGCGTGGCGGAATTCGGGGGCCGACACATTGATCGAGACCTTGCCCGGCTTCAGACCCATGCGCTTCCAGGCGGCCAGCTGGGCACAGGCCTGGTCCAGCGTGCGCAGCTCCAGCCGGTGCAGCGCGCCGGTTTCCTCGGCGCGGTGGATGATGCGCGAGGGCGGCAGCAGGCCTTCGCTGGGGTGCTGCCAGCGGATCAGGGCCTCGGCGCCGACGGCCTGGCCGGTTTCGGTGTCGATGACCGGCTGGAAGAACAGCTGCAGCTCGTCGTCGTCGAAGGCGCGCAGCATCTCGCCGTCGGCACCGATCGGTCGCTCGCCCGGCGAGAGCTGCGGCTGGAACAGCGCGAAGCGGCCCCGGCCCAGCATCTTGGCCTGGTACATCGCCTGGTCGGCGTGGTCGAGCAGCTGGTCGAAATCGTCGCCGTCGGCCGGGAAGCGGGCCACGCCCACGCTGGCCGAGACCTCGCCCTGGATGCGGCCACCGTCCAGGGGCACCGGCTGCTCCACCGCGTGGATCACCCGCAGCGTGGTGTGCGCCAGGTGCTGCGGGTCGCTGGCGTCCTGCAGCAGCGCGACGAACTCGTCGCCGGCCAGGCGGCCGATCAGATCGGCACGGCGCAGCGTGTCCTGCAGGCGCCGGGCGATGGTCTGCAGCAACTCGTCCCCGGCCGGGTGGCCGTGGCGGTCGTTGACTTCCTTGAAGTGGTCCAGGTCGATGAACAGCACCGCCATGGGGCGGTTCTGGCGCCGCGCCTGGGCGGCAGCGCGGTCGAACATCTCGCGCAGCATGCGGCGGTTGGGCAGGCCGGTGAGGGCGTCGTACATCGCCATGCGGTGCATTTCACGGTGGCGCTCTTCCAGCTCGCCCAGCAGACCGGCCATGCGGCCCTGGGCCTGCTGCAGCAGCCGGGTGATCTGGTCCAGCTCGCTGCCCAGCGGGCGCCAGCCGGGGCGGCAGACCTGCACGCCCTCGCCGCGCATGTCGGCCAGGCCGATCGCGGCGGCGCGCAGGCGCATCAGCGGGCGCAGCACACCCAGCATCCAGACCGCGGTCAGCACCAGCAGCACCGCGCCCACCTGCCAGGCCAGCACCGGCAGCAGCTCCAGCGAGGCCGCCGGTTGCGGCGCCAGCCAGCTCAGCACCGCCACCGGCAGCAGCAGCGCCGCCACCAGCGCGACCATCAGCAGCAGGCGCAGCGACACCGCGCCGCGGGCGGCGGCGGGGGCCACGGGCGGCCGGGCCGCCGCAGGCGAGCGGTGGGCGGACCGGTTCAGCAGGCGCTTCGGCTGACGTCGTTCGGGGTGGGGCATGGGGGGAGAGATCGGGTCGCCGGACGCGAACAACCGGACGACCCCATTCTGTCGTCGCCCCGGGCCGATGCAAGGGCCAGGGGTATCCCGCTTTAGGGGGTGGACAGATGCAGCGCCAGGCGGCCGGGCGACGCGCCCTGGCGCCCGCCACGGGCCGAAATCTCCAATGCCGACAAGGCCAAACGGCGCAAGGCGTCCCAGGGATCGGTGGGCCAGCCGGGGTGGCGCAGGCCCTTGACCAGGCCGTCGCACTGGCTGGCGGCGGTCACCAGGGCGGCCAGCGAGTCACGCCCGAGTAACGGCAGCAGGCGCTCGAACTGTCGCTCGCGCTCGCCCCAGACCCGCGCCTCGCGCAGCGCCACCGGCATCGGCTTGCCGCTGTCGAGCGCGGTGCGCGCCCGCTGCAGCGCGCGCAGTTCCTCGGCGAGGGTCCAGTGCACCAGCACCGGTGCCTCGCCCTCGGCCTTCAGGGTGTCGAGCATGCGCAGCGCCCGGCCCACCTGGCCGCCCAGCACCGCGGCGACGAACTGGCGCGCGTCGTAGCGCGCCACGTCCAGCACCGCGGCCTCGATCTGCGCGAAGCCCAGCTCGCCCGGCGGGTGCAGCAGGGCCAGCTTCTGCAGTTCCTGGTGGGCCGCCAGCAGGTTGCCCTCGACCCGGTCGGCGAAGAAGGCCAGCGCGCGCTCGCCCTCCTCGCCCGGCGGCACCGGCTGGCCCTGGGCGGCCAGGCGGCGGCCGATCCAGGCCGGCAGCTGGTGGCGCTCGATCGGGTCGACGCGCACGGTGGCACCGGCGCCGTCCAGCGCCGAGAACCAGGCGCTGGACTGCTGCTGCTTGTCCAGCCGCGGCAGGTGCACCAGGGTCAGCACGCCCTCGCCCAGCTGCTCGCAGTACTGCTGCAGCGCAGCGCCACCGTCCTTGCCCGGCTTGCCGGACGGGATGCGGATCTCGATCAGCTGGCGGTCGGCGAACAGGCCCATCGACTGCGCCGCGCCCAGCACGCTGCTCCAGTCGAAGTGGGCGCCGCTGACGACGAAGACCTGGCGGTCGGCGTAGCCCTCCTCGCGCGCCCGGGCGCGCAGCAGGTCGGCCGCCTCCTGGGCCAGCAGTGGCTCATCGCCGTGGATCGTGTAGATCGGCTTGAGGCCCTGGCGCTGCAGCGCGGTGGCCAGCTGGTCGGCACGGATCTGCATTCAGCGCCCGGTCTGGCCCAGCGCCGCCAGGCGCCGCACCACTTGGCGGGCGATGTCGGCGCGCATCTCGCGCAGCAGCTCGGCCTCCTCGACCTCCTTGCCCAGCGCGGCGGTCTCGGAATAGCTGAGGTCGCGCATCTGCTCAAGCTCGGTCACGCCGCTCAGGGCCTCGCCGTCCGGCCGCGCGAAGTGAAAGCGCAGCCGCACCCGCAGGCGGAACTCGCGCACCTGCCCCACCGCGGTGGACGCCACGACGGTGCGGTGCAGCACGTCTTCGTCGGCCACCACCTGCACCTGGGCCTGCGCGGCGGCCTCGACGATACGCACCCGCGCCGGCAGCTCGCGGCGCAGCGCCTCGGCCATCGGCGAGCGTGGCTTGAAGCCCGCCAGCGCGATGCGCTCGTACGGCACCTCGGTGGGCTGGCGCAGCGCAAAGCCGCAGCCGGCCAGCAGGCTGGCGCCCAGCAGGACCAGGCCGGCGCGGCGCTGCATCAGACGACGATGTTGACCAGACGGCCCGGCACGACGACGACCTTCTTCGCCGGTTTGCCTTCGCTGAACTTGGCGAACTCGGGGCTGGCCAGCGCCGCGGCCTCGATGGCCGCCTTGTCGGCGTCGGCCGGCACCTTCACGGCACCGCGCATCTTGCCGGCGATCTGCAGCACCAGTTCGATCTCGTCCTGCACCAGCGCGGTCTCGTCGACCTGCGGCCAGGGCGCATCGAGCAGATCGCCCAGGCGCGCCGCGTAGCCCAGTTCCACCCACAGCGCGTGGGTGATGTGCGGGCAGGCGGGGTAGAGCGCGCGCAGCAGCACCGACAGGCCTTCGCGCAGCACCGCCGCGTCGCCGGCCGAGCCGTCGCTCTTGTAGGCTTCCAGCGCATTGAGCAGCTTCATCGCCCCGGAGACGACGGTGTTGTACTGCATGCGCTCGTAGTCGTAGCTGACCTGCTTGAGCACCAGGTGCACCTCGCGGCGCAGCGCCTTCGCATCGGCGCGCAACTCGGCGCCGCCATCGGCCGCGGCCTTCAGCGCCTCGGCGTTCTTCGCGCCGAAGGCCCAGACGCGCTTGAGGAAGCGGTGCGCGCCCTCGACACCGGCGTCGTTCCACTCCAGCGTCTGCTCGGGCGGGCTGGCGAACATCACGAACAGGCGCGCGGTGTCGGCGCCATAGCGGTCGATCAGCTCCTGCGGGTCGACGCCGTTGTTCTTCGACTTGGACATCGTGCCGATGCCGCCGTAGTCCACCGGCGAGCCGTCGGCCTTGAGCTTCGCGCCCACCACCGCCTTGCCGCTGGCGTCGAAGACGTTCTCCACCTCATGCGGCCAGAAGTACTCGATGCCGCCCTGTTCGGTGCGGCGGCTGTAGATGTGGTTGAGCACCATGCCCTGGGTCAGCAGGCGCTTGAAGGGCTCGGCCACGGTGACCAGGCCGATGTCGCGCATCACCTTGGTCCAGAAGCGCGCGTACAGCAGGTGCAGGATCGCGTGCTCGATGCCGCCGATGTACTGGTCCATGCCGCCGCCAGCCATCCAGTACTGGGTGCCGCCGGCGACCATCGCCTCGGTGTTGGTCGGATCGCAGTAGCGCATGTAGTACCAGGACGAATCGATGAACGTATCCATCGTGTCCGTCTCGCGTCGCGCCGGTTTGCCGCAGCAGGGGCAGGCCACGTTCAGGAAGGCCTCGCACTTGTTCAGCGGATTGCCGCTGCCATCCGGGATCAGGTCCTCGGGCAGCACCACCGGCAGGTCTTTCTCGGGCACCGGCACGGCGCCACAGCTGTCGCAGTGGATGATGGGGATCGGCGTGCCCCAGTAGCGCTGGCGGCTGATGCCCCAGTCGCGCAGGCGCCAGGTGGTCTTCTTCTCGCCCAGGCCCTTCGCGGCCAGCAGCTCGGCGACCTTGTCCACCGCCGCCTTGTGCGACAGGCCGTCGAGCTGGCCGGAGTTCACGCAGGTGGCGCGCTGCTTGTCACCGTACCAGTCGGCCCAGGCGGCGGCGCTGAAGGCCTCGCCTTCGGCGGCGATCACCTGGCGGATCTCGATGCCGTACTTCAGCGCGAAGGCGAAGTCGCGCTCGTCATGCGCCGGCACGCCCATCACCGCGCCGTCGCCGTAGCTCATCAGCACGTAGTTGCCCACCCACACCGGCACCTCGGCGCCGGTCAGCGGGTGGGTCACCGTCAGGCCGGTGGGCACGCCCTTCTTCTCCTGCGTGGCGAGTTCGGCCTCGGTGGTGCCGCCCTGTGCGCACTCGGCAATGAAGGCGGCCACGGCCGGGTTGCCGGCGGCGGCGTGCGCCGCCAGCGGGTGCTCGGGCGCGACCGCGCAGAAGGTGACGCCCATGATGGTGTCGGCGCGGGTGGTGAACACGTACAGCCGGCCATCCTGGATCAGCGCGCCATCAGCGCCGCGGATCTGGTGCGGGAACGCGAAGCGCACGCCGGCGCTCTTGCCGATCCAGTTCTCCTGCATCAGGCGCACGCGCTCGGGCCAGCCGGACAGGTAGTTCGGGTCCTCGGGGTTGGCCACCGCCGACAGCAGCTCCTCGGCGTACTGCACGATGTTCAGGTAGTAGCCGGGGATCTCGCGCTTCTCGACCAGCGCACCCGAGCGCCAGCCGCGGCCGTCGATGACCTGCTCGTTGGCCAGCACGGTCTGGTCCACCGGGTCCCAGTTGACGACCTGGGTGCGACGCACCGCGATGCCCTTCTCCAGCATCTTCAGGAACAGCCACTGGTTCCACTTGTAGTACGCCGGGTCACAGGTGGCCACCTCGCGCGACCAGTCGATCGCCAGGCCCATGGCCTGCATCTGGCCCTTCATGTGGGCGATGTTGGCGTAGGTCCAGGCGGCCGGCGGCACCTTGTTCTTCATCGCCGCGTTCTCGGCCGGCAGGCCGAAGGCGTCCCAGCCCATGGGCATCAGCACGTTCATGCCCTTCATCCGCAGCTGGCGGGCGAGCATGTCGTTGATGGTGTAGTTGCGCACATGCCCCATGTGCAGCTTGCCGCTCGGGTAGGGCAGCATGGAGCAGGCGTAGAACTTGGCCTTGGAAGCGTCCTCGGTGACGCGATAGGCATCGGCCGCGTTCCAGTGGGCCTGGGCGGCGCGCTCGACCTCTGCGGGGGCGTACTTGTCGTTCATCCCCGGATTGTAGGAGGCGCCGTCGCACCTGGGCTTCACACCCGGGCTCAGCACCTGGGCAGCGGCGGGCCGCGCCGCCACGCCAGGCCTACTTCGGCGCGGGCTTGGGCTGGGCGACGAAGGCGATGTGGCTCAGGCCGGCGGTCTGCAGCACGCCCAGCACCTCGGCCACCTGGCCATAGGGCACGCGGGCGTCGGCGCGCAGTTGCACCTCGGTGCGGGGATGCTCGCGGGCGGTGCGCTCGGCGCGCTGGGCCAGCGCAGCGAGGTCACTGCGCTCCTCGGCGATGAACAGCCGGCCCTCGGCGTCGAGGGCCACGATCAGCGTCTGGGGTGCGTCGCTGGGCGTGGCGCCCTCAGTGGCCGGCAGGTCCAGGCGCAGGCTGCTGGCCATCAGCGGCGCGGTGACCATGAAGATCACCAGCAGCACCAGCATGACGTCGATCAGCGGCGTCATGTTGATGTCGCTCATCGGCGCGGGCGCCGAGGTGCGCTCGAGCCGGCCGAAGCTCATTGGCGCCCCCAGACCTGCCGCTGCGCGTCAGGCCCCCCGAGGGGGATGAGGACACTTGGGGCGGCCCGGCGTGTCCTCATGCCGCCAGCGCCAGCCCGCGCAGGTCATGCGCGAAGCCTTCGAGTTCGGCCTCGCAGGCGCCCACCCACTTGCCGAACAGGTTGTAGGCCAGCACCGCGGGAATCGCCACCGCCAGGCCGGCGGCGGTCATCACCAGCGCCTCGCCGACCGGGCCGGCGATGCGCTCGATGCTGATCGCGCCGCCGGTGCCCAGGCCCAGCAGCGCGTGGTAGATGCCCCAGACCGTGCCGAACAGGCCGATGAAAGGCGCGGTGGAGCCCACCGAGGCGAGGAAGACCTGGCCGGTCTGCAGGTGGGCCAGCGTGCGGTGCAATGCGTCGCGCAGCCGGCGCGTCAGCTGGTCGCCCGGCTGGGCGCGGTCCTGCAGCGTGCCGGCCGGCGCGCTGGCGGCGGCAGCGTCGATCAGCGGGCGCAGCAGGCCCTCGGGGTCGAGCGCGGCGGCGCGCTCGCGCGCCTGGGCCAGGTCGGGCGCCTCCCAGAAGGCGGCGATGCCCTCGGCCAGACCCCGGCGGGCGCGGCGCAGCACCCAGACCTTCCAGAGGATGACCACCCAGGCGCCGATGGACATCAGCAGCAGCAGCGCCGCCACCGTCCGCCCGATGGCGTCGCTCTGCGCCCAGAAACCGGCCAGGCCGTCCATCAGAGACCCAGCACCTCGTTCATGCCGAACAGGCCGCTGGCGTGGGCGCGCAGGAAGCGCGCCGCGCGCAGGCTGCCCTGGGCATAGCCGACGCGGCTGGAGGACTTGTGGCTGATCTCGATGCGCTCGCCGATGCCGGCGAACAGCACGGTGTGGTCGCCGACGATGTCGCCACCGCGCACCGTGGCAAAGCCGATGGTGGACGGGTCGCGCGCGCCGGTGTGGCCCTCGCGGCCGTAGACCGCGCAGTCCTTCAGGTCGCGGCCCAGCGCCGCGGCCACCACCTCGCCCATCGCCAGCGCGGTGCCGCTGGGGGCGTCGACCTTGTGGCGGTGGTGGGCCTCGATGACCTCGATGTCGTAGCCCTGGTTCAGCGCGCGCGCGGCCATGTCCAGCAGGCGCATCACGACGTTGACGCCGACGCTCATGTTGGGCGCCATCACCACCGCCGTGTGCTGGGCACCGGCGGCGATCTCGGCCTTCTGCGGTTCCGTGAAGCCGGTGGTGCCGATCACCAGCTTCACACCCAGGCGGCGGCAGACGGCCAGGTGGGCCAGCGTGCCTTCGGGGCGGGTGAAGTCGATCAGCACCTCGGCGTCGGCCAGGCCCTGGTCCAGATCGGCCGTGATCAGCACGCCACTGGTCTGGCCCAGCCAGGCGGCAGCATCGTGGCCCAGCGCCGGGCTGCCGGGCATGTCCAGCGCGCCGGCCAGCACGCAGTCGTCGGCGGCCTGCACCGCCTCGATCAGCATGCGGCCCATGCGGCCGGAGGCGCCGGCCACCGCCACCCGCAGCGGCGCGGTCATTGCGGCTCCAGCGGCGGGTAGCTGCGCACCGCGCCCAGCGGCGCGAAGACCGACGACGCGGCCGCGCGCGGCGCCGGCGGCGGCAGGGCCGCGCGCTCGTCGTCGTTCAGGGCCAGCTTGCGGTTGCCCTCGGAGGGCGGCGCCTTGGACATGGCGGCGACGAATTCGTACTCGCTGGGCATGT
The DNA here is from genome assembly GCF_018069845.1 of Ideonella alba. Lineage (NCBI taxonomy): Bacteria > Pseudomonadati > Pseudomonadota > Betaproteobacteria > Burkholderiales > Sphaerotilaceae > Ideonella > Ideonella alba. Next base: position 214,553 of record NZ_JAGQDD010000003.1, read on the forward strand.
CGGCGCCCTCGACCTTGCTGACGCGCTCGCCCTCGAACCAGACCACCAGGTTGCGGCGCTGCGGCTCGACACCCTGGCGCCGGATCATGAAGACATAGTCCCAGCGGTCCGCATGGAAGGGGTCGGCCAGCAGCGGCGCGCCCAGCAGCTGGCGGACCTGGTCGCGGCTCAGGCCCGGCTTCAGGTTCTGGGCCTGTTCCCGCGTGACGACGTTGCCCTGCAGGATGTCGGCGCGGTAGGGCGTCAGCAGACCGGCCACGGCGTGCATGGACTGGTCGACGACGGCGCAGCCGCTGCTCGCCAGCGTGGCCGCCAGCACGAGCGCCAGGGCGGGAAGGCGGCGGGCGGCGGCGCGGGGAAGGTGGGTGATCGGCATGCGGCAGGACGGAGCAGGCGACGCGTGTCGCAGGGTTTCGCAGGGCCGCCGCTGCGCGGTGGCCGCCGAGATGGCTATGATCGGGTGATTCTAGCGGTGCGCCCCCGACCGGGGTGCACACCCGGCTCCACACCCTGCCATGACGCACGCCGACGAACTCAAGAGCAGCGGCCTGAAGGCCACGCTGCCGCGCATCCGCATCCTCGAAGTCTTCCAGACCTCGACCCTGCGGCACATGACGGCCGAGGACGTCTTCAAGGCCCTGCTGGCCGAGGGGTCCGACATCGGCCTGGCCACCGTCTACCGGGTGCTGATGCAGTTCGAGCAGGCGGGCATCCTGGCGCGCAGCCATTTCGAGTCGGGCAAGTCGGTGTTCGAGCTCAACGAGGGCCAGCACCACGACCACCTGGTGTGCATGACCTGCGGCCGGGTGGAGGAGTTCTTCGACCCCGAGATCGAGGCGCGTCAGCGCGACATCGCCGCGCGCAACGGCTTCCAGCTGCAGGAACACGCGCTGTCGCTGTACGCGGTGTGCACCCGCGAACACTGCGAGCACCGCCCGGTCAAGAATCCCGGTTCTGCTCCATTGCCGCCTGGTGGCGGGCAATGAACTCCTGGTAGGTGTCGATCCCGCGCAGCTGCAGGATGGTGTTGCGCACCGCCGCCTCCACCAGCACCGCCAGGTTGCGGCCGGCGTCCACCGCGATCACCACCTTGCGCACCGGCACGCCCAGGACCTCTTCATAGAGGGGTTCGTAGGGCAGGCGCTCGAACTCGCGGTCCATGGTTTCCTTGCGGACCAGGTGGACGATCAGCTTGACGCGCATCTTGCGGCGCACCGCGGTCTCGCCGAAGATGGCCTTGATGTCGAGCAGGCCGATGCCGCGCACTTCCAGCAGGTTCAGCAGCAGCTCGGGGCAGCGGCCTTCCAGCGTGTTCTGCGCCACACGGTAGATGTCGACCGCGTCATCGGCCACCAGGCCGTGGCCGCGCGAGATCAGCTCCAGACCCAGCTCGCTCTTGCCCAGGCCGGACTCGCCGGTCAGCAGCACGCCCACGCCCAGGATGTCCATGAAGACGCCGTGGCGCGTGGTGCGCTCGGCCATCAGCTGGCTCAGGTAGGCGCGCACCACGTCGATCACGTGGCCGGCGGAGTGCTGGGTAGTGAACAGCGGGATCTCGGCGCGGTCGCACATCGCCACCAGGCGGTCGGGGGCGCGCTCGCCGTCGGCGACGATGATCACCGGCGGCTCCAGCGTGACGATGCGCTGGATGCGGCGCTCCTGCACCTCGGGCGCGGCCGCTGATTCAGACAGGTAGGCCACCTCACGGCGACCCACCAGTTGCACCCGGTAGGGGTGGATGTAGTTCAGGTAGCCGACCAGGTCGGCGGCCGAGCGCGCATCGCGCACCGCGGCTTCATCGAAGCGGCGCTCCGGGTGGGCGTGGCCGGCGATCCACTCCCATTTCAGCGCCGGCTGGTGCTCCTCGAAGAGCGCCTCGGCGCTGATGGAGATCGGCTTCACGCGGAGCGCTGCCGGCTCAGGCCACCGACTTCAGCGGCTCCCAGCCGGCGATCAGGCGGTGCACCTCGGCCGGGTCGGCCTCGGCCTTGAGCTTCTCGCGCAGGTCGCGGTCGGACAGCAGCTCGGCGATCTCGGAGAGGATCTCCAGGTGGCGCTGCGTGGCGGCCTCGGGGACCAGCAGGAAGATCAGCAGGCTGACCGGCTCGTCGTCGGGGGCGTCGAAGGCGATCGGCTGCTGCACGCGCAGCACCGCCGCCAGCGGGTTCTTCAGGCCCTTGATGCGGCCATGCGGCACCGCCACGCCGTGGCCCAGGCCGGTGGAGCCCAGGCGTTCGCGGGCGAACAGGTTGTCGGTCACCGTGGCGCGGGCGATCGCGTGCTGGTTCTCGAACAGCAGGCCCGCGTGCTCGAACACGCGCTTCTTGCTGGTGGCGTCCACACCCACGGCCACATTGGCAACGGGCAGGATGGCGGCGAGGCGGTTCATGGCGGCGGGTGTCAGAGGCGTTCGTGGGCACCGGACGCATGCGCCGGCGGGCGGACAAAAGGCTGCGGATTATAGGAATCGACGCTTCACGATGGGAACTTGAACGGCCCCTCGGCGCGCTGGGTTGACCCGATGATGCTGCGTTGCAGCAACATCCTGCCGACATTCGCCGGAAAAGACAAGGCGGCCCGCAGGCCGCCTTCCTTGTTCAGCCACTCAGGCCGTGGCAGGTGTCACGGCGCCGGCACTTCCTGGCGCTTGGGCGAGGCGTGGTGGTGGTCCTGGATGCGGTCCTTGTGGCGACCCACCTGGCGGTCGAGCTTGTCCATCAGCTGGTCGATCGCGGCGTAGAGGTCCTCGTGCGACTGCTCGACGAAGATGTCCCTGCCCTTGACGTGGAGAGTGACCTCGGCCTTCTGGCGTCGTTCCTTCTCCTTGTTCTTCTCGACCGTGAGCAACACGCTCACGTCCACCACCTGGTCGAAATGCCGCGTGACGCGCTCTAGCTTAGTGAGTACATACTCACGCAGCGCAGGGGTCACTTCAAGGTGATGGCCGCTGATCGTCAGATTCATCGGGGCGTCCTTTCTCGGGAGGTTGCGCTTCGCAGCCCCGGGGGCTGCGGCCCGCGGCCGGCGGATGAGGCCGCCGCGTCCGACCCAGTGTGCTCCGCGGGGGGGGCTTTGACAAGGATGGTGGCGCGCGAAAGTGGCGGGTAGACTGGTCAGTTGTCACCGCATCGGACTGTCGCTGTGCGCCCTGCCCGGCAAGCCCTCAAGTCGGTGCGTCGGCGGCCGATAGGCCAGGGGCCGGGACGTGTTTGCCACCCGGTGCCGTGCCCACGCCAGCCGCCCGCCATGACCGCCACCTTTGACCTGCCCGCCGCGGACGCGGACGCCACCGACTTCGGCCGCCAGCTGGGTTCGCTGCGTCACCAGCTGCAGCTGGCCCGGCTGTCGCCCGACGCCCAGCGGCAGGCCCGGCAGCTCGCCGCGCTGGACGCCGGCCTGCGGGTGCTGAGCGCCCGCGCCGATCTGCTGCGCCTGCGGCAGGAACTGCAACCCTTGCCCACCGAGCGACTGGAGCCCTGGCCGCTGCTGCAGCAGGCCTGGCAGGAACAGGCGCCGATGGCCGCGCTGCTGGGCGTGCAGGCGCAGTTCCGGCCGCACGCCGACCCGCGCGCGCTGGGCGCGCTCTACGGCAGTGGCCGCTGGCTGCGGCGCCTGCTGAGCGAGTGCATAGAATCGGCCATGGTCAATGCCCCGGGCTGTCCGATCGAGATGGAGCACCGTCCTGTCGGTTCACACACCCAGATCGTGCTGCTGGGCACGCGGGCCTTCACCACCGACCACGACGGCCCGGCGCGTGACCTGGCCGAGGCCATCGCCCGGGCCCACGGCGGCGAGCTGCGCATCGAACAGGACGACGACACCCGCGACCTGATCGTCGAGCTGCCCACCGGCGCGCCCTTCCAGGCCGATGCATCCGGCGCGCAGCTGCAGGCCGCGCGCTTCGCCCAGGACCTGGCGGCCCTGCAGGAACGCGCCCGCCGCCGCACCGGCGCCCCCATTGGAGACGAGCGATGAAACGAGTGCTGATCGTCGAGGACCAGGCGGACATCCGCAAACTGATCCGCATGACGCTCGAGTTCGAGAACTACGAGATCCACGAAGCGGCGGACGGCTCCTTCGGCCTGCGCATGGCCCAGGCGATCAAGCCCGACATCCTGCTGCTCGACGTGATGATGCCCGGCGAGATCGACGGCCTGCAGGTCTGCCAGCGCATCAAGAGCGACCCCGAGATGGCCGGCTCCAAGGTGGTGCTGCTGACCGCCCGCGGCCAGCAGAAGGACCGCGAGGCCGGCGAGCAGGCCGGCGCCGACGAGTACCTGGTCAAGCCCTTCAGCCCGCTGCAGCTGATCGAGACGATCGAGCGCCTGCTGGGTGCCGACGGTGCCTGAACTTGCACCATAATCACCGCATCTTGATGACCGGAGCCACGCGCTTGGACACACCGCACCCTCGGTGACCGTCCGCTCCGCCTAGCACCCAGGCTAGAGGGCCCAGCGCCCGTGCGGACCCGGACGGTCTTCCCCCGCCCCACACCGCACCCGGGCTGCCTGCCGCAGCCCCGTGACAGCTGGATGCCCCATGCTCAACGTCTTCACGCTGGATAAAGGCCGCCTCAGCGGCCGCCTGCTGCAGGAAGAGATCGACTCCGCCGCCGACCTGGCCCAGGTCCAGCCGGTGTGGGTCGACCTGGAAGCCCCCACCGCCGAGGAGATCGGCTGGATCGCCGGCCGCTTCGGCCTGCAGATCCCCAACAACATCGTCGACGACGACCTGGAAGAGTCCGCCCGTTTCTACGAGGAGGACAACGGCGAGCTGCACATCCGCTCGGACTTCCTGATCGACGACGACGTCACGCCGCGCAACGTGCGGGTGGCCTTCATCCTGTTCAACGGCATCCTGTTCTCGGTGCACGAGGAGGACCTGCCGGTGTTCCGCCTGCTGCGCCTGCGCGCCCGGCGCAACCCGGCGCTGATCGAGGACGCCAAGGACGTGCTGCTCAAGCTCTACGACGCTGACGCCGAGTACTCGGCCGATGCGCTCGAAGGCATCTACGACGCGCTGGAATCGGTCTCGGCGCGGGTGCTCAAGCAGGACGTGGACGACCGCGCCGCCGGCGAAGCGCTGGCCGCGATCGCCAAGGAAGAGGACCTGAACGGCCGCATCCGCCGCAACGTGATGGACACCCGCCGCGCGGTGAGCTTCATGATGCGCAGCCGCATGCTCAACGCCGAGCAGTTCGAGGAGGCTCGGCAGATCCTGCGCGACATCGACTCACTGGACAGCCACACCGCCTTCCTGTTCGACAAGATCAACTTCCTGATGGACGCCACGGTCGGCTTCATCAACATCAACCAGAACAAGATCATCAAGATCTTCTCGGTGGCCAGCGTGGCGCTGCTGCCGCCCACGCTGATCGCCAGCATCTACGGCATGAACTTCCAGCACATGCCCGAGCTGGCCCAGCCCTGGGGCTACCCCTTCGCGCTGGCGCTGATGGCGGCCTCGGTGGCGGCGCCGCTGTACTACTTCCGGCGCAAGGGCTACATGCGCTGACAGCTCCGGGCGGCTTCGTCACGCCTGTTGCATCCGGTTCCATCAGGTCGGCCGGGTTTTGGCCGACAAAGCAGGGCATGAAGACCGCCGCCCTGCCCTGCCTGCGCCGCGCCGTCTGCCGCGCCGCACTCGTCCTGGTCCCGCTTGCGTCCACTGGCGCGGCCTGGGCCCAGTTCAACCATGTGCCGCTGCCGCTGCCGCGCGCCGACGCCCCGGTGTCCGGGGCCTCGGACGAGCGCAGTTACCGGCGCGACGCCGCGCGGATGGTCTACGAGGCCTTCCCGACGCATGTCTTCAAGGGCCAGTTGCCGGCGCTGATGCACGCGATCGCGATCACCGAGACCGACATCGACGACGATGGCCGGATCCGCGCGGTGCGCCTGGTGCGCGAGCCGGCGGCTGCCAAGGAGGTGGGGCCGTGGGTGGTGGGGCTGATCCGGCGGCTGGAGCGCCTGCCGGTGCCCGGCCAGGTGCATGGTCACACCTGGACCGAGGTCTGGCTGGTCGACCGCTCAGGTCGCTTCCAGGCCGACTCGCTCAGCGAGGGTCAGCGCTTCGGACGTTGAGGGCCGGTGGGCGGCGGCCTGAAAAAGAAATGAGCCGCGCAGCGACCCGGGGCACCAACGAGAGGGAGGAGGAGAGTGCACCCCAGGCGTTCATCTCCCCGGAGGGAGAGGCCGCGCGGCTCCAAGAAGACGGTCCCGGGCCCCACGACCCGAGACCGGGGAGGGCGCTCCGGGGAGCGCCACAACCCAACCCACGCGGTGTCTGACAAGGGGCGCTGAAAAAAGTTCCGCGCCCGTGTGTGATGGCGTGTAAAGCTGCGTCCGCGCTCAGCGCGCGCGCATCGCCGCCAGCTGTGCGTCCTGGCAGGCCTTGCGGTCGGCGTTGACGCGCTGCACGCTGGGCCGGTCGGCCAGCGACTTCACGTAGCCCTTCCAATCGATCCCAGCGGCCACCAGCAGGTCCTCACCCAGCACCGCCTTGGTGGCCATGCCCACCAGCGGCAGGCTGACGTAGGCCGCACAGTCGGCGGTGGTGAACTGCTCGCCGGCCACGAAGGGGCTGAACTTCGCCAGCTGGGCGAAACCGGCGATGTGGCGCGTCAGGCGCTTGCGCACGCTGGCCTGCACCTCCTCGCTGACGGTGCCGCCGAAGAAGGCCTGCGGGTACAGCTCGCGCACCACCAGCTCCAGGTGCAGGTCGACGAAGGTGGTCAGCTCACGCACCTTGGCGCGCTCCCAGGCATCGCGCGGCAGCAGCGGCAACTGCGGGTAGCTGTCCTCCAGGTACTGGACGATGACCTCGCTCTCGCACAGCGTGCCGTGCTCGGTGCGGATGTAGGGGATCTTGGCCAGCGGCGAGGCCGCCAGCACCGCCGCCTCGCGCGAGCCGGTGCCGACGAACTCCTCGTCGAAGGCGATGCGCTTTTCCAGCAGCACCAGCTTGACCTTGTTGTAGTAGTTGGACAGGGCCATGCCGCACAGCGTGATCATCGGGGTCTCCTTGCAGTGAAGCGCGCAGTCTAGGGCGCTGTCCGGCCCACGCCTGCCGCCCGCGTGACAGGGCAAACCCGGCGCCGGCTCAGCTCAGCGACGCGGCCGGCTGACCAGCCAGATGCCGGTGGACACCGCCGCCACCGCCACCAGCAGCCGCGCGGTCAAGGGCTCGGCCAGCAGCCAGGCGCCGAAGAGCAGGCCGAAGATCGGCGTCAGCAGCGTGAAGGCGGTGACCTGGGTGGCCTGGTAGTGGCGCACCAGCCAGAACCACAGCAGGTAGCTGGCGAAGGTGACGATGACGATCTGGAAGGCCAGCAGGCCCCAGGCGGTGGGCGCCGCGGCGCGCGGCCAGGCCTCGCCGGCCACCGTGCTGGCGGCCAGCAGCAGCACGGCCGAGACGGCCAGCTGGTACATCAGCGTCTTCTCGGGCGGCGCGGTGGACAGCCGGCTGGCGCGGATGGCCAGCGTGGTGCTGCCCCACAGCAGCGCGGCCAGCACGCCCAGCGCGTCGCCCCACCACTGCTGCGGCCCGGCGGCCGGGGCGCTGAAGCCCTCGGCAAAGGCCCACACCACGCCGGCAAAGGCGGCCACCAGCCCCGCCAGCTGCGCGCCGCGCAGGCGTTCGGCCGGCGCCACCAGCGGCATGCCCAGCGCCACGACGAAGGGCGAGAGGTAGATGAACACCGCCATGCGCGACGCGGTGGTGTACTGCAGCCCGACGAAGATGCAGCCGAACTCGGCGGCGAACAACACCCCGGCCAGCAGACCGCCGCGCAGCGTGCCGTCGAAGGGGTTCAGGCTGATGCGCTGGCGCCGCGCCCAGGCCCACAGCAGCAGCGCCGCGCCGGCCGAGCGCAGACCGGCCTGCAGCAGCGGCGGGATGTCGCGCACCGCCACCTTGCTGGCCACCTGGTTCAAGCCCCACAGCGCTGCGCAGCCCACCAGGCAGACCACCGCGAACGCGTCCAGCTGGGTGCGCCGGTCAGTCATGTCGTGTCCATCCACAGATCAGCAGCGCCGCCACGGCGCCGGCCAGTGCGCCACTGGCATGCGCGCCGGGCGCCAGCGCAAAATCCCAACCCTCGACCGCCCGCGTCGCGCCGCGCCAGGGCGCTTCCAGCGCCAGCTTGAGCAGCAGGCCGGCGGCCAGCGCCAGGCCGATCGCGCGATCGCGCGGGTCGCTGCGGCGCACCAGGCGCCAGATCAGCACCGCCACGCCGGCATGCAGCACCCCCGACAGGCCGCCGAAATGCAGCAGCGTGGGTTGCATCAGCAGCCCCAGCTGGGTCAGCGGCCAGGCCAGCGCCCAGGCCAGGGCTTCGCGCGGGCCGGCCCCGGCGCGCCAGCCCAGCCAGGCCAGCAGCGCGGTGGCGCCCAGGTTCATCGCCAGGTGCATCGGGCTCCAGTGCACGCCCGCCGCCGTGAAGGCGCGCCAGGGCTGGGCCGCGGCCAGCGCCGGCTGCCAGTCCCAGCGGGCACGGTCGGCCCCCCACAGCGCGCCGGCCAGCAGGGCCAGCGCCAGGGCCACGCCGGGCCAGGCCCAGCGGTTCACGCCGGCCCGCCGAACACGGCCTGCCACAGCGCCTGGATCGCGGCGCGCTGCGGCGCCAGTTCGGTGGGATCGAAGTGCGTGGGCCGCTCGTCCAGGCGGGCGCGGTGCTGGGCGCGGCGCAGCTCGCGGTAGGCATCGGCGGCCGCCACGCCCACGCCGGCGGGCAGCAGGCCGGCGGCCTCGGCGCGCTGCAGCAGCGCGATGTTGCCGGCGTTGTCCAGCAGGCTGGGCTGGCCCGCGCCGTGGTGCAGCACCAGGTACTGCACCGCGAACTCGGCGTCCATCATGCCGCCGTCGCTGTGCTTGACGTCGAAGCGGCCCTCGGCCACCGGGTGGGCCGAGCGCACCTTCTCGCGCATCGTCACCACCTCCTGGCGCAGCGCGCTGTTGTCGCGCTCGGAGGCGATCACCGCGCGCCGCGTGGCCTCGAAGCGCTCGGCCAGCGCCGCCGGGCCGGTGACGAAGCGCGCCCGCGTGATGGCCTGGTGCTCCCAGGTCCAGGCAGCATTGCTGCCGCGGCCGATCTGGTAGTTCTCGAACGAGGTGATCGAGGTCACCAGCAGGCCCGAGTTGCCGTTGGGGCGCAGCGCGGTGTCGATGTCGAACAGCTCGCCGGCCGCGGTCTGCAGTGTGAGCCAGGTGATCAGCTTGCGCACGAAGGCGGCGTAGACCATCTGCGCCTGATCAGGGTCGGCCTCGTCGGCGTCGTCGTACAGGAAGACCAGGTCCAGGTCGCTGCCATAGCCCAGCTCCAGCCCGCCGAGCTTGCCGTAGGCGATGACCGCGAACTGCGGCGTCTCGCGGTGGCGCTGGCGCAGGTGGGCCCAGGCCCAGCGGGCCGAGGTGTCGAGCACCGCGTCGGCCAGCGCCGACAGGTCATCGGCCACCTGCTCCACCGTGATGCGTTGCTCGACGTCGCGCACCAGCGTGCGGAAGACCTCGGCGTGGTGGGCGCGGCGCAGCGTATCCAGCAGTTCGCCCTCGTCGGCCTCGCCGGCGCGCACCCAGGCGGCGTGGCGGGCGTCCAGGTCGGCGACGAAGCTGTCGCGCTCGAAGCGCTCGGCGATCTGCCGCTCGTCGGCCAGCTCGTCGATCACGCCCGGGTGGCGCATCAGGAAGCGCATCGGCCAGCGCGCCAGGCCCAGCAGGCGCAGCAGGCGCTTGTGCACCTCGGTGCGCTCCTGCAGCAGCGCCAGGTAGCTTTCGCGGCGCAGCAGTGGCTCGAGCCAGTCGACGAAGCGCAGCGCCGCGTCCAGGCTGCAGCCCTCGTCGGCCACGTACTGCGCGGCGCGGCGCACCAGCACGCCCAGGCGCAGCCGGCCTTCGTCGCGCATCGCCTGCACCTTGGGACCACGGGCGAAGCCCTGCACGCGCTCGGCCAGCGCCGGCGGCAGTTTCTCCAGCAGCTGCTCGCTGTCGATCGGCAGCGGCGCGCCGCAGCTGCGGCAGCCGCCGCCGCCGGGGCGCGGCGCATCGGGCGAGCGGCCATCGTGGAGCAGCGCGTCGAACTCGGTGGCCACCAGCTCGCGCACCTGGCCCAGCTGGTCCAGCAGCTCGCAGGCGTCGGCGTTGCACTGCAGCTGCATGCCGGCGGCGATCCAGCCCAGGTCGGCGTCGGCGGTGGGCAGCAGGTGGGTCTGCTGGTCGTCGAGGTACTGGATGCGGTGCTCGACGCGGCGAAGGAAGACGTAGGCCTCGGTCAGCGCGGCGGCGGTGTCGGCCTTCATCAGGCCACCGGCCACCAGCCGGGCCAGCGCGCTGCGGGTGGAGCGGGTGCGGATCTCGGGGAACTGGCCGCCGCGCGCCACCTGCAGCAGCTGGACGATGAACTCGATCTCGCGGATGCCGCCGCGCGAGAGCTTCACGTCGTTGGCCCGTTCGGGCCGGCCGGCGGCGCGGCGCTGGGCCTCGTCGCGGATCTTGCGGTGCAGCTGGCGCAGGCCCTCGAAGACGCCGTAGTCCAGGTAGCGCCGGTAGACGAAGGGCGTGACCAGCTGGCGCAGCGGCAGCGCGCGGCCGCTGGCCACGCTGGCGCGCGGCGCCACCACGCGGCTCTTGAGCCAGGCAAAGCGCTCCCACTCGCGCCCTTGCACCAGGAAGTACTCCTCCAGCATCGCCAGGCTGACCACCGGCGGGCCGGAGTTGCCATTGGGGCGCAGCGCCAGGTCCACGCGGAAGACGAAGCCGTCCTCGGTGACGTCGCCGATCAGCGCGTAGAGCTTCTTGGCGACGCCCGCGAAGTACTCGTGGGCGGTGATCTTCAGCGGGCCGGTGGTCTCGCCTTCGTCCTCATACACGTAGATCAGGTCGATGTCGGACGAGACATTCAGCTCGCGCGCGCCCAGCTTGCCCATGCCGATGATCCAGAAGTCGATCACCCGGCCCTGCTCGTCCAGTGGCGCGCCGTGGCGCTCGTCCATCTCCAGCCGTGCCTGGGCCAGGGCCAGCTCCAGCGTGGCCTCGGCCAGATGGGTCATCGGCAGCACCACGTCGTCCAGCGGCACGGCCTGCTCCACATCCAGCACCACCAGCCGCTCGATCACCAGCTGGCGCGCCACGCGCAGCGCCGAGGCCAGCGGCCGGCCATCGGCCTGCAGGCGCCGCACCAGCGCGGTGATGGTGGCGACATCGGGCACGCCGGGCGGCAGCAGCGCCCGTTCGGTGTCGTAGCGGCGGCGCACCCGCTGGACGAAGCGGCTGTGGTCGGCGGCGGCCGTCGGCAAGGGGGTCACAGCTTGTAAGGAACCCATCGGGCGGTCATGGGGTCTGTGCTAGATTGAAACGAGCAGGCCAGCGCGTCCGCCGGGCGTCTGGGCAGCGTACGCCGGGCGGTTGGAAGTGGTCTGGTGAGTTGATGTCAGCGTCCCCCTCCGTCCCGTCGCCTTCTGGTGTGCATGTCAGCGCCCCCGCCTGGAAGCGGTGGCTTGGCCGTGGCCTGCGCGTCCTACTGTACGCCGTGCTGGCGCTGTGGAGCGTGCTGCTGCTGGCGTGGCTGACTCTGCACTGGGGGATATTGCCGCGCATCGGCGACTGGCGGCCGCAGATCGAGCAGGCCGCCAGCCGGGCGCTGGGGCTGCCGGTGCGCATCGGCGCGCTGCAGGTGGTGTCCAACAGCTGGGTGCCGGTGCTGGAGCTGCGCGAGGTGGAGCTGCAGGACGAGCGCGGCCAGCGGGCGCTGCGCCTGCCGCGGGTGGTGGCCGCGGTGTCGCCCGGCTCGCTGCTGACCTGGCAGCTGCGCCTGAGCCAGCTGCACCTGGACGGGCCGGAGGCCGTGGTGCGGCGCGACGCCCAGGGCCGCTGGCACGTGGCCGGCCAGGGTCTGGACGACGCCCCCTCGCTGCAGGGCGAGGCGGCCGCCGACTGGCTGTTCGAGCAGCCCGAGGTGGTCATCCAGCGCGGCCGCCTGCTGCTGATCGACGAGCAGCGCGGCACGCCGCCGCTGGCGCTGGAGCAGCTCAGCGCGGTGCTGCGCAATGGCCTGCGCGAGCACCAGTGGCGCATCGACGCCCTGCCCCCGGCGCACTGGGGCGAGCAGATCAGCCTGCGCGGGCGCTTCCAGCAGCCGCTGCTGGCCCGCGCCGGCGACTGGAAGCGCTGGAGCGGCACGCTCTACGCCCAGGGGCCGCGGATCGAGGGCGCGGTGGTGCTGGCCGACCTGCGCGTGCCGCTGGCGCTGCAGGGCGGCTCGGGCCACTGGCGCGTCTGGCTGGAGGCGCGCCAGGGCCAGTGGCAGCACACCACGCTGGACGTGGCGCTGGGCGCCACCTCGTTCCCGCTGCAGTCCGCCCGGGCGCCGCTGGCGCTGGCCCGGCTGGAGACCCGGCTGCAGCTCGACCGCCGCGACGACGGCTGGCGCCTGGCGGTCGACGGCCTGCGCTTCGACACCGCCGACGGCCTGCACTGGCCGCGCAGCCGCCTGGCCGTGCACTGGCGGCCCCAGGTCGGTCAGCCCGAGCTGTCCAGCCTGGACCTGGACACCCCCGGCGCCGGCGAGATCGAGGGCGACCGGCTCGACCTGGGCGCGCTGGCCACGCTGGCCGAGCACCTGCCGCTGGCCCCCGCCTGGCGGCAGACCCTGGCCGAGCTGGAGCCGCGCGGCCAGGTGCTGGGCCTGCAGGCGCGCTGGAGCGGCCCGCTGCAGCAGCCCGAGCACTACCGCGTCAAGGCCCGGCTGCAGGACCTGGCGATCGCCTCGCGCGCCTCGCCCGAGGCCGGTGGCGTCGGCCGCCCCGGCTGGCGCGGTGTGGGCCTGGAGCTGGACGCCGACGAGCGCGGCGGCCAGGCCCAGCTGAGCCTGCGCCAGGGCGCGCTGCTGCTGCCCGGCGTCTTCGAGGACCCGGTGCTGGCGCTGGACGAGTTCGACGCCCGGCTGGTCTGGAGCGTGCAGCCGCGGCGCCAGGGCGGTCCGCCGCAGATCGAGCTGCGCGTCCAGGACGGCCGCTTCGCCAATGCCGACGCGCGCGGCGACCTGCAGCTGCGCTGGCGCACCGGCGACGGTGCCGCCGGCGCGCCCGGCCGCGGCCAGCGCTACCCGGGCACGCTGGAGCTGAGCGGCCAGCTGATGCAGGCGCGCGCCGCCGCGGTGGCGCGCTACCTGCCGCTGGGCGTGGCGGCGTCGGCGCGGCGCTATGTCGAGGCGGCGGTGCGCGAGGGCGTGGTGCCGCGCGCCAGCTTCCGCGTGCGCGGCGACCTGTGGGACTTCCCCTTCGCCGGCCGCAGCGACGGCGATTTCCACGTCGCCGCCCAGGTCGAGCGGGCGGTGCTGGACTACGCGCCGGCCGCGCTGGTCGGCCCGGGCCCCGGCTGGCCGGCCTTCACCGATGTCGCGGGCGAGCTGGTCTTCGACCGCGGCTCGATGGCCATCCGCCGCGCCAAGGCCCGGCTGTGGGGCGTGGCGCTGCACGATGTCAATGGCCGCATCGACGACCTGATCGAGCACCCGCGCCTGCGCATCGAAGGCGCCGGCCGCGGGCCGCTGACCGATGCGCTGCGCTTCGTCGACGCCTCGCCCGTGGCCGGCTGGACCCGCGGCGCGCTGGGCCAGGCGGTGGGCAGCGGCGCCGCCGACCTGAAGCTGGCGCTGGACATCCCGCTGGACGACGCCAGCCGCGCCACCGTCCAGGGCAGCGTGGTGCTGGGCGGCAACGATGTGCGCTTGCGGCGCGACCTGCCGCTGCTGCGCCAGGCGCGCGCGCGCATCGAGTTCAGCGACAGCGGCTTCTCGGTCAGCGGCGGCCAGGCCCAGGCGCTGGGCGGCGAGGCCCGCTTCGAGGCCAGCAGCCAGCCCGACGGCCGCGTGCAGGTAAAGGTGCAGGGCCAGGCCAGCGCCGAGGGCCTGCGCCAGGCCAGCGAGCTGGGTGCGCTGGCCCGCCTGGGCCAGCTGGCCAGCGGCAGCACGCCCTACCAGCTGCAGCTGGGCTTCGTCGGCGAGCGCACCGAGGCCCTGTTCACCAGCCCGCTCAGCGGCCTGGCGATCGAGCTGCCGGCGCCGCTGCGCAAGTCGGCCGCCGAGAGCTGGCCGCTGCGCGTGCAGCTGAGCCCGCTGGACAACCGCGGCGGCCCGCCGCGCGAGACCCTGCGCGTCGACCTGGGCCCGGTGCTGCACGCCGAGTACCAGCGCGAGGGGGTGGGCGACAGCCCGCGCGTGCTGCGCGGCAGCCTGGGCATCGGCGAAGCGGCGCCAGCCCTGCCCGCCGCCGGCGTGCTGGCCAGCCTGAAGCTGGGCCGGGTGGACCTGGACGAATGGTGGGCCTGGGCCCGCGGCCAGGGGAGCGATGCGGGCGTGGGCGGGTCCGCCGCCGCGCTGCTGCCCACCGAGCTGCGCGCCAGCGCCCAGGCGCTGCACAACGCGGCGCTGCCGCTCAGCCAGGTGCAGCTGTCGGGCAGCCGCCGCCCGGCCGACGGCCTGTGGCAGGCGCGCCTGCAGTCCGACCAGGCCCAGGGCCAGCTGGAATGGCGGGCCGGCACGGCCGCGCTGCCGGGTGGCCAGATCGTCGCCCGGCTGACACGCCTGTCGGTGCCCGACAGCCCCGTGGCCGAGGCCCGACCCGGCCCCACCCCCGAGCCTGCGCGCAGCGCCGGTGGCCTGCCGGCCCTGGACGTGGTGGTGAACGAACTCGACTGGAAGGGCAAGCGCCTGGGCCGCCTGGAGCTCGACAGTCCCGCCACCGCCGCCGACGCGCGCGAGTGGCCGATCAACCGCCTGCTGATCCAGCGGCCCGAGGCCCGGCTGCAGGCCCAGGGCCGCTGGAGCGCCCAGCCCCAGCCCGGCACCCGGCTGGACCTGACGCTGCAGCTGGCCGACAGCGGCGCACTGCTCGAGCAATGGGGACTGGGCCGCGTGCTCAAGGGCGGCAAGGGCGAGATCAGCGGCCGCCTGGGCTGGCCCGGCGGCCCGATGGAGCCGCCCGGCGCGCTGCTCAGCGGCGAGCTGAAGCTGGCGCTGGGCGAGGGCCAGATCCTGAAGGTGGAACCCGGCGCCGGCCGGCTGCTGGGCATCCTCAGCCTGCAGTCGCTGCCGCGCCGGCTGACGCTGGACTTCCGCGACATCTTCCAGGAGGGCTTCTCCTTCGACGACATCAGCGGCGACATCCGCCTGGCCGACGGCGTGGCGCGCACCAGCAACCTGCGCCTGCGCGGCCTGCAGGCCGCGGTGCTGGTGGAGGGCAGCGCCGACATGCGGCGCGAGACCCAGGACCTGCACATGCTGGTGGTGCCCGAACTCAACGCCGGCGCCGCGTCGCTGGCCTATGCGGCGGTGAACCCCGCGATTGCGCTGGGCACCTTCATCGCCCAGTACCTGCTGCGCGAGCCGCTGCAGCAGGCCGGCACGCGCGAGTTCCGGGTGCGCGGCAGCTGGGACCAGCCGCAGGTCGAGGCCATCGAGCGCGCCGCGGCCGCCGCCTCCGCCCCGGGCCAGACCGCCCAGCGCTGAGGACTATGCTTGCGGTCATGAAGATCGCCGCGCTGCAGACCGTCTCCACGCCCGACGTGGACCGCAACCTCGACACCGCCGGGCGGCTGCTGGCCCAGGCCGCCGCCCAGGGCGTGCGCCTGGCTGCGTTGCCCGAGTACTTCTGCCTGATGGGCCGGCGCGACGAGGACAAGCTGGCCATCGCCGAGGACGACGGCGCCGGTCCGATCCAGGACTTCCTGGCCGCGCAGGCGCGCCGTCTGGGGCTGTGGATCATCGGCGGCACGCTGCCGATCAAGGCGGCCACGCCGGGCCGCGTGCGCAACGCCTGTTGCGCCTGGAACCCGGCCGGCGAGCGCGTGGCGCGCTACGACAAGATCCACCTGTTCGCCTTCGACAACGGCGGCGAGCGCTATGACGAAGCCCGCGTGCTGGAGGCCGGCGACACCCCGGTGGCCTTCGAGGCCGAGGGCTGGCGCATCGGCCTGTCGGTCTGCTACGACCTGCGCTTTCCGGAGCTGTACCGGGCGCTGATGACCCCGCCCTGCGACCTGCTGGTGGTGCCGGCGGCCTTCACCCACACCACCGGCCAGGCGCACTGGGACCTGCTGCTGCGCGCCCGCGCGGTCGAGAACCAGTGCTTCGTGCTGGCCCCCGCCCAGGGCGGCCGGCACGAGAACGGCCGCCGCACCTGGGGCCACAGCCAGGTCATCGACCCCTGGGGCCAGGTGCTGGCCTGCCAGGACGAGGGCGAGGCCGTGGTGGCCGCCGAGGCCGACCCGGCTGTGCAGGCGCGTGTGCGTCAGCAGCTGCCGGCGCTGGCGCACCGGCGGCTGTGAGCGCTGGGGGACGTCAGGGCTGCTCGACCGCCAGGCCGAAGTAGCGCGGCATCGTCGGGTCGCTGCTTTCCCAGCCGAAGACCGTCAGGCCCAGGCCGGTGGGCAGGCCGGCGACCGCATTGAAGTTCACGGTCTGGCCCGAGCAGTTCTTGCCACTGCCTGCAGCGCGCCCGACCACGCCGTCGTGGCCCAGGTTGACGAGCATGGTCTGCTTGACGCAGTTCTCGTTGGCGCGGCGCACGAAGCTCTGCGTGGCGGCGTCGGCCGACAGCACGCGGCGGTGCTCGAAATTGACCCCGCTGAGCTGGCCGTTGGCCGACTGCGAGAAGCTCCAGTTGGCATCGCGGCTGCCCACCGCCGGCAGCGAGCGCGCCACCGCGGGCGTCAGCACATGCAGCTGGTTCAGGCTGACCACCACGTGCACCGCGCCGTTCTTGTTCTTGAAGGTGAAGACGCGGTCGACACCGCCGTCGGTGAACTGCAGGTCGTAGCCACCGCCAGTGTTGGCCACCAGCTGGCCGAACACGCTGCCCGGGGCGCCGCAGGCACCGATGCCGCCGTCGCCGCAGGTGGACAGGCGCAGCTGGCCCTTGCTGTCGACCTGCACCTGACCGCTGTCGGTGTGGAACAGGCCGTCGTCGCCCATGCTGGCGCCGATCATGTTGTAGGTGCCGACCAGGGCCTTGCGCGGCAAGGTCATCTCCGGCAGACCGATCGCCATGCCCAGCGGGCTGCGGATGATGAACACGCCGCTGCGCGACACCATCATCGGCTCCATGTCGGGCGTCATGTAGGCACAGCTCTCGGCCTGCGGGGTGAGCGTCGCGGTTTCGCCGTTCCACAGCGTCACCGTCAGCGTGTCACCGTCCAGGTGCAGCACGTGGTGGCGCCAGTTGGGGTCGGTCTCGCGGAAATTGATCACCCGGTAGTCGCCCGTGGCCAGCGAGGGGCAGTTGACCGCTGCCGACGCCGGCAGGGCAGACAGGACGAGGGCGGCGGCAGACAGCCAGTGGCGCAGGGACATGGAACAACAGGGGTGGGTTGAGGTGCAGGCAGCCTACCAAGCCGGGCGGCGCGCCGCATCGGCCATTGGGTGGAGGCGGCCGTGCATCTGTCACTGACCGCAGCAAGCGGCCTGGCGGCACGCCGCCTTGCGCTGCAACAGGCTGGTGTCAGCCAGGGCTGACCACAATCAAGGCTCCGCCACCGCCGCGCCGCCGCCTGTGCCCAACGCCTTCAACTTCGGCATCTCGCCTTTCGACTGCCTCGGCAACGACGAGCGGCAGCTGGTGCGTGACCACCTGGACATCGCCTACTTCCGCGCCGGCGACACGGTGCTGGACCCGGCCACCGCGCCCACCCACCTGTTCATCGTGATCAAGGGCACGGTCGAGCAGCGCGACGGCGACGAGCTGGTCGGCCGCTACGGCCCCGAGGACAGCTTCGACGGCCGCGCGCTGGTGGCTGGCAAGGTCTCCAGCCGCTTCGTCGCTGCGGAAGAGGTGCTGGCCTACCAGCTGGCGCGCCAGGCGGTGGCCGAGCTGATCTCGCGCAACGCCACCTTCGGGGCGCTGCTGTTCGCCGACCTGTCGAAGAAGCTCTCGGCGCTGTCGGCGCGCGGCAGCCAGCACGAGATGCAGTCGCTCAGCATGGCCCGCGTCGGCCAGGCCAGCGTGCGGCCGGTGCAGACGGTGGACGCGGGCACCGACATCGTCTCGGTGGTGCGCGTCTTCAGCGACAGCCGCACCGACCACGTGCTGGTGCGCGACACGCTGAGCGACCCGCCGCGCCTGGGCATCTTCACCACCACCGGCCTGCAGCGTGCCATCCTGCACGGCACGCCGCTGGAGCAGCTGCCGGTGCGCGAGCTGGCCACCTTCACGCTGGTCAGCGTCTCGCCCGACGACTACCTGTTCGACGCCCAGGCGGTGATGATCCGCCACAAGGTGCGCCGGGTGGTGGTGGCCCATCGCCAAGAGTCCGGCGACGAGGCCGGCGGCGAGACCATCCTGGGCACGCTGGACCAGCTCGACCTGCTGAGCTTCCTGTCCAACCACAGCTACCTGATCACCCGGCAGATCCTGGAAGCCACCGACCTGGACGGCCTGAAGACCGCTGCCGGCCAGATCAACGGCCTGATCAGCCTGCTCTACCGCGGTGGTACGCCGGTGGCGCTGGTGGCCCGCGTGGTGCAGGAGCTCAATGCCCAGCTGTTCGAGCGCGCCTGGCGCCTGATCGCGCCGCCTGAGCTGGTCGACAACAGCTGCCTGTTCGTGATGGGCTCCGAGGGCCGCGGCGAGCAGCTGCTGAAGACCGACCAGGACAACGCGCTGATCCTGCGCGACGGCTACACGCCGCCGGCGGACCTGGCGGACATCTGCCAGCGCTTCTCTGACGCGCTGACCGACTTCGGCTACCCCGAGTGCCCGGGCCGCATCATGCTCAGCAACCCTGAGTGGCGCCACCCGGCCGCCGAGTTCGCGCAGGCGGTGCGCCGCTGGCTGGTGATGCCCACGCCCGAGAGCCTGATGGCGCTGGCCATCTTCATCGACGCCCACGCGGTCTGCGGCGACGCCCACCTGCTGGAGGACGTGCGCGCCGAGGTCTTCAAGCTGGTCACCGACAACGACGCGCTGATGGCCCGCTTCGCCGCCGCGATCAACGCCTTCGAGTCCGGCCAGGGCTGGTGGAACCGTCTGCTGGCGCTGGGCGACGAGGGCCAGCAGCTCGACCTGAAGAAGGCTGGCACCTTCCCGCTGGTGCACGGCGTGCGGGCGCTGGCGCTGGCCCACCGCATACCGGCCACCGGCACCGTGGCGCGCATCGAGGCGCTGGCCGCCGACAGCCGCCTGCCGCCCGACCTGGCCACCAGCCTGGTCGACAGCCTGCACTTCTTCATGGGCCTGAAGCTCAAGACCGGGCTGGACGCGCTGGAGCGCGGCGAGCGCGCCGGCGGCATCCCGCTGAACCAGCTCAGCAGCCTGGACCGCGACCTGCTGAAGGACGCGCTGGGCGTGGTCAAGCGCTTCCGCACCATGCTGCACCAGCGCTTCCGCCTCGATATGGTCTGACAGACATGGTGCCCCCACGCTCCCTGCCGGTCGCTGCCCCCCAAGGGGGCTCTGGCAGCGGACCGGCGAAGCCGGATCCGCGCCAGCGGCTTGGTCATCTCTGCATTGCCACTCTGGTTCCATGAGTTCTGCACCAAGCAAGGCGCTTCCGCAAACGCCGACGATCTGGAATTTGCCGTGGCTGAAGCTCAAGCGCGAGTGGATGCTCTACCACCTGGGCGACCAGCGCTTTCGCTTCCTGTATGACGAGCCGCCGCCCGACGAGTGGGTGTCGGTGGACTGCGAGACCACCGGGCTGAACCCGAACAAGGACGAGATCATCTCGATCGGTGCGGTGCGCATCGTCGGCAACCGGGTGATGACCAGCGAGAAGCTGCAGCTGCTGGTCAAGCCCAGCAAGGCGGTATCGGCCGAGGCGATCAAGGTGCACGGCCTGCGCGAACAGGACGTGGCCGGCGGCCTGGACATCGACGAAGCCATGCACCGGCTGCTGCGCTTCATCGGACCGCGGCCGCTGGTGGGCTATTACCTGGAGTTCGACGCGGCGCTGATCAACCGCGCGCTGTTCCCGATGCTGGGCGTGCGGCTGCCGCAGCCGCAGGTCGAGATCTCGGCGCTCTACTACGACTGGAAGCAGCGCACGCTGCCGCCCTACCAGCACGGCGCCAGCATCGACCTGCGCCTGGCGACGATGATGGCCGACCTGGACCTGCCCACGCGCCACGCGCACGACGCGGTGAACGACGCGATCATGGCGGCACTGGCCTTCCTGAAGCTCAAGGCACTGCTGCAGGCGCCCTGAGCACGCGCCGGGGGCGTCGGGCCTCAGGCGGCCAGCTGCCGGCCCAGCTCGGCCACGTTGCGGGCGTGCAGGTCGGGCGCGATCGTCGTGCCCAGGGCCTGCTCCAGCAGGCGCGCCGAGAACAGGCCGACCAGCACCTCGCCGGCGCCGTTGCGGCGCACCACCGGCAGGTAGCGCAGGCTCTGCGCGTGCATCGTGGCGACGATGTCGCCCACGCGCGCGCTGTCCAGTTGCCGGGCATCAATGACCTGCCACTGCGACAGCGGCGTCATCAGCCGCTCCAGGCGCAGGTCCTGGTGCGGCACGCCGTCGGCCATCGCCGCCTGCAGCGGGCGCTCGCCCAGCAGATCGTCGCGGGTGACGTAGCCAACCAGCTCGCCGTCGATGCCGCTGACCCAGGCCATCTGCACCCGGGCGGCGTGCAGCAGCGCCAGCGTGGCGTCGATGCCGTCCAGGTGGTCGGCGGTGAGGCAGGGGCCGGTCAGCAGATCGGACATGAAGGCGCGGGCGGGGTCGTCAACGCGGGCCTGGCGCAGCGGCCGCACCAGCCGGGGCGTGGTGGTCAGGCTGCCCAGCGGCAGCGGCAGGAAGGAGCGGGCAATCATTCGGCGGTCTTTCGGTGGGAGGACGGGCCGATGTTGCGCCGGCGCACATCAGGAAATCATCAGGATCGGGGAGGGACCGGGCGCGGGCTACAGTGCGCGCCATGAGCGCACGTCGCCATTCCTGCGCCCTGCTGCTGGGCGTGCTGCTGGCCGCCCGGCCCGGTCTGGCGCCGGCCCAGGCGGTGGTGCTGGACCGCTACCTGGCGCCGATCGACGAACGCCGGCTGGACGACGGCCGCCAGGCCGTGGCCTGGATCCGCCGCGCCGCCCACCCGATCGCCGGCGCGGCCCCCGACCTGGCGCCGCTGGCCGCCCGCCTGGCCGAGGCCGAGGTCATCGGCCTGGGCGAGATCACCCATGGCAGCCAGGAGGACATGGCGCTCAAGGCGCAGCTGCTGCGCCTGCTGGTCGAGCGCCACGGCCTGCGGCTGATTGCGCTGGAAGCCAACCGCGCGGTCGGCCTGCGCCTGCAGCGCTTCATCGACCCCGACAGCACCGAGACCGACGTGGCCGCCGCGCTGCGCGACTCGGGCATCTTCAGCGTCTACCGCTGCGAGGCCCTGGGCGCGCTGCTGCTGTGGCTGCGCGACTGGAACCGCGAGCACGCGCCCGGCGTGCGCCTGGTGGGCATCGACGTGCAGGACCCGGGCCGCGACGCCCAGGCGGCGATGCAGGCGCTGCGCCGCCTGGACGCGGCCCGCGCCGCCACGCTGGAGGCGCCGCTGGCCGAGCTGCTGGTCGAGCGCGTGCCCCATGTGTCGGTGCTGTTCCCCCAGGCGCGGCGCTCGCAATGGCAGCGCTGGAGCGCCGCCGCCGCCGCGCTGGAAGACGCGCTGCGCGGCCAGCCCGATGCCCAGGAAGCGCAGGAGGCCGCCTGGTCGCTGCGCATGGCGCTGCAGACCTTCGAGTTCGACGTGGGCACCGCCGGCGCGCCGGTGGACCTGCCGCCCGAGGCCTTTTCGCGGCGCGACAGCGCGATGGCCGAGCGCCTGCTGCGCGCGCGCCGCAGCAACGAGCGCGCCGCGCTGTGGGCCCATGACACCCATGTGGCCGCCAACGGCTACGACATGTTCTCGCCCGCCGCGCCCACCGTGGGCCGGGTGCTGCGCGACCGGCTGGGCGCCGACGGCTATGTGGCGCTGAACTTCAGCTTCCGCCACGCCAGCTTCCATGCGCACGGCGTGGCCGCCGACGGCAGCGTGGACCTGCGCGGCGCGTTCAAGGTCTGGCGCATCACCGCCGGCCCCGGAGCGCTGGGCCATGCGCTGGCCAGCACCGGCCTGCACAGCTTCTGGGTCGACCTGCGCGAGCTGCCCGGCGAGCGCTGGGCGCTGGCCTTCCGTCAGGAGCCCTGGCGGCGCCTGGCCTTCGGCGACGGCGTCGCGCCCGAGCAGCTGGCCGCCGCCGACGTGGGCTGGCCGCTGGCCTGGGGCACCGACCTGCTGGTGCACCTGGACACGCTGACCCCCTCGCGGCTGTACGGCCCGGCTCAGCCGCCGGCCACGCCCGCCAGCAGCCCGACCACGCCGGCCAGCACGAAGTAGGCGAAGGACACGCCCACCGCGATCAGCAGCACCCGGCCCCAGGCGCGCCGCACATAGGCGTCGCCGTGGCGCTGGCGCACCAGGCGGATCTGCTCCAGGCCCGGCCCCAGGTACCAAGCCAGCAGGTAGGCCAGGCCGGTGGCCGAGCTCACGCGCCCGGCGATCACCTCGTCCTGCCAGGCCAGCTGCACCACCACGTAGAACACGCCGATCGCCAGGCCCACCAGCATCCAGCGGGCCGAGCGCCGCTGCCGGCCGGCATCGCCCAGCGCGCGCCAGTTCAGCGCATGCAGCCAGGCGCCGAAGACCGGCGAGAACAGCAGGCTCCACAACGCGGCGGCCTGCGGGTTCCACAAGGCCGGCGCAGTGGTGGGCGCGGCGACAGTGTCAGACGACGGCTCGTTCATCACAGTCGGCTCCATGAAAGAAGCCGGGCAAGGGCCCGGCTTGTCGTGTCGGGGAGCGGGCCGCAGCCCGCCCCTGCCGGGTCGGTCAGTGGCCCGAGGCGCCGGAAGCACCCAGGCCGGTTTCCGAGCGCACCTGCTGCGCTTCGAAGTCGGCACGCTCCTTCTTGGCCTGGTCGCTGTTGTCCAGGATGGAGAACAGCCAGACGCCGACGAAGCCGATGGTCATCGAGAACAGCGCGGGCGAGCTGTACTGGAACCAGGCCGAGCCCTTCGGGTAGCCCAGCGTGGCTTCCCACACCGCGGGCGAGACGACCGTCAGGCCGACCGACGAGATCAGGCCCAGGAAGCCACCGATCACCGCGCCCTTGGTGGTGCAGCCCTTCCACAGCATGCTCAGGAAGAGCACCGGGAAGTTGGCCGACGCGGCGATTGCGAAGGCCAGCGCCACCATGAAGGCGATGTTCTGCTTCTCGAAGGCGATGCCCAGGACCACCGCGACGACGCCCAGCGCCAGCGTGGTGATGCGCGACACACGCAGCTCGGCCGCGCTGTCGGCCTTGCCGGCCTTGAACACCGTGGCGTACAGGTCGTGCGAGACCGCCGAGGCACCCGACAGCGTCAGGCCGGCCACCACCGCCAGGATGGTCGCGAAGGCCACCGCCGAGATGAAGCCGAAGAACACGTCGCCGCCCACCACCTTGGCCACCAGCACGGCCGCCATGTTGGCGCCGCCGGCCTTGATCGTGCCCTTGGCCACATCCGCGTACTCGGGATTGGTCAGCACCAGGGTGATCGCGCCGAAGCCGATGATGAAGATCAGCACGTAGAAGTAGCCGATCCAGGTGGTCGCCCAGAACACGCTCTTGCGGGCTTCCTTGGCATCGGGCACCGTGAAGAAGCGCATCAGGATGTGCGGCAGACCGGCGGTACCGAACATCAGCGCCATGCCGAAGCTGATGGCCGAGATCGGGTCCTTGATGAAGCCGCCCGGGCCCATGATCGACAGGCCCACCTTGGCGGGGTCGATGGCTTCGGCCTTGGCCAGCGCGGCAGCCGCGCTGGCAGCCGCTTCTGGCGACGACGCCGCCGAGGCCGCCGCAGCGAACTTGGCGATGTCGGCGCTCTTGCCGGCGGCGGCGATCGCGGTCTTCACTTCCACGCCCTTGGCGAACAGCGCTTCCGGCGAGAAGCCGAACTGCGACATCACCATGAAGGCCATGAAGGTCACGCCGCACAGCAGCATGATGGCCTTGATGATCTGCACCCAGGTGGTGGCGGTCATGCCACCGAAGAGCACGTAGATCATCATCAGGCCACCGACCAGCACCACCGCGACCCAGTAGTCCAGGCCGAACAGCAGCTTGATCAGCGAGCCCGCGCCCACCATCTGCGCGATCAGGTAGAAGGCCACGACGACCAGCGTGCCCGAGGCCGCGAAGGCGCGGATCGGGGTCTGCTTGAAGCGGTAGCCGGCCACGTCGGCGAAGGTGAACTTGCCCAGGTTGCGCAGGCGCTCGGCCATCAGGAAGGTGATGACCGGCCAGCCGACCAGGAAGCCGATGGAGTAGATCAGACCGTCATAGCCCGAGGCCATCACCGCGGCGGAAATGCCCAGGAAGGACGCGGCCGACATGTAGTCGCCGGCGATCGCCAGGCCGTTCTGGAAGCCGGTGATGCCACCGCCGGCGGTGTAGAAGTCGGCGGCGGAGCGGGTCTTGGCGGCGGCCCACTTGGTGATCCACAGCGTGGCGGCCACGAAGATGCCGAACATCACGATGGCGGTCCAGTTGGTGGCCTGCTTGGTCGTCTGACCCAGGTCACCACCGGCGGCCATCGCGGTGCCGGCCACAGCGGCCAGCGCGCCGACAGCGGCGAGTTGCTTGAGGGCGCGCATCACTTCACCTCCTCTTCGAGGATCTGTTTGGTCAGCGCGTCAAACTCGCTGTTGGCCCGGCGCACATAGATGCCGGTGATCACGATGGTGAAGATGATCACGCCCATGCCCAGCGGCACGCCCAGCGTGGTCACGCCCGCGCCCAGCGGGGTGGCCAGGAAAGGCTTGTTGAATGCGATCAGCGCGATGTAGCCGTAGTACACGACCAGCATCAGGATGGCGAGCAGCCAGCCGAAGCTGTTGCGCTTGCTCTTGAGTTCCCGGTATTTCGGGTTGGCCTGGATGCGGGCCACGACAGGATCCGTCATGGGTCTCACTCCTTATGTTGGTGAATCGGCAGGGGCGCAGGGGCTCCTGTTCGGGCCGCAGTGTGGGAGCCGATGCTGACCGCCGACTGACCTGCTTGTTGCACCGCGAAACACCTCGGACACAGCGGTGACAGTGTTGAATGTTGCGTTGCGACAAGCTTCGACGCGCCGTCCGGGGTGGGCTTGGCTATGATCCGCGGCCCGCTTTTTCCCTCGTACAGGCCTGCATGTCCGCCCCCCCGTCACCCGCCGCCACGCTGAACGCCGCCCAGATGGCCGCGGTGCATCACCTGGCCGGGCCGTGCCTGGTGCTGGCCGGCGCAGGCTCAGGGAAAACCCGGGTGATCACCCACAAGATCGCTCGCCTTTTGCAGGCCGATGTGCCGGCGCGGCGCATCGCCGCCATCACCTTCACCAACAAGGCCGCGCTGGAAATGCGCGAGCGCGCCCGCGCGCTGGTGGGCCCGCGCGCCGCCAAGGACCTGGTGATCAGCACCTTCCACTCGCTGGGCGTGCGCCTGCTGCGCGAGGACGGCGGCCTGCTGGGCCTGAAGCCGCAGTTCAGCATCCTCGATGCCGACGACGTGCTGGGCGTGCTGCGCGACGCCGGCAGCTGCAGCGACAACAAGATCGCCCGGCAGTGGCAGTGGACCATCAGCCTGTGGAAGAACCAGGGCCTGAACAGCACCACCGCACTCGCCGCCGCCAGTAATGACGAAGAGCTGCTGGCCGCCAAGGTGATGCGCCTGTACGAAGAGCGCCTGATCGCCTACCAGGCGGTGGACTTCGACGACCTGATCGGCCTGCCGCTGAAGCTGCTGACCACGCGCGAGGAGGCCCGCAGCAAATGGCAGAAGGCCTTCGGCCATGTGCTGGTGGACGAGTACCAGGACACCAACGCCGTGCAGTACGAGCTGCTCAAGGCCCTGGTGGGCCCGGCCGACAGCCCGGCCCGCGTCCCCTTCACCGCGGTGGGCGACGATGACCAGAGCATCTACGGCTGGCGCGGCGCCACCATCGAAAACCTCAAGCGCCTGCCCGAGGACTTCCCCGACCTGAAGGTCATCCCGCTGGAGCAGAACTACCGCTCCACCGGCGCCATCCTGCGCGCCGCCAACGCGGTGATCGCCGGCAACCCCAAGCTGTTCGAGAAGAAGCTGTGGTCCGACCTGGGCGACGGCGAGCCGGTGCGCGTGATCGAGTGCGACGGCGAGGAGCACGAGGCCGAGCGCGCCGTGGCCTTCATCCAGGGCCTGCGCGCGCAGGGCGCCAGCGGCGGCACCGACTTCGCCCACTTCGCCATCCTCTACCGCACCAACTTCCAGTCCAAGGTGCTGGAGCACAAGCTGCGCGCCGCGCAGATCCCGTACAAGGTGAGTGGCGGCCAGAGCTTCTTTGACAAGGCCGAGATCAAGGACCTGTGCGCCTGGCTGCGCCTGCTGGTGAACCAGGACGACGACCCCGCCTTCCTGCGTGCCGCCACCACGCCCAAGCGCGGCATCGGCCACACCACGCTGGGCAAGCTGGGCGAGTTCTCGGCGCAGTGGAAGGTCAGCATGTTCGAGGCCCTGTTTGCCGAGAGCCTGGCCGCTGCGCTGGGCGCCAAGGCGATTGCCACGCTGCACGAGTTCGGCCGCGCCGTGAACGAGCTGGAATACAAGGCCCGCACCACCGTGGGCCATGACGATGCCCGCGCGCTGCTGATGGGCTGGCTGACCGACATCGGCTACGAGCAGCACCTCTACGACAACGAGGACTCCGAGAAGGTGGCCGCGGCGCGCTGGAACAACGTGATCGACTTTGTCGACTGGGTGTCGCGGCGCTGCGGCGGCGAGATCCGCAACGAGGGCGGCATCGTCGAGGAAACCGAGAAGCAGAGCGTGCTGGACGTGGCGCAGACGATCAGCGTGATCCTCAGCCTGGCCGAACGCGGCGAGGAGACCGACCAGGTCACCCTCACCACGCTGCACGCCAGCAAGGGCCTGGAGTGGCCGCACGTGATGCTGGCCGGCGTGAACGAAGGCATCCTGCCCTTCAAGAGCGACGGCGAGGACATGACGCCCGAGCGCCTGGAAGAAGAGCGCCGCCTGATGTACGTGGGCATCACCCGCGCCCAGCGCACGCTGGTGGTCAGTACCCTGCGCCGGCGCAAGAAGGGCCGCGACACCGTGCAAGGCGTGCCCAGCCGCTTCATCGCCGAGATGAAGCTCTCCGAGGCCGGCAGCGGCGAGGACCCCAAGGAACGTCTGAAGAAACTGCGCGCCGCGCTGGCCGCCAAAGCAGCGGGCGCTTGATCTGGGTTAAGCGCTGCGGTTTGCCGCGCGCGGGCATCGGCGTAGAGTGGTTTTCAGGCGGCCCCCTTCAGCGGTGGGCCAAAGACAGACCCCCTTCGAACACCCAGGAGAGCCCTGTATGTTTCCCGAGTACCGCGACCTGATCAGCCAGCTCAAGACCACCGACCACCACTTCCAGCACCTGTTCGACCAGCACAACGCGCTGGACCAGAAGATCAAGAACATGGAAGCCCACATCGAGCCGGGCACGCATGAGGAGATCGAGGCGCTGAAGAAGGAGAAGCTGCACCTGAAAGACCAGCTGTACTCGGTCCTGCGCAAGGCCAGCGCGGCGGCGTGAGCGCCTGGGGCCCAGGTCGACGGCGGATCGCCTGATCCGCCGTTGGCTGCTTCAGGCGGACTCGGGTCGTACGCAGTGCGATTCCGGTTGGCAGTGATCGCCCCACAGCGGCCGCAGGCCGCTGTGGGGCGCTCCCTATGCGGGCCTCGGCCCGAAGCAGCTGCAAGCCCGCACCACCAGCGCCGGAGTCCAGCGAACGCTCGGCGTGGCGGCGCGCCGGGCCCGGCCCCCGGGGCGCGCCTGATGCTCAGGCCCCTCCGCCCAGGCGGCCACGTCGGATGAGCGCGCCCATCTGCGCGTTGAAGTGCTCGGGCTGCTCCAGCTGCGGCGTGTGACCGCAGCGGTCGATCACGTCCAGCTGCAGGTGGGCATGGCGCGCGCAGCTGTCCTGCGAATGCGCCACCGGGATGACGGCGTCCTGGCGCCCGTGCAGCAGCAGCGTCGGCACGCGGCTCATGGCCAGCGAGGCCTGGGCCTG
This sequence comes from Ideonella alba, assembly GCF_018069845.1. Taxonomy (NCBI): domain Bacteria; kingdom Pseudomonadati; phylum Pseudomonadota; class Betaproteobacteria; order Burkholderiales; family Sphaerotilaceae; genus Ideonella; species Ideonella alba. The sequence continues at coordinate 242,613 of NZ_JAGQDD010000003.1, forward strand.
CTCGATCAGGGCGACACGCTGGCCACGCAGGCCGGTCATCTGCCGCACGCAGCCCAGAAAGGCGCGCTGGGCGCCGGGGCGCATCACGTTGCGGCGGATGAGTGCGCGCAGTTCCGGCGTGACCACGAAGTCCGGCCCGAAGATGGCCTGGACCTGCTGGGTCACCGCCGTCTCACCGGGTCGCGCCATCAGCTCGCCCAGGCCGGTCAGCGTCATCAGCCTGAACGGCAGCGGCGCGGCCGTTCCCAGGTTGGCGCTGGCCGCCAGCAGCATGCTGCGCACGCGTGCCGGCTGGCTCAGGTGCATCTGCAGACAGATGGCGCCGCCCAGGGAGTTGCCCACCAGGTGGACCTGGTGGATGGCCAGCGCGTCCAGCAGCGCCCACAGGGTCTGCGCGAAACGCGGCGGCGAGTCGGCCTGCGCGCTGAAGTCGGACAGGCCGTGGCCGGGCAGGTCCACCGCCAGCAGGCGCAGATCCTGGTGGGCCGCCGCGAACTGCGCCGACCACAGCTCCAACGAGCCGCCCACGCCGTGCAGCAGCAGCACGGCGGGCCCGGTGCCGCCGGCATCGCGGCAGCGGATCTTCAGGCCATCCAGGTTCACATGGAAATCGTTCATGGCGTTCTTTCACTGGGTTCGCCGGACGGGCCGGTGGCCGCTCAGGGCTTCGCCGGTGCACCGGCCTCCAGCTTGAAGCGGCCCTGCTCGATGCGCAGCATCACCACGCCGCGCCGGTCGAAGCCGAGGTGGTCGCTGGGCGTGTAGTTCAGGACGCCGTGCGAGACGGCGATCTCCTTCTCGCTCTCCAGCGCGTCGCGCAGTGCCTGGCGAAACGCGGGCGTGCCGGGTTGAGCGCGCCGCGCGGCCACCGGCACGATGCGTTCGAGCACCTTCAGCGCGTCGAAGGCATGGGCGCCGAACTGCGTGCGCGAGCCGGGGCCGTGCAGCTTCTCGAAGCGGGTCACGTAGTCCATCGCCACCGGGCGGACCGGGCTGGCCGGGTCGAGCTGCTCGGCCACCAGCACCGGGCCGGCGGGCAGCACCGCGCCGTCCATGGCCTGGCCGCCCACGCGCACCAGGTCGAGCGATCCCGAGCCGTGCGTGTGGTAGATAGGCCCGCGCCAGCCGCGCTCCTTCAGGTTGATCTGCGGCATCGCACCGGCCGAGCCCGCCGCCACCAGCAGCACGGCGTCGGGCTGGGCGGCCACCACCTTCAGGGCCTGCGCGGTGATCGCCGTGTCGGTGGGCGCGAAGCGCTCGGTGGCCACGATCTCCAGCCCGGCCTGGCGGGCCGAGGCGGTGAAGGCCTGCAGCCACATCTCGCCATAGCCCTCGCCCCAGCCCAGGAAGGCCACGCGCCTGACCTTGTCGGCCACCATGCGGGCGGCCAGCGCCTGCGACATCAGCGGCACTGGCTGCGGCAGCGGAAAGGTCCAGTCGTCGGCACCGCCGGGCCGCGGCGCCGGGGCGAAGGCCAGTTGCACGGTCTTCGACTCGGCGGCCACGGTGGCGATCGAGAACACCCCCGGCACGCCCGAGGAGCCCAGGATCACGTCGGCCTTGTTCTCGGTGACGAAGCGGCGGGCGTTGCGCACCGCTGCCGCCGGATCGGAGGCGTCGTCGAGCACGATCAGCCTGACCGGCTCGCCGGCGATACGCTCGGGCCACAGCGCCAGCGAGGCCTTCTGCGGCAGGCCCAGCGAGGACAGCGGGCCGGTGAGCGACAGGCTGACGCCGACGGTCAGCTCGGCGTGGGCGGTGATCGCGGTGGCGAACAGCAGCGCGGCGACGCCCAGGCGTCGGATGTCATTGAACATGTGTGTCTCCGTGGTCATGGCTCCGCCGCGCCGCACTCTGCGGCGGGCGGAATCCTCAGGGTGGGATCAGAGGTAGGTCGACGCGAGGCCGCCGTCGACCGGCAGGTTGATGCCGCTGACCCAGCGCGAGGCATCGCTGCACAGAAAGGCGATCACCGGCGCCACCTCGTCGCTGAAGGCCGGCCGCTTCATGCGGTGGGCGTCCTGCTGCACGCGCTCCTGGCCCAGCATCTGCACGAAGTCGCCCAGGATGGGCGTGAACACCGGGCCGGGCGCCACGCAGTTCATGCGCACGCCGCGCTCGAGGAAGAGCTTCTGCGACTGCGTGATGGTCCAGACGATCAGCGCCTCCTTGAAGTACTGGTAGCAGCTCTCCTGCGCCACCGGGTGGTCGCGCAGCCAGTGCGCGCCTTCGGCGAAGCTCTGGGTGGCGCCCAGCGCGCGGTGCAGTTCCAGCCGCGCCGGCCACTCCGCGCCCAGGATGGACGAGATGTTGACCACCGAGCCGCCCTCGCCCATGCGCGGCAGCACCGCCTGCGTCAGGTGGCGCAGGCCCAGGTAGTTGACGCGGGCGACCAGCTCGGCCGGCGCGGTGCCCGGCACGCCGGCGATGTTGGCCAGCGCGTCGATGTGCGCGGGCAGCTGGGCCACGGCGGCGTCGATGGCCGCCGGATCGCCCAGATCCACCTTGACGAAGCCGTCCAGCGTCAGCGTCGGGTCGTGGCGGTCCAGGCCGATGACGCGCGCGCCGCCCTGGCGGGCCAGTTTCGCGACATCGGCGCCGATGCCCGAGCAGCAGCCGGTGACCACGAGGGTCTTGCCTTGCAGATTCATGGGGTGTTCCTGGTTGATCGTCAGAAGGGGAAGGCCGGCGGTGCGGCCTTGAGGGTGAGCCACTGCCAGCGCGTGTACTCGTCGATGTCCGCCGGGCCGCCCACGGCGCTGCCGTTGCCGCCCAGGCCTGGACCGCCGAAGGGGTTGGTGCACTCGTCGTTGACCGTCTGGTCGTTGATGTGGACCATGCCGGCGTTGAGCTGCTCGCCAATCGCCATGGCCCGCGCCACGTCGCGGCCGATCACCGCGGCCGCCAGGCCGCCCTGGCTGGTGTTGGCCAGGGCCACGGCCTCCTCGTCGCTGGCGAAGCTGACCAGGTTGACCACCGGGCCGAAGGGCTCCTCGTCGAAGGCGCGCATGCCCGGCTGGACGCCCGACAGCACGGTCGGGCGGTAGCACAGGCCCTCGTGGGTGCCGCCGGCCTCCAGCGTCGCGCCCTGCGCCACGCTGTCCTTCACCACGCTGTCGAAGCGCTGCAGCTGGCGGGCGTCGATCATCGGGCCCAGGGCCACCTGGCCGCTGGCGCCGTCGCCCACCGGCAGGTGCCGGGCCTTGCCCACCAGGCGCTCGCGGATGCCGGCGGCCACCGCCTCGTGCACCAGCACGCGGTTGCTGGCCATGCAGATCTGGCCCTGGTGGAACCAGGCCCCGAAGGCGGCGGCGCTGGCCGCGGCGTCCAGGTCGGCGTCGTCCAGGATGATCAGGTTGTTGGCCCCGCCCAGCTCCAGCGAGACCTTCTTCAGGTGCCGGCCGGCCAGCTCGCCGATGCGCCGCCCCACCGCCGGCGAGCCCGTGAAGGCGATCATCGGCACGCGCGGGTCCGTCACCAGGGCCTCGCCGGCCTCGGCGTCGCCCGGCAGCACCTGCAGCAGGCCCGCCGGCAGGCCGGCGTGTTTGAAGGCCTCGGCCATGATCACGCCGCCGGACAGCGGGGTGCGCGGATCAGGCTTGAGCACCACCGCGTTGCCCAGCGCCAGCGCCGGCGCCACCGAGCGGATGCCCAGGATCAGCGGGAAGTTGAACGGCGAGATCACGCCCACCACGCCGTGCGGCACGCGCCGGGCGATCGACAGCCGCCCCGGCACCGAGGGCAGCACCTGGCCCTGGGCCTGCATCGGCAGGCCGGCGGCGATCTGGCAGATCTGGATCGCCTCTTTCACCTCGTGCTGGCCCTTGGGCACGATGCCGCCGGTCTCGCGGGCGATCAGCAGGGCCAGCTCGTCGAAGTGCGCCTGCAGCCACTGCGCCGCGCGCAGCAGCACCGCGGCGCGTTCACGCGCCCCGGTGGCGACCCAGTCGCGCTGGGCGGCGTGGGCATGGCCGATCGCCTCGTTCATGTCCTCGGCATTGGCGATGCCGGCGTGCGTCAGGACCGCGCCGGTGGCGGGCTCGTGCACGGCGCGTGCACCGCCGCGCGCGGGGCGCCATTGGCCGCGGTCGAAAACGTGGCCTCTGGCCGGGGCAGCGTCGAACAGGCTGAGGGTCTCGGGGGCTCCCATGGTCGGGTCTCCTGGATGGTGGAAGGGGATGCAGCCGGGCAACCGGCCCGTGCTGCTTTGCAAACCGCAGGCCCTGCGGCATGCCTGGCCGCCGCGCGGGGGCGCCAGGGTGTCGGCGCTTCCGAGGTGAACTCCGGACTTTCCCGGCCCCCCAGGCGGGGCTCCGCGGCACCCCCGGCGATCAGGATTAACCCCGATCAGGGCTTGATGTATTGATCAGGTCAAGCCCACACTGGCGCCCTTTGCCTGCTGAAATCCGCATGCCCAAGCCCCCGTCGTCCCGCGTGTCCCTGGCCGAGGTCTCGCGCCGCACCGGCGCCCTGATGCGGCGCGGCGACGCGGCCGCCGTGCAGGACCGGCCGCAGCTGTCGGACATCACCGAGTGCCTGTTCTTCTCGCCCGGCGACGGCCGGATCTGGCTGAACGACCAGCGCATGGTGCTGATGCACACCCGCTCGCTGGGCACGCTGCGGCGCGAGCTGATCGACACCCTGGGGTTGGAGCGCGCGCGCGGGCTGCTCACGCGCACCGGCTACCAGTCGGGCGAGCGCGACGCGCAGCTGGTGCGCGAGCGCTGGCCCGACGGCGACCTGACCAGCGTGTTCATGGCCGGCACGCGCCTGCACGCGCTGGAGGGTGTGGTGAAGGTCGAGCCCGTGGAGTTCGAGATCGACCCCGAACGCGGCCACTACCACGGCGAGTTCATCTGGCACCACTCGACCGAGGACGACGAGCACATCAGCGCCTACGGCGTGGGCACCGAGCCGGCCTGCTGGATGCAGCTGGGCTACGCAATGGGCTATGTCACCGGCATGATGGGCTGCCTGGTGGTGTTCCGCGAGGTCGAGTGCCGCTCGATGGGCGCCTCGCTGTGCCGCGTGATCGGCAAGACCGCGCAGGCCTGGGGCGATGTGAGCGAGGACCTGCGCTACCTGAATGCGCAGGACTTCCTGGCCACCCGCTCGCACGGCAGCGCGCCGCGCGCGGTGCTGGGCTCGACCGCGCTGGCCGATGGCAGCGGCGACGGGATGGTGGGCGTGTCCTCGGCCTTCAAGGCCGCCTGCCACATGCTCAGCCGCGTGGCACCCACCCGGGCCACGGTGCTGTTCACCGGCGAGTCCGGCGTGGGCAAGGAGATGTTCGCCTCGACGCTGCACCGCATCAGCCCGCGGCGCGAGCGGCCCTTCGTGGCGATCAACTGCGCCGCCATCCCCGAGGCGCTGGTGGAGTCGGAGCTGTTCGGGGTCGACCGCGGTGCGTTCACCGGTGCCAGCGCCTCGCGCCCCGGGCGCTTCGAGCGCGCCGATGGCGGCACGCTGTTCCTCGACGAGATCGGCACGCTCAGCCTGGTCAGCCAGGGCAAGCTGCTGCGGGCGCTGCAGCAGGGCGAGATCGAGCGCGTGGGCGGCACCCGCGCGATCCCGGTGGATGTGCGGGTGGTCGCGGCCACCAACGTGGACCTGCGCGCCGAGGTGCAGGCCGGGCGTTTCCGCGAGGACCTGTTCTACCGGCTGGAGGTCTACCCGATCCACCTGCCGCCGCTGCGCGAGCGGCGCGAGGACATCCCGCTGCTGCTGAGCCATTTCCTGCATGTCTACGCGCAGCGGCACGGCCGGCAGCTGGCCGGCTATGCGCCGCGCGCCGTGCGCGCGCTGATGGGTTACGCCTTCCCGGGCAACATCCGCGAGCTGCAGAACATGGTGGAGCGCGGCGTGATCAGTGCCGACGAGGGCGGCGTCATCGACCTGCCGCACCTGCTGCGCAAGGAGCAGCTGGGCGAGGGCACGCTGCTGTCGCTGGGCGCCCATGGCGCGCTGGCCGAGGCCGCGCCGGCCGAGCCGGCCGCCAGCCTGTTCGAGCGCGTCGCCGGACCGCAGGCCGACGCGATCGACCTGGCGGCGGTGGAGCGGCAGCTTTTGGCAGAGGCGGTGGCGCGCTGCGAGGGCAACCTCAGCGCCGCCGCGCGCCAGCTGGGCCTGAGCCGCGCCCAGCTCGCCTACCGCCTGCGCCGCGGCGGCTGATCAGCGCCGCTGCCGCACCCTCGCATACGCCCGCCAGAACCCCGCATCCTGGCTGGTCGCAAAGTTGATGCGCATCAGCGTGGTCGGCTGCCGCCGCGCATGGAACAGGTGCCCCGGCGCCAGCAGCCAGCCGTCGTCGTGCATGGCCTGGGCGAGGGCTTCGGTGTCGGTGCCGGTGTCCACCCAGCCGAAGAGGCCGGCGGGTGGCGTGACGAAGCGGCAGCCGTGGGCTTCGGCCAGTTGCACGGTGCGCTGGCGGGCGCCGTCCAGGCGCTGCACCACGCGCTCGGCATGGCGGCGCAGCGCGCCCTGCTCCAGGCACAGCGCCATGGCCTGCTCCAGCAGCGCGGGCGTGGTGAGGGTGGACAGCAGCTTGGTGTCGACCAGGCGCTCCACCAGCGTCTGCGGTGCGGCCAGGAAACCCACGCGCCAGCCGGGCGACAGGATCTTCGAGAAGCCTGAGACATAGAGCGTGCGCTGCAGGCCGTCCAGCGCGGCCATGCGCGGCAGGTGCGGCGGCGCCAGGTGGGCGTAGGTGTCGTCTTCCACCACCCAGAAGTCGTGCGCCTCGGCCAGCTTCAGCACCTGGTGGGCGGTGCCCAGGCTGAGCGAGCCGCCGGTGGGGTTGTGCAGCACCGACACGGTCACGTACAGGCGCGGCTGGTGGGCCTGCACCAGCGCGGCCATCACCGCCAGGTCGGGGCCGTCGGGCGTGCGCGGCACCGGCAGCAGGCGCACGCCCAGCTGCGTCAGGCGGGCGTATTCCACCGCCCAGGCGGGCTCGTCCACCAGCACCGCGTCGCCCGGGCGCAGCAGGGTGCGCGAGATCAGGTCCAGCGCATGCGTGGCGCCGGTCGCGGTGATGATCTGGCGCGGCTCGGCGCGCACGCCGAAGTCGGCCAGGCGCACGGCCAGCGCGTTGCGCAGTCGCGGATCACCGGACGGGTGGCCGTACTGCAGCGCGGCCACCGGGTCGGCCTGGGTCAGCACGCGGCGCAGCGTGCTGGTCAGCAGCGGCAGGTCGAGCCAGTCGGGCGGCAGCGTGCCCAGGCCGGGCGCAGGGCGGTCGCCCGCACCCGCGAACATGCCGCGGATCAGTGCGGTGGCATCCACCGGCGGCGTCAGCGCGGGGGCGCTGCTGGGTGTGGCGGGGCGGTGCTGGGCGTCGCGCACGAAGAAGCCGCGCTGGCGGCGCGCTTCCACCAGGCCCTGGGCCAGCAGCTGGTCATAGGCGGCCACCACGGTGTGCGGGCTGACGCCGTGGCGGCGCGCGCATTCACGCACCGACGGCAGGCGCGCGCCAGGCGCCAGCAGGCGCTGGCGGATGCGCTCGGTGAACTGCGCGGCCAGCTGCTCGGCCAGGGTCTGGCCGGCGTGGCGGGCCAGGGTGCCGGGGCTGGCGGGCGGCGGGGCGGTGGTGGGATCGAACTCGCGGGCGGCCATGATGAATCAGGGAGAACCCGCGCTGTAGCGATCGGCCGACCAATACAGATCATGCGGGTGCGCTGGACAACTGTACTGGTACTGTATCGGTAGGCTGCCTACACTGTCCAGCATGGACGCGCTGCCCTGGACCGACTTCATCGCCCTGCTGGGCGTGGTCACGGCCATGGCCTTCACGCCGGGGCCCAACACCATGCTGTCGGCCGCGCTGGCGGTGAACCGCGGGCTGCCGGCGGCGCTGCGCTTCTGCCTGGCGGTGCCGGTGGGCTGGTGCCTGATGCTGCTGGCCTGCGCGCTGGGCCTGGGCGCGCTGATCCAGGCCTGGCCGGCGCTGCGCGGCGCCATCACCGTGGCCGGGCTGGGCTATCTGCTGTGGCTGGCGGGGAAGCTGTGGCGCAGCGGAGAGCTGGGCGAGGCCGACGCGGCGCGGCTGCAGGTGGGTTTCTGGCAGGGCGTGGCGCTGCAGTTCGTCAACATCAAGGCCTGGATGGCGGCGCTGATGGTGGTGGCCGGCTGGGTGGCGCCCGGCGCGGCCGAAGGCTTCTGGGCCCGACTGGCGGTGGTGCTGCCGGTGATGGCGGCCTATGCCTTCGCCAGCAACGCCAGCTACGCGCTGCTGGGCGGCCTGCTGCGCGGCTGGCTGGCCCGCGGCGCGCGGCTGCTGTGGTTCAACCGCACGATGGCGCTGCTGCTGCTGGCCACGGCGGTGTGGATGGCGAGGTCGGCATGAACTCGGCCAACAAGGGGTTGATGATCGGCGCGCTGGGCGTGCTGATCTTTGCGATGACGCTGCCGATGACGCGGCTGGCCGTGGGCCCGCTGGAGGCGCCGCAGCTGCCGCCGGCCTTTGTCACCGCGGGCCGCGCGGCGGGCGCTGGGCTGCTGAGCGTGGTCTACCTGTGGGCGGTGGGCGCGGCGCGGCCGCGCGGCGCACAGTGGGGCCTGCTGGGCGTGAGCGCGCTGGGCACGGTGCTGGGCTTTCCGCTGGGGCTGGCGCTGGCGCTGCGTCAGGTGCCGTCGATGCATGCGGCCGTCATCACCGGTCTGCTGCCGCTGGCCACCGCGGCCATCGCCGCGCTGGCGCTGCGCCAGCGCGCGTCGCTGGGCTTCTGGGTCTGTGCGGTGCTGGGCTGCGCGCTGGTGCTGGCCTTTGCCGCCTTTGAGGGCGGCGGCGCGCTGGTGGCGGCCGACGGCTGGCTGCTGATGGCGATGCTGTGCGCCTCGGGCGGCTATGTGGCGGGCGCACGCCTGACCGCGCAGATGCCGGCCGAGCAGGTGATCAGCTGGGTGCTGGTGATGAGCCTGCCGCTGACGCTGCCGGCCGCAGCCTGGAGCGCGCCGGCCAGCTTCGCCAGCGTGCAGGCGGCGTCCTGGGGCGCCTTCGCCTATGTCACGCTGTTCTCGATGTGGCTGGGCTTCTTCGCCTGGTACCGCGGGCTGGCGCTGGGTGGCGCGCTGCGGGTGAGCCAGGTGCAGCTGATCCAGCCCTTCCTGTCGCTGCTGCTGGCGGTGCCGGTGCTGGGCGAGGCGCTCAAGCCCTCGACGCTGGGGTTTTCAGTGGCGGTGATCGCCGTGGTGTTCGTGGGCAAGCGCATGCCCGTGGGGAGATGAGATGAGGACGATGGGGCTGCTGGGCGGCATGAGCTGGGAATCGACCGCGGTGTACTACCGCCTGATGAACCAGGGCGTGGCCGCGCGCCGCGGCGGTCTGCACAGCGCGCCGCTGCGCCTGGCCAGCGTGGACTTTGCCGAGGTGGCCGCGCTGCAGCGCGCCGGCGCCTGGCAGCAGGCGGGCGAGCTGCTGGGCCGCACCGGCGCCGGGCTGCGCGCGGCGGGCGCGCAGGCGCTGCTGATCGCCACCAACACCATGCACAAGGTGGCCGACACCGTGGTGCGCGAAAGCGGCCTGCCGCTGCTGCACATTGGCGATGCCACCGGCCAGGCACTGCGCGCCGCGGGCGTGCGCCGCGCCGGTCTGCTGGGCACGCGCTTCACGATGGAAGACGGCTTCCTGGCGCGCCACCTGAATGAGGGCTACGGCATCGACGTGGCCGTGCCCGCCGAAGCTGACCGCGCCGAGGTGCACCGCATCATCTTCGACGAGCTGTGCCGCGGCGTGCAGCACGACTCGTCACGCGCCACGTTCGCGCGCATCATCGGTGCGCTGGCCGAGTCCGGCTGCGACGCCGTGATCCTGGGCTGCACCGAGATCTCGCTGCTGGTGGACCCGGCGGTGCCGGGCTGGCCCGTGCCCCTGTTCGACACCACCGCGCTGCACGCGCAGGCCGCGGTGGACTGGATGCTGCAAGAGGAGACCGCATGAACTCGATCTGGACCCTGGCGCGCCGCGCCGACCGCCTGAACCCGTCGATCATCCGCGAGATCCTCAAGGTCACCGAGCAGCCCGGCGTGCTGTCGCTGGCCGGCGGCCTGCCCTCGGCCGAGACCTTCCCGATCGAGGCGATGCGCGAGGCCTGCGCCCAGGTGCTGACCGACACGCCCAAGGAAGCGCTGCAGTACGCCGCCAGCGAGGGCTACGGCCCGCTGCGCGAATGGGTGGCGGCCACGCTGAACGCGCAGGGCCAGCAGGTGAACGCGGCGCAGGTGCTGATCACCACCGGCTCGCAGCAGGGCCTGGACCTGGTGGCCAAGGTGCTGGTCGATGCCGGCGCGCCGGTGGCGGTGGAAACGCCCACCTACCTGGGCGCGCTGCAGGCCTTTGCGCCTTTCGAGCCGATCTTCGCCAGCGTGGCCAGCGACCACGAGGGCCCGCTGCCCGGCGCGATCGAGGCGCTGCGCCACGACGCACCCGGCTGCCGCTTCCTCTACGTGCTGCCCAACTTCCAGAACCCCTCGGGCCGGGTGATGCCCGAGGCGCGCCGTCAGGCGGTGGTGGCCGCGGCGCAGGCCGCGCGCGTGCCGCTGGTGGAAGACAACCCCTACGGCGACCTGTGGTTCGACGCGCCGCCCGCGCGCCCGCTGGCCGCGCGCTGGGCCGAGGGCACGGTCTACCTGGGCTCGTTCTCCAAGGTGCTGGCGCCGGGTCTGCGCCTGGGCTATGTGGTGGCGCCGCCCGCGCTGCACCCCAAGCTGCTGCAGGCCAAGCAGGCGGCCGACCTGCACACGCCGGGCTTCAACCAGCGCGTGGTGCACCAGGTGATCAAGGACGGCTTCCTGGACCAGCACATCCCCACCATCCGCGCCCGCTACCGCGCCCAGCGCGACGCCATGGCCGCCGCGCTCACCGAGCACCTGCCCGCCGGCAGCGAGTGGAGCGCGCCGCAGGGCGGCATGTTCTTCTGGGTGCGCCTGCCCGCCGGCTGTCACGCGATGGCCATGCTCGACAGCGCGGTCAAGGCCGGTGTGGCCTATGTGCCGGGCGAGGCCTTCTACGCCCATGCGCCCGACCGCCGCACGATCCGCCTGTCCTTCGTCACGCTGGGGCCTGAGGAGATCCGCCAGGCGGTGGCCCTGCTGGGCGGCGTGATCCGCCGCCACCTGAACGAGGAACTGCAGGAGGACACGCCGTGATCCACCGCTTCACGCAGCTGGATGTGTTCACCGCGGTTCCGCTGCGCGGCAACCCGCTGGCCGTGGTGCACGACGCCGACGGCCTGAGCGACGCGCAGATGGCCGCCTTCGCGCGCTGGACCAACCTGAGCGAAACCACCTTTCTGCTCGCGCCCACCCAGGCCGAGGCCGACTACCGCGTGCGCATCTTCACCCCCGGCGGCGAGCTGCCCTTTGCCGGCCACCCCACGCTGGGCAGCGCCCACGCCTGGCTGGCCGCCGGTGGCGATGCCAAGCGCCCGGGGATGGTGGTGCAGGAATGCGGCGTGGGCCTGGTGCGCGTGCGGCGCGACGGCGCGCGGCTGGCGTTTGCGGCGCCGCCGCTGCGGCGCAGCGGCCCGGCCGATGTCGACACCTGCGCCCAGGTGGCCGATGCCCTGCGCGTGCGGATGGACGAGTTGCTCGCCGTCGAGTGGGTCGACAACGGCCCCGGCTGGCTCGCTGCGCAACTGGCCGACGCGGACGCCGTGCTGCGCCTGCAGCCCGACTTCGCCGCGATGCGTGGCCTGAAGCTGGGCGTGGTGGGCGCCTACCCGGCGGGCGCCGAGTGCGCCTTCGAGGTGCGTGCCTTCGTGCCCGGCCTGGGCGTGCCCGAGGACCCGGTCACCGGCAGCCTGAACGCCGGCCTGGCGCAGTGGCTGATCGGCAGCGGCCGCGCGCCGGCGCAGTACGTGGCCTCGCAAGGCCTGGCGCTGGGCCGGGCCGGCCGGGTGCACGTGGCGCAGGACGGCGACACGGTGTGGATCGGCGGCGATGTGGCGCCGTGCATCAGCGGCACGGTCAGCCTCTGAGCCCCATCAAGAGATCGGCAACGCCAGGCTGCGCTTGAGCGGCTCGATCACCACCTGGGTGGTGATGCGGCTGATCTGCGGCACCTCGGCCATCAGGCGGGCGCACAGCGCGTCGTAGGCGGGCATGTCGGGGGCCAGCACCACGGCCACCAGGTCGGCCTCGCCGGTCACGTACCAGGCCTGCTGCACTGCCGGCTCGGCGGCCAGCCAGGCCTTCAGACGCGGCAGCGCGGCGTAGTTGTCGCGGCCGATCATCAGGCCGGCGATCAGCGTCAGGCCGCGGCCCATCACCGCGGGGTCGAGCACCGCCACCTCGGCCTGGATCACGCCGCGCTCGCGCAGGCGCTTCAGGCGCCGCTGCACCGCCGAGGCGGACAGGCCAATCTCGGCCGCCAGTGTCTCGGCCTTGCAGTGCGCATCGGCCTGCACGCGGGTCAGCAGGTGGCGGTCGAAGTCGTCCAGCTCGGGCAGGCTCATCGGCGCGCAGTCTAGCGGCGTCCGCCGGTGGGCCGCTGCGGCCAGACCGCATTGACGGGCCTCGCTTCGCGGCCGCGCCGCGCACACGCCGCCGACACTGCCGCGATGTCCGACCGACCCGCCGCCAGCCCCGACTGGGGCCTCGCCACCACCGCGCTGCACGCCCACCTGCAACCCGACGCCGCCACCGGCGCGATTCAGCCGGGCATCGCGATGTCGGTCAACCACCTGTTCACGCCGGGCGAGGCCGCCTTCTCGGCCCAGGGCGTGGACGACCTGGCCCAGCTGCCCTACCTGTACGCCCGCTGGGGCAACCCCACGGTGCGCCAGCTGGAGCAGCGCCTGGCCGCGCTGGAAGGCGCCGAGGACGCGCTGGCCACCGCCACCGGCGTGGCTGCGGTGGCCGCCGTCTGTTTCGGCCTGCTGCGCGCGGGCAACCATGTGCTGCTCAGCGACGTCTGCTATGCCGGCGCGCAGGAGCTGGTGCGCACGCTGCTGCCCGACTTTGGCGTGGCGGTCAGCGCGGTCAACCTGTCGGACCTGGACGCCGTGCGCGCCGCGATGCGGCCCACGACGCGGCTGGTCCATGCCGAGACGCCCTGCAACCCGCTGCTGCGCCTGACCGACCTGCGCGCGCTGGCCGACATCGCGCATGCGCACGGGGCGCTGCTGTCGGTGGACTCCACCCTCGCCACGCCGGTGTTCAGCCGTCCGCTGGACCACGGCGCCGACCTGGTGCTGCACTCGCTGACCAAGTTCATCAACGGCCATGGCGATGCGCTGGGTGGTGCCGTGATCGGGCCGCGCGCGCTGATCGCCCGGCTGCGGGCGCGGGCCGGCGTGTACCTGGGCGCCACGCTGTCGGCGCACAACGCCTGGCTGATCCTGCGCGGCATCGACACGCTGGACGTGCGCCTGCGCCGCGCCGCCGAGTCGGCCGGCCAGATCGCCCGCTTCCTGCAGCAGCACCCCGCCGTGCGCGCCGTCACCTGGCCCGGCCTGCCCGACCACCCGCAGCATGCGCTGGCGCAGCGCCAGATGCCGGGCTTCGGCGCGGTGCTCACCTTCCAGGTCCACGCGCCCGGCCCGCAGGTGGCCCAGCGCCTGGCGCGCCACCTGCGCGTGGCGCACTACGCCTTCTCGCTGGGTCACCAGCGCAGCCTGGTGGTCTGGCTGGGCACCGACGAGATGCTGGCCACCAGCTACCCGCTGCAGGGCGCCGCGCTGGCCGACTACCGCCGCTTTGCCGGCGACGGCGTGTTCCGCCTGAGCGTGGGCCTGGAGGACCCGGCCGACCTGATCGCCGACCTGGACCAGGCGCTGCGCACCACCGATTGAACGTTCACCCCAAGGACCCCCATGACCCTGCCGATCCCTGCCACGCGCCGCACCTGGCTGCACGCCACAACCGCCCTGGCCCTGGCCGCCCTGCTGGGCGCCTGCGGCCAGCGCGAGGCCGCCACCACCGCCGCCGCAGCAGCCCCCGCCTCGGCCGCCTCGGCGCCCGAGCGCGAGCTGGTGGTGGGCACCGACGCGGTCTACGCGCCCTTCGAGTACCAGGACGAGAAGGGCCAGATCGTCGGCTTCGACATCGACGTGCTGCGCGCCACCGCCGAGGCCGCCGGCCTGCGCGTGCGCTTCGTCAACACGCCCTGGGAGGGCATGTTCAACACCCTGCTGCAGGGCGACCGCGACGTGCTGGTCTCGGCCATCACGATCACCGACGAGCGCCGCCAGACCATGGCCTTCAGCGCGCCCTACTTCGACGCGGTGCAGCTGATCGCCGTGCCCAGCGCCTCGAAGGTGGCGCACTTCGCCGACCTGAAGACCCTGCGCGTGGGCGTGCAGACCGGCACCACCGGCGACGAGGCCGCATCCCGGCTGATGGGCAAGACCAACGCCCGGCTGCGCCGCTTTGAATCGACGCCGCTGGCGCTCAAGGAGCTGGAGTCCGGCGGCCTGGACGCGGTGGTGGCCGACAACGGCGTCATCGCCCACTATGTGGCCAACAACGGCGGCACGCGCTTCCGCGCGGTCAGCGACCCGGCCTTCGTGCCCGAGCAGTACGGCTTTGCGCTGCGCCCGGCCGACAGCGCGCTGCGCGAACGCCTGGACGCCGGCCTGAAGGCCATCCGCGCCGATGGCCGCTACGATGCGATCCACACCCGCTGGTTCGGCCCGAAGTGATGATCCCGCGCCCCGACCCCATCGCCGCCTGGCTGGCACGCCGGCCCCACCTGGTGCTGGACGGCGCACTGGCCACCGAACTGGAGCGCCGCGGCGCCGACCTGCGTGATGCACTGTGGTCGGCGCGCCTGCTGATCGAGCAGCCCGAGCTGATCCGCGCGGTGCACCTGGACTATTTCCGCGCCGGGGCCGACGTGGCCACCACCGCCAGCTACCAGGCCAGCTTCGAGGGCTTCGCGCGGCGCGGTCTGTCGCACGAGGACGCGGCCGCGCTGATGCGCCTGTCGGTGCGCCTGGCCACCGAGGCGCGTGACCAGGCGATGGCCGAGCGCCCCGCCGACGACGCCCGGCCCGCGCCGCTGGTGGCCGCCTCCATCGGCCCCTATGGCGCGGTGCTGGCCGACGGCTCCGAGTACCGCGGCCACTACGGCCTGGACGAGGCCGCGCTCATCGCCTTCCACCGCCCGCGCCTGCAGCTGCTGGCCGCCAGCGGCGCCGATCTGCTGGCGGGCGAGACGATCCCTTGCGTCGCCGAGGCGCGTGCGCTGGCGCAACTGATGGACGAGGTGGGCGCGCGCGGCTGGATCAGCTTCAGCGCGCGCGATGGCGGCCACATCTGCGAGGGCGACATGATCGAGGACGCGGTGGACGCGGTGCAGGGCTTTGACAGCGTGGTGGCCGTGGGCATCAACTGCACCGCGCCGCAGCACGTGGCCGAGCTGCTGGCGCGCGCCCGCACCCGCACGACCAAGCCGCTGCTGGCCTACCCGAACGCCGGCGAGACCTGGGACGCCCAGGCCAAGCAATGGCTGCCCTCGGCCGAGTGCGCGCACCGGCCCTTTGACGAGATGGCGATGGACTGGGCCGCCGCCGGCGCGCGCCTGATCGGCGGCTGCTGCCGCACCGGGCCGGCGCAGATCGCGGCACTCACCCGGCGCTGGTGAGACGCGGCGGCACAATCGCCGCATGCAGCACACCGAAGTCGACCATCTGGTGGTCGCCGCCGCCTCGCTGGCGCAGGCCGCCGCCTGGGCCGACGCCACGCTGGGCGTGACGCCGCAGCCCGGCGGCCGCCATGCGCTGATGAGCACGCACAACCTGCTGCTCGGCCTGACCGGCAGCGTGTACCCGCAGACCTACCTGGAGCTGATCGCGATCGACCCCGAAGCCCCGGCGCCCGGCCGCGCGCGCTGGTTCGGTCTGGACGACGCCGCGCTGCAGGCGCGGCTGGCCGCGCAGGGCCCCGAGCTGGTCGGCTTCGTCGCCCGCTCCGGCATGGTCGACATGCACCGCTGGGGCCTGATCAATGCGCGCTTCCAGCCCGGCCCGATCCTGTCGGCCAGCCGCGAGACGCCCGCCGGCGCGCTCAGCTGGAAGATCGTGGTGGCCGACGACGGCCGCCCGCTGGCCGGCGGCGCGGTGCCCACGCTGATTCAGTGGACCGGGCCGCACCCGGCCACGCGCATCGCGCCCAGCGGGCTGGACCTGACAGCGCTGACGGTGCGCGGCCTGCCCGACCTGGCGCACCAGGTGCTGCGCCTGCGCCCGCTGACCCGCGCCGCGCTGCCCGGCCCGGCGCTGGAAGCCACGCTGGCCACGCCGCGCGGTCCTGTCACCCTCGCCACCCACGTCGCATGATGGATCGACACCTTCTGTTCCTGGTCGCCAGCAGCCGCGCGGCCGGCCACATGGGCAACACCGAGGCGCTGGCGCGCCACGCCGCCCAAGCGCTGCCCGCCAGCACCCGCCAGACCTGGCTGCGCCTGGCCGACCTGGCCCTGCCGCCCTTTGTGGATGTTCGCCACACCGTGGGCCAGTACCCGCCGCCGGAGGGTGGCCTGAAGACGTTGGCTGATGCGCTGCTGGACTGCACCGACCTGGTCGCCGTCAGCCCGGTCTATTGGTTCAGCATCCCCGCGCCGCTGAAGCTGGCGCTGGACCACTGGAGTGGTCTGCTGCGCGTGCCCGGGCTGGACTTCAAGGCCCGCATGGCGGGCAAGCGCTTCTGGGCGGTGTCCACCAGCGGGAACCGCGCCAAGGCCCAGCCGCAGTTCGACAGCCTGGCGCTGTGCGCCGAGTTCATGGGCATGCGCTGGATGCCGCCGCTGTGGGGCGCCGGCGGCGCGCCGGGCGCGGTGCAGGGTGATGCGGCCGCGTGGCAGGCTGCGGCGCAGTGGCTGCTGAGCCACGACGCCTGAGCCACGACGGCCCATCAGCGCCTTGTCCTCTAGCGCCTGTTGATGAACGGCCGCTGAGTAACGGCTGATACCCCGGGCAGCGTCAGGGTGGGGAGTGATCCACCGCGGTCGCCTGCCTATAGTCGGTCCATCCCACCACCCCCAAGGAGACTTCCATGCGCGCCCCTCTTCGCCTGTCCGCCGGTGTCGCGACCCTTCTGCTGCTCGGCCTGGGTGGCTGTGCGATGCATGGTCAGCATGGTCATGGCGGCCCGGCCGCCGTGGCCACGCTGGCCCCCACCGCCGGCAACGCCACCGCCGGCCAGGTGATGTTCCACGAGATGGGCGGCCACCTGATGGCCCATGCCCGCATCACCGGCCTGAAGCCCAATGCCGAGCATGGCTTCCACCTGCATGAGAAGGGTGACTGCTCGGCGCCCGATGGCACCAGCGCCGGCGGCCACTTCAACCCCACCGGCCAGCCGCACGGCCCGCAGGGTGCGGCCCACCACGCCGGTGACATGCCGGCGCTGAAGGCCGATGCCAATGGCGTGGCCGACGTGCACTTCCACCTGGACGGCCCGACCATCGCCGCCGGGCCCGCCAGCATCATCGGCCGCAGCGTGATCGTCCACGCGATGCCCGACGACTACTCCACCCAGCCCACCGGCAACTCGGGTGCGCGCATCGCCTGCGGCGTGATCGCGGCGCGCTGAGCGCAGCACGCCCAGCGCGGATCAGGCACACTCCCGGTCGATGACCCCTCTGTCCCTGACCCGTGTGTGGCACCAGCGCCTGGTGGCGCTGGCGCTGGGCGCGCTGCTGGGCCTGCAGGGCATCGGGCTGTGGCACGGCATTGCGCATGCGCTGCCGGGAGCGCAGCAGACCGCTGGCACAGCGGCCTCCTCGGCCGCTCACTTCGCGGCCCACGGCGCGAAGGGTCATTGGGGCCAATCGGGCCACTGGGGCCACAGCGCTGGCGATCTGGCCTGCGAACTGCTGGACCACCTGGCCCAGGCCACGCCGCTGGCCACCGCGGCCATGGTCGTGGCGCCGCCAACGCTGCTCGCAGCGGCCCCGGTGGTGGCCGCACCCACGGGCCGCGCGGCCGACACCCCGTCGGCCTTCCTCGCCCGCGCCCCGCCGCGGGGCTGAACGTTCCCACCGTCATCCGCTGCCCGGGCCGCCAAGGCTCCGGCGGCGCCGTTGCTGTGGCCGTGCCCGCTCCCGGGCCGGCCGAACGTTCGAGTCCTTCATGCGCCTCACCCTGATTGCCGCCGCCTGCGTCGCGGCCGGGCCCGCCTGGGCCCAAGACGCCACCGTCGCCACCCCCTCCCAACAAATCGTCGTCACCGGCAACCCGCTGCGCCAGGCCGACCCGGCCGCACCCGCCTCGGTGCTCAGCGACGAGGCCCTGGCCGTGCGCCGCAGCAGTACGCTGGGCGAGACCCTGGACGGCCTGCCCGGCGTGGCCGCCACCGGTTTCGGCCCCAACGCCAGCCGGCCGGTGATCCGCGGCCAGGACGGCGACCGCATCCGCATCCTCAGCAACGCCGGGGCGTCGCTGGACGCCTCCAGCCTGAGCTTTGACCACGCGGTGCCGCTGGACCCGCTGGTGATCGAGCGCATCGAGGTGCTGCGCGGTCCGGCCGCGCTGCTGTACGGCGGCAGCGCGCTGGGCGGCGTGGTCAATGCGATCGACAACCGCATCCCGAAGTCGCCGCTGGAGCCGCTGTCCGGTGCGCTGGAGCTGCGCGGCGGTGGCGCGGCCCGCGAGCGCGCGCTCTCAGGCCTGGCCGAAGGCGGCGCCGACGGCCTGGCCTGGCATGCCGATGCCTTTGCCCGCCGCACCAGCGACCTGGCGGTGCCGCGCTTCATGGTGGACGGCGACAGCCGCACCCGCGTGCTCAACTCGGCCAGTGATGCCCAAGGCGGTGCGCTGGGCCTGTCCAGGGTCTGGGCCGACGGCTACGCCGGCGCCAGCATCGACACCTACCGCAACGACTACGGCGTGGTCGTCGAGCCTGATGTGACGATCCACATGAAGCGCGACAAGCTGGCGCTGGCCGGCGAGTGGCGCGCGCTGCCCGGCCCGATCAGCACCGTGCGCGCGCAGGCTGCCTTCACCGACTACCAGCACCAGGAGGTGGAAGGCAGCGGTGCCGTGGGCACCACCTTCGCGACGAAGGGCGGCGATGCGCGCCTGGAGGCTGTGCAGGCCAGCACCGCACTGGGCGCCGGTCGGCTGGACGGCGCCTGGGGCCTGCAGTGGGAGCGCGCGCGCTTCTCGGCGCTGGGTGACGAGGCCTTCGTGCCCACGACCCGCACGCAGCAGCTGGCGCTGTTCGGCCTGCAGCGCTGGAGCCTGGGCAAGGACCTGCACCTCAGCGTGGGTCTGCGTGCCGAGCAGGTGCAGGTCGATTCCGATGGCGATGCCGACGGCGGCACGCCGCGCTTCGGCGCGCCGCAGCAGCGCCGCTTTCACCCCTTCAGCGCCTCACTGGCCGCGGGCTGGGGCCTGGGCGCCGGCTGGCAAGCCACCGCCAGCCTGGCGCGCTCGCAGCGCGCGCCCACCTCGTACGAGCTGTACGCCGACGGCGTGCACGCGGCCACCGCCGCCTACGAGCGCGGCAGCGTGAATCAGGCGCTGGAAAGCAGCCGCCAGTTCGACCTGGGCCTGGCCTGGCAGCAGGGCCCCGACAGCGCCCGGCTGAGCGTGTTCCACAGCCGCTTTGCCAACTACATCGCGCTGGCCGCCACTGGCACCGACTTCACCACCGACGAGGGCGAGGTGGTGCCGGTCTACGCCTTCACCGGCGTGCCCGCGCGCCTGCATGGCCTGGAGGCGGAAGGCCGCTGGCAGGCCTGGTCCCAGGCCGGTCAGACGCTGACACTGGAAGCCCAGGCCGACCTGGTGCGCGGCGAGCGCAGCGACACCGGCGAGCCGCTGCCGCGCCTGGCGCCCTGGCGCGTGTCGCTGGCGGCCGACTGGCAAAGCGGCCCCTGGGGCCTGCGCCTGGACGTGCAGCACGCCGCCCGCCAGGACCGCGTGGACGCCAACGACACGCCCACCCCCGGCTGGACCCTGGCCCACCTGCGCGCCAGCTGGACCACCCGCCTGGCCGGCCACGACACGGTGCTGTTCGCGCGCGTCAACAACCTGGGCAACACGCTGGCCACCTCGGCCAGCGCGATCCCCACGGTGCGCGCGCTGTCGCCGTTGCCGGGGCGCAGTCTGGCGGCGGGCGTGCGCCTCGCGTTCTGATCAGCGCAGGGCCGCGGTGAAGGAGGCGATGCGCTGCATCGCCTCCTGCAGCCGCTCCATGCCGGTGGCGTAGGTGAAGCGCACCCAGCGGTCGCGCTCGTGCACGCCGAAGTCCATACCGGGCACGACGCAGACGCCGGCCTCGTCGAGCAGGCGGTTGGCGAAGACCTCGCCGCTCAGGCCCCAGCGCGAGACATCGGCGTAGACGTAGAAGGCGCCGTCGGGCTCGGTGGGGATGTCGAAGCCCATCGCGCGCAACGCCGGCACCACGTAGTCGCGCCGCTGCGCAAAGGCCTGCCGCCGCTGCTCGTAGATCGCCAGGCTCTCGGGCTCGAAGCAGCCCAGCGCCGCGTACTGCGCGGTGGCCGGCGGGCAGATGAACAGGTTCATCGCCAGCTTCTCGGCCAGCGGCACCAGCGCCTCGGGCAGCACCAGCCAGCCCAGACGCCAGCCGGTCATGCAGAAGTACTTGCTGAAGCTGTTGATGACGATGACGTCATCGCCCAGCGCCAGCGCGCTCCTGGGCGTGGGGCCGCCGTAGGTGAGCTGGTTGTAGATCTCGTCGAACACCAGGAAGCCGCGGCGCTCGCGCACCGCGTCCAGCACGCGCTGCAGCGCCTCAGGCGCGATCGTGGTGCCGGTGGGGTTGGACGGCGAGGCCAGCATCACGCCGCGGGTGCGCGGGCCCCAGTGGGCGCGCACGTCGTCGCCGTCCAGCTGGAAGCGCTTGTCGGAGCCGGCGGGGATCAGCCGCGTCGTGCCATCAAAGGCGCTGACGAAGTGGCGGTTGCAGGGGTAGGTGGGGTCGGGCATCAGCACCTCGTCGCCCACACCCACCAGCAGCGCGCAGGCCAGCTGCAGCGCGCCCGAGGCGCCAGCGGTGACCAGGATCCGGCTGGGGGGCACGTCCAGGCCGTGCACGCGGCGGTAGTGCGCCGAGATCGCCTCGCGCAGCGGCGTGATGCCGCTGTACGAGGTGTAGCGCGTGCGGCCCTCGGCCACCGCACGGTTCAGCGCCTCGACCACCGCGGGCGGCGCGGTGAAGTCGGGCTCGCCCACGCTCATCTGGATGATCGGCCGGCCTTCGGCGGCCAGCGCGTCGGCGCGGCGAAACAGCGCCATCGCGTGGAAGGGGTCGATGGCGTCGACGCGGGCGGCGGTGGGACAGGGCAGCATGCGCGGCTCCAAGGTGATGTTGTCGGGGCTCCGGCGCTCAGGGCCAGAGCAGGTTCATCCAGTCGGGCGCCGAGGTATCGGCGTCCTCGTCGCGGTTGCTCAGCACCAGCAGGGCCTCGCCGGTGGCGGGGCGGCGCAGGCACAGCGCGCGAAAGCCGGCATAGGCGCCGCCGTGGAAGACCACGTCGTGCCCGCCCCGCGACAGCACCTCCACGCCGAAGCGGTAGCTCTGGCCGGGCGGGGCAAAGCGGCCATCGTCGGCCATGGCCCGTGCCAGCAGGCTGTGCAGGCCGCGGGCCTGCCAGTCGGCCAGCCAGGCGGCCTCGGCGCGTTCCAGGTCGGCCAGCGTGGACCACAGGCCGCCGTCGCCCCAGCTGGCCAGTGGCACCGGCTGGTCGCGCCAGGCGCCCGACGGATCGCGGGCGTAGCTGCGCGCGCGCCGCGGCAACACGCGCCAGGGGTCGCGCTCGAAGCCGGTGTCGCGCAGGCCCCAGGGGCCGAACAAGCGTTGCTGCGCCAGCTCGGCCAGGCCCAGCCCGCTGATCTGCTGCAGGCGCTCGGCCAGCAGCACGTAGTTGCTGTTGCTGTACTCGTAGCGCTCACCGGGCACGAAGCGCAGGCCGCCGCTGCGGGCGATCAGCGCCAGCGCCTGGGCCTGATCGACCAGGTCGTTCTCGTGGTGCGCCAGCTGCGCATGCCACAGCGACAGGTAGTCGGGCAGGCCACTGGTATGGCGCAGCGCATGGCCGATGCGGATGGGGTGCTCCACCTCGGCCAGGGCCGGCAGGTGCGCGCGCAAGTCGTCCATCAGGTCCAACTGGCCGTCAACCACGGCCTGCAGGACCAGCGCCGAAACCCAGGGCTTGGCCTCGGACGCCAGGTAGCAGCGGGTGTGTTCGGTCAGCGGGGCGTCCCACTCCAGGTGCGCGCAGCCCTGAACGTGGCGGCGCAGCACTCGGCCGTGCTGCAGCCAGGACAGTGCGAAGCCCGGTGCCGACGGCGAGGCGGCGCGATCGGCCAGCGCCTGGTCCAACCGCGCCAGCAATGGCGACGACTCGGACAAGGGATGGGTCGGTGGCACGGTCTCGGGCAGCATGCACGCTGGTTTCCAACACGGACTGTGCATTGTCATGGACGGCGCCCACCCCATCACCCGCCGCGATCTGGTTCATGGTGCTGCCCTGGCGGCGCTGGGCGGTGCTGCCCAGGCCCAGGGTCTGGCCGGCCAGACCGACGCCGACAACGCCACCGCCCACACCTGGCGCGATCAGCCCGGCCGCTGGAACGACCAGGCCGCGCTGCGCGACGAGGACGAGCCCGACCTGCTGGTGGTGGGCGCGGGCATCAGCGGCCTGGCGGGGGCCTGGTGGTTTCGCGAGCACGCCGGGCGGCCGGTGACGATCCGCGTGCTGGAGGCCGCTGGCGAACTGGGCGGTCATGCGCGCCGCAACAGCTTCACCAGCCGCAGCGGCGCCACGCTGATCGGCTATGGCGGCTCGCAGTCGCTGGATTCGCCCTCGCTGTTCTCGCCCGCGGTGCATGCGCTGCTGCGTGGCGTGGGCATTGACCTGCAGCGCTTTGATACCGCCTTCGACCAGGGCTGGCACCAGCGCCACGGCCTGACCAGTCATGCGCTGCACTTCGGCCGCGCCGACTGGGGCCAGGCGCGCACCGTGCTGCGTGCCGCGAACGAGGCGCCGGCCGCCTGGCTGGCGCGCACGCCGCTGGGCGCCACCGCGCAGCGGGTGCTGGCGCGCCTGCTGGACGAGGCCTCGACCCATGATCCGCTGCCCGGCCTGCGCACCCGGGCCGCACGTGCCGGCGTGCTGGCGGCGCAGACCTACGCGCAGTTCCTGCGCCGCGGCTGGGGCGCCGACGACGAGGCCCTGCGCTGGTTCCAGGTCTCGACCCAGGGCTACTTCGGTGTGGGCATCGACGCCACCACCGCGCTGGACGCCTGGGCCGCCGGCCTGCCCGGCTTCCAGGCGCTGGACCTGGGCGAGCGGCCCTTTGCCGCCAACTCGCCCAGCGGCCGGCAGCTGAAGCTCAGCACCGACGACTACATCCACCACTTCCCCGACGGCAATGCCGGTGTGGTGCGGGCACTGCTGCGCGCGCTGCTGCCCGCCGCGCTGCCCGGCGCCGAGGGCATGGATGGCCTGGTCGATGCGCCGCTGCTGCACGATCGCCTGGACGAGCCTGGCCAGCCGGTGCGCATCGGCCTGCGCCACACGGTGGTGGGCCTGCGCCACCTGGGCCCGCCGGGCGCGGCGCAGCGGGTGGAGCTGCGCTACCTGGACCCGCAGGGCCGGCTGCGCAGCGTGCGCGCACGCCAGGTACTGCTGGCCTGCTGGCACCGCGTGATCGCGCGCCTGACCGACGAGTTGCCCGCCGCCCAGCGCCGCGCGCTGGACGACCAGGTCAAGGTGCCGCTGCTCTACACCAACGTGCTGCTGTCCAACTGGCGCGCCTTCCAGGCTGCGGGGGTGTCGGGCCTGCGCGTGGTCGACGGCTTCTGGGGCGATGTGGCGCTGGACTTTCCGGTGGCGCTGGGCCGTCAGCGCCCGCCCGCCTCACCCGACGAGCCGATCCTGCTGCACCTGGGCAAGGTGGTGGTGCCCGGTGGTGGCGCCTCGGCGCGGGCACAGGCCGCCGCGGGCCGTGCGCAGCTGCTGGGCTGGGACTTCGGCTTCATTGAAGGCCAGGTACGCACGCTGCTGGACGAGGCGCTGGGCGCGCATGGCTTTGACAGTGGGCGCGACATCGAGGCCATTACCGTCAACCGCTGGGCGCACGGCTACGCCTACGAGTACATGCGGCCCTGGGACGCCTACTGGCCGCGCGGCCCGCTGCCCTGCGAGACCGCGCGCCGCGGCTGGGGCCGGGTGGCGATTGCCAACAGCGATGCCGGCGCCTACGCCTATGCACACAGCGCGATCGACCAGGCCACGCGCGCGGTGCAGGAGCTGCTGCCCGCCGCACGTCTGCCCGAGTGGCGGCGCGTTCCCGGTCCAGCGATGCCAACCTGACAGCCTGGGGATGTGAACGCCGCGTGCGGCGCGCAGAATCCGCCCACACAAGCACAGGGAGACGGCGATGGACGAGCACTGCGACCTCGTGATGAAGGGCGGCATCACCAGCGGCGTGGTCTACCCGCGGCTGGTGGCCGAGCTGGCCACGCGCTACCGCTTCAAGAACATCGGCGGCACCTCGGCCGGGGCGATTGCCGCCGGCGCCTGCGCCGCCGCGGAGTACGGCCGCCGCCACGGCCATGCGCAGGCCTTCGAGCGCCTGGGCGAGCTGCCGCAGCAGCTGGGCGAGCCCATCACGCCCGAGGGCCGCACGCGGCTGTTCACGCTGTTCCGGCCGACGCCGGCGCTGCGCCGGCATTTCGCGGTGATGGTGGGTGCGCTCAACGCCGGCCCGCGCGACGCCGCCCGCGCGGTGCTGTGGGGTCTGGTGAAGATGCAGGCGGGTCTGGCGCTGCTGGCGCTGGCCCTGGGCAGCGTGCTGCTGTGGCCGCTGCTGCAGGCGGTGGCGCCGGCCCTGCCCACCGCCGCGATGGCCACCGGCGGTGCCACGGCCATGGCCCTCTGCGCTCTGGCGGCCGCGCTGGCCAGTCGCGCGCTGCTGCACGGTCATGCACTGCGCGCGGCCGGCGTGGCCGCGCTGGCGGTGGGCGCGCTGGCGGTCTTCCTGCGCTTGCTGGCGCCTGCCACCGACTGGCCGACCGCGCTGGGCCACGGCCTGGCCGTGTGGGTGGTGGCGCTGCTGTGGATGCTGCCGGTGGTGGCGCTGGTGACCTGGCGCTTCGGCCGCGGCCTGCTGGCCGGGCTGCATGCCAATGGCTACGGCCTGTGCAGCGGCCAGGGCGACGCACACACGCCGCCGGACCAGCCGGCGCTGACCGACTGGCTCACCGGCTACTTCAACACCCTGGCCGGCAAGGCGCCCGACGGGCCGCCGCTGCGCTTCGGTGAACTCTGGGGCCATGACGACCCCGAGCTGCCGCGCGACATCAACCTCGAGGTGATGACCAGCGCGGTGAGCCAGCAGATGGTCTATGGCATTCCGCTGCGCCCCGGCACACCGCGCTTCTTCTACGACCCGGTGGAGTGGGCGCGGCTGTTTCCGCCGTCGGTGATGCAGGCGCTGGACGAGGCGCTGCGCGCCCACCCCGAAGGCGATGGCAGCGAGCCGCTGCGCGAAGGCAGCCGCGTGCTGGGCCCCGAGGGCCGGCCGCTGCGCCCGCTGCCACGGCGCGCCGACTGGCCGGTGGTGGTGGCGGTGCGCATGAGCCTGAGCTTTCCGGTGCTGCTGTCGGCGGTGCCGCTGTACGCGATCGACTGGAGCCTGAAGACCAATGCGCAGTGCCGCCAGGCGATCGACGCCGCCGCCACGCCCGAGCAGCGCGCCGCCCACCCGCTGCAGGCCAAGCGCATCTGGTTCTCGGACGGCGGCATCGGCAGCAACATGCCGCTGCACCTGTTCGACGCGCTGCTGCCCGGCCACCCCACCTTTGCGGTCAACCTCAAGACCGCCCACCCCGACTACCCGATCCATGACCAGGTGCCGGGCAACGAGGGCGGGCGGGTCTACCTGCCGGTGGACAACCGCGGCGGCAGCCAGCGCTTCTGGAACGCACCGGACGATGCCGCGCCGCTGGGCGGGCTGGTCGGCTTCCTGGCCTCGATCGTCGACACCATGCAGAACTGGCGCGACGAGATCCAGTTCCCCTACCCGGGCTTTCGCGACCGCATCGTGCAGATCAGCCAGCGCCCCGACGAGGGCGGCCTGAACCTGGACATGCCGCCGAAGAACATTGAGGCGCTGTCGCGCGCCGGCGCGATGGCCGCGGCCCGCCTGATCGACCGCTTCCACCCGGCCGGTGCCGAGGGTGGCGCCGGCTGGCACAACCACGAGCAGGTGCGCCTGGGCACCTTCCTGGGCACGGTGCAGCCGGGCAGCGCAGCGCTGGCGCCGTCACTGGCCTCGGGCGAGTGGACCCCGCTGCTGAAGGACCTGCGCTACGACGCGCCGCAACGCGCGCTGGCCGGCGAGTTCATGGCCGTGCTGAACCAGCTGGCCCAGCTGGGGCCGGACAGCGGCCTGTCGCTGGAAAGCGGCGCGCTCAAGCCGCTGGCGCAGATCCGCATCACGCCGCGGATCTGAGCGTCCTGCCGATCAGCGCCGGCTGGCCAGCCACACGCCACCCAGCACCAGCACGCTGCCGGCCAGGAAGCGCGCCTCGATGGGCTCGCCCAGCAGGAACAGGCCCAGCACCACGCCGAATACCGGCGTCAGGAAGCTGAATGCCCCCAGCGGCGCGGCCTGGTAGTGGCGCAGCAGCCAGAACCAGACCAGGAAGCTGGCGCTAGACACCACCAGGCTCTGGAAGGCCAGGTGGGCCCAGGCCAGCGGCACCGGCGTGAAGCGCGCCTCGCCCAGCAGCAGCGCCGCCGGCAGCAGCAGCGCGCAGGCCAGGCCCAGCTGCCACATCAGGGTCTCGGCCGGCGGGGCGGAGGACAGGCTGGAGCAACGGATGCACACCGTCGTCGCGCCCCACGAGGCCCCCGCCAGCAGGGCCAGCAGGTCGCCCAGCAGCACCGCCGGCGCCTCGGGCATCGCGCCCTGCGGCGCGCGGCCCAGGAAGGCCAGCGCGATGCCCACGAAGGCCAGGCCGATGCCCAGCCACTGGCGGCGCACCAGGCGCTCGGCCGGCAGCCGCCAGTGCAGGCCCACGGCGGCGAAGATCGGCGAGGTGTAGAGCAGCACCACCACGTGCGAGGCGTGCGTGAGCTTCAGTGCCTGCGCCACCATCAGGTACTCGATGGCGAACAGCGCGCCGGCCAGCACCCCGGGGCGCCAGCGCGTCAGGCCCGATTGCCGCCACGCGGCCCAGCCGCCGCCCAGCGCCATGATCAGCACGAGCGCGATGCCCGAGCGCAGGCCGATCATCGTGGCCGGGCTGACCAGCGGCGCCGCGGCCTTCAGCGAGATCTGCTGCAGGCCCCAGGTCAGGCACAGCAGCAGCATCAGGCCGCTGGCGCGGCCATCCAGGGGAAGTCGTTGATCCATCGGGCTGGATTGTCGGGGCAGACCCGGGTCCGGGCCCGCGGGGGCGCGGGCTACAGTCGGCGCGCCCCTTTGCTGCCTGCCGCGTCCCCATGAGCCCACCCCGTCTGCCGCTGCGCCGCCGCTTTCTGCAGGCCGCGGCCGCGCTGCTGACGGCGCGCAGTGCCGCGGCGCGCCCCACCGCGAAGGACGACGCCGCGATCGAGCGCCTGCTGCGCCGCATGACGCTGGAGGAGAAGGCCGGCCAGCTGAGCCTGTTCTTCGACGACGCGCGCGAGGATGCGGTCAACGCGAACCCGGCGCAGGTCGAGCGGGCCATGGCCGACATCGGCGCCGAGATCGCCGCCGGGCGCGTCGGTGGTCTGTTCAACGGCATCGGCGTGGCCAGCGGGCGGGCGCTGCAGCGCATCGCGGTGGAACGCTCGCGGCTGGGCATCCCGCTGCTGTTCGCGGCGGATGTGATCCATGGCCTGCGCACCGTCTTCCCGGTGCCGCTGGGCGAGGCCGCCGCCTTTGATGCCGACCTGGCCGAGCGCACCGCCCGCGCCGCCGCCGAAGAGGCCACGGCCGTGGGCATCCACTGGACCTTCGCGCCGATGGTGGACGTGGCCCGCGACCAGCGCTGGGGCCGGGTCGTCGAGGGCGCCGGCGAGGACACCTGGTGGGGACAGCAGCTGGCTGCGGCGCGGGTGCGCGGCTTCCAGGGGCGCTCGCTGCGCGACGACGACAGCCTGCTGGCCACCGTCAAGCACTTCGCCGGCTACGGCGCCGTGGCCGGCGGCATGGACTACAACAGCGTGGAGCTGTCCGACGCCACGCTGCACGACGTGCACCTGCCGCCGTTTCGCGCCGGCCTGGAGGCGGGCGCGCTAGCGGTGATGACGGCCTTCCACGACCTGAACGGCATCCCCGCCACCGCCCACCACGGGCTGCTGACCGGCGTGCTGCGCCGGCAATGGGGCTTCGAGGGCCTGGTGGTGTCGGACTTCGCGTCCGATGTCGAACTGGTGACCCATGGCCTGGCGGCCGACGACAAGGATGCGGCGCGGCGCGCGATTCTGGCCGGCTGCGACATGTCGATGGCCAGCGCGCTCTACAACCGCCACCTGCCGGCGCTGGTGCGCGAGGGTGCGGTGCCGATGGCGGTGCTGGACCGCTCGGTGCGGCGCGTGCTGCGGGTGAAGCAGGCGCTGGGCCTGTTCGAGCGACCCTACCGCTCGCTCGACCCGGCGCGTGAACGCGGCGCGCTGCGCCGCCCGCAGACGGTGGCGCTGGCGCGCGAAGCGGCGCGCCGCTCGGTGGTGCTGCTGAAGAACGAGGGCCGCCTGCTGCCGCTGCCGGCGCAGGGACAGCGCATCGCGCTGATCGGGCCCTTCGCGCAGGACCGTGTGCACCTGATGGGGCCCTGGGCGCTGTGGAACGAGCCGGCGCAGGGCGTGAGCCTGGAAGACGGCCTGCGCGCCGCCCTGGCCGACCCGGCCACGCTGCAGGTGGTGCCAGGCTGCGGCATC
This sequence comes from Ideonella alba, assembly GCF_018069845.1. NCBI lineage: Bacteria > Pseudomonadati > Pseudomonadota > Betaproteobacteria > Burkholderiales > Sphaerotilaceae > Ideonella > Ideonella alba. The sequence goes on from NZ_JAGQDD010000003.1 coordinate 271,456, forward strand.
GAGACAGCGCTGGACGGTGGCATCGCGGCCGCCGTGGCCGCGGCGCGTGCGGCCGACGTGGTGATCCTGTCGGTGGGCGAGAGCGACGCGCTGTCGGGTGAGTCGGCCTCGCGCACCGACATTGGTCTGCCGCCGGTGCAGCAGGCGCTGGCCGAGGCGGTGGCCGCCACCGGCACGCCGATGGTGGTGGTGCTGCAGCACGGCCGTGCGCTGGCCCTGAGCGGCGCGGTGCGCGCGGCCCCCGCGATCCTGGCCGGCTGGTACCTGGGCCAGCAGTCCGGCCATGCGCTGGCCGACCTGCTGTTGGGCCGGCACGCGCCCTCAGGCCGACTGCCGGTGAGCTTTCCGCAGGCCTCGGGCCAGCAACCCTTCTTCTACAACCACCGCAACACCGGCCGGCCGCAGGAACGTGCCGACGAGACGCGCTTCAGGTCGCGCTACCTGGAGGTGACGAACGAGGCGCTCTACCCCTTCGGCCACGGCCTGGGCTACGGCGAGATCGTCTACGAGGCGGTGAGCCTGGACACCGACACCCTGGCCTGGGACGGCCGTTGCCAGGTGCGTGTGCGCGTGCGCAATGTGGGGCCGCGCGCGATGCGCGAGGTGGTGCAGCTCTACATCCACCAGCGCGTGGCCAGCCCGGTGCGGCCGGTGCGCGAGCTGCGCGGCGTGCAGGCGGTGGAGCTGGCCGCCGGTGAGGCGGCCAGTGTGGCCTTCACGCTGAGCCGCCACGACCTGGCGCACCGCGATGCCCAGGGTCGCGAGCGCGTGGAGCCTGGCTGGTTCGACCTCTGGCTGGCGCCGTCGGCGGCCGCCGGCACGCCGGTGTCCTTGCGCCTTACTCCTTCACCGCGCTGAGGTTGTCCTCCGAGTTGCGGTCGATGCGCTTGTTGTACGGATCGACCCCCACGTAGGCCGGCTTCTCGGCCACCGTCAGCGTGATCTGCTGGCTGCCGCTGGTCAGGCGCTGGCGCTGCATCGCCAGCACCGACTGGGCGGTGTAGCCTTTCTTGCCGGGCTCGGCGGTGAAAGCGCCGATGTCGCAGGCCTCGTCCAGCGGCGCTTCGGTCTCGACACCCTTGCCGTCGGCATACAGCTTGCGCGCGTCCACCGTGAAGCGCACGTCCCATCGGCCGTCGGGGCGGCGCGTGGCGCTGGCGTCGCGGGCCTTCAGGTCGAGCAGCGTGATCTTCTCGAAGAGGTCGGTGATCAGGGCCTGGTGGGCGGCGTTGTCGGGGCCGGCCTCGGCGCGCAGCAGGCGCAGGAAATCGGTGCTGTTGGCGTAGGGCGCGGGCTTCAGGGCGAACTGCTGCAGCAGCTTGGCCAGCGTGCGGTTGACCACCTCCACGCCCAGCGCCTCCTTGGCCCACCACATCGCCAGCGAGCCCTTCTGGTAGTGGATGTAGGGCTGGTTCTCCACCCGGGCCAGCGGCATCTCCTCGACCACCTCGCCGCCGCGCGAGCGCAGGTAGCGGTCGAGCTCGTACTTCAGGAAGCGGCGCATCTGCTCGGGGCCGTAGAGCTGCTCCATCACCAGCAGCGCCGAGTACTGCGCGAAGCTCTCCACCAGCAGCGTGCTGCCCTGCTGCGGGCTGGGGGCCAGCTGGTGGCCCCACCACTGGTGGGCGATCTCGTGCGCGGTGACGTAGGTCACCACGTCGATCTTCTCGGGGTCATCCAGCTTGGTCAGGAAGCCGATGTTCTCGCTGTAGGGAATGGTGTTGGCAAAGCTCTGCGCGAAGTTGGCGTAGCTGGGGAACTCCAGGATCCGCGCCTGGCGGAACTGGTAGGGCGAGAACTGCTGGCCGAACAGCTGCAGCGAGGCCTTCATCGCCGCCAGCATGCGCGGCACGTTGTAGTCGTGCCCCGGGTGGTGGTAGACGGCCAGCTCGATCGGGCCCAGCCGGTCGGTCTTCACCGCGTAGCGCGCCGACTGGATGCTGAAGAAATGGTTGATCGGCGCGTCGGTCCTGAAGCGCACGGTGCGGCGGCCGTCCTTCGTCACATCGCTGACGGTGTAGCCGGGGGCGATCGGGGTCTGGTCGGCGTCGGTGCCCACCGTGATCTCGGCCTGCACCCAGTCGCTGTCGCCGCGCAGGCCGTTGAAGGCGCGGGCCGAGTCGTCCTCCAGCGTGGGGGGCCGCAGGTCGGCCGGCAGGCCCTGCTTGCGGCGCTTGGCGCGGTCCTTCAGGAAGCCCTCGCGCGAGACGCCCAGGCCCGGCGCGATGTCGCCGTTGTCGACGAAGCTGCCGTTTTCGACGATGCGCGTCAGCGGCGCGCTGTTGACGAAGCCGCGCTCCTGCAGCGTGGTGGCAAAGCCCAGCTCGCGCACCTCGCCCGGCTGCATCGGCGTGTCCAGGCGGTAGCGCCGGAAGCCCCATTCCGGGTAGTCGGCGCCGACGGTGGCGCCGGGGATGTCCAGGCGGTCGATCACCAGCCGGGGCGCCCAGGCGACGATCAGCTCGGCGATCGGGCCGCCGCTGCGGTTCTCGAGGCGGTAGCGGCCGGTGGTGACCGCGCGCGCCTCGCGCGGGTAGAGCTGCACATCCAGCGTGACCGCGGTGATGCGCGGCTGGGGCAGCTTCTCCAGCGGCAGCATCGCGCGCTCGGCCTCGGCCAGGATCCGCTCCTGCTCAGGGACCGGCTGGTAGCGGTTGAGGAGGTTGGTGTTCCAGAAGATCCAGCCGCCCAGGCCCACCCAGGCCAGTGCAGCGGCCGCGCCCAGCCAGCCGGCCGGCCCGCGCAGCCGGGCGCGCGCCTGCGGCCAGCGCTGGCGCAGCGTGCTGCCGGCGCCGCGCTGCCAGAAGGCGTAGGCCCCCACCGCCAGCAGCAGCGCGCAGGCGCTCCAGTACAGCTGGTACCAGAGCATGCCGATCCAGAAGCGCGACATGCCGCCCATGTCCGACAGCGGCACCGGCGAGGTGCTGCTGTAGTTGTAGAGGTTGTGCTCGAAGCCGGCTGAGGCCAGCGCGATGGCCGCCACCACCTGCAGCAGCATCAGCCCCCAGCCGATGTATTTCTGTGGCACCAGCACCTGCACGAACACCGACAGCACCGCCAGCTGCAGCGACAGCAGCACCGTGGGCAGCACGAACCACCACAGGTAGGACAGCGGCTGCAGCTGCGTGAAGCCCTTGGCCAGCTGCACCGCCATGCCGGTCAGCGCGGCCACCAGCGAGGTGGCCAGCAGCACCAGCGCGATCGCGGCGATCTTGGGCACCAGGTGGGCCCAGCCGGGCGCGGCGGTGGCGTCGACGATCTCGTGCATGCGGCGCTCGCGGTCGCGCCAGACCAGCTCGCCACCGTAGTAGATGGCGATGATGATGGGCATCAGCGTGAACGCCCCCTGCAGCGCTTCCACCATCAGCCGCGTCACCGGGTAGCTGCCGCTGCCGTACCACTCGTTGCTGAACCAGGCGCCGCCACCGGCGTTGAGCACGCCGATGAACAGCAGCACGAAGAAGGCCGGGCTGCGGAACACGAAGGCCATGTCGAAGCGCGCCAGCGCCAGGAACTGGGCGCGGCGGGTGGCGGCGTCATCGTGCGGCTGTGGCAGGGCCCGCGGCGCGGCCGCCGGTGTGGCGGTGGGCGCCTCAGGGGCCGCCGCTGCGACCTTGGCGGCGCGCTGCTCGAAGCGGAAGCGCCAGGCCGTCCAGGCGAACAGCGCGCTGCCCAGGCCCAGCCAGAGCAGCCGGTTGGCCAGGAACAGGCCCGACAGCTCGGGCAGGCGCGTGTTGCGGTCGGCCGCGGTCCAGTACTTGGTGGCGATGCCGAGCGCCGACAGGCCGAAGGGATCGGACAGCGCCGAGACCACATCGCGCTCCATGTTGCGCAGCAGCCCACGCGAGACGAAGTACAGCACCAGCAGCGCCACCGCCCCCACATAGGACCACATCATCGAGCGGGTGCTGGTGGCCAGCGCGAAGAAGGCGCTGCCGATGATCACCAGCGTGGGCAGCGCGAAGACGAACAGCGCCCAGAGGTAGTCGCCCGGGCGGAAGGGGCCGACCTTCTCGGGGTCGAGCCAGGGCATCAGCGCGCCCACGCCGATGCCCAGCGGCACCGCGGCCAGCACCAGCAGCGCCGCGGCCAGCGCGCCGCTGAAGCGCCCACCGAGGTAGGCGCCCTTGCCCAGGCGGGTGCTGCGCAGGATGGGGGCGAAGCCGGTCTCGTCGTCGCGCAGCACCGTGCCGGCCACCATGGCCACGACAACGAAGATCGCGAACAGGCTCATCACCGCCAGCGTCTGCACGATCGCGAAGGGCGAGTTCAGGTTGACGTTGCCCTTGCTGCCGATCTGGATCTGGTCCACCGTGGTGGCGCCGAAGGCCAGCAGGAAGAACAGCGCGAAGCCGACCCAGAGCACCGGGCTGCGCAGCTGGTAGCGCCACTCGAAGCGCGCCACCGCGCTGAAGAAGGAGCCGCCCATCTCAGGCTCCTTGCGCGGCGGCAGCGGCAACGCTGGCGCGGTGGCGGTGCAGCGTGGCGAAGTAGACGTCTTCCAGCGTGGGCTCGGCGGGCGCGAAGCCGGGGCCCGGCGCGCCCGCGCCCGGCTCGGCCAGCGCGCGGATCACGGTGCGCCCGGCGCGCAGCCGGGTGGCGATCACCGCGTGGCGCTCACGCGCCGCCGGCAGCTCGGCCTTGTCGATGTCGGCCTGCCAGATGCGGCCGGCCAGCGACGCGATCAGCGCCGACGGCGTGCCGCTCTCGACGATGCGCCCGCCCACCAGGATGGCGGTGCGCGGGCACAGGTCGGTGACGTCGTCAACGATGTGGGTGGACAGGATCACCACCACCTGCTCGCCGATCTCGGCCAGCAGGTTGTTGAAGCGGTTGCGCTCCTCGGGGTCGAGGCCGGCGGTGGGCTCGTCGACGATGATCAGCCGCGGCTGGCCGATCAGCGCCTGCGCAATGCCGAAGCGCTGGCGCATGCCCCCTGAGTAGCCGGCCACGGCCTTCTTGCGCGCCTCCCACAGGTTGACCTGGCGCAGCAGCGACTCGACCGTGTCGCGCCGCTCACCGCGGCCGGCCACGCCCTTGAGCACCGCCAGGTGGTCCAGCAGGTCCTCGGCCGACACGCGCGGGTAGACGCCGAAATCCTGCGGCAGGTAGCCCAGCGTGGCGCGCAGCGCCTCGGGCCGGGCCAGCACATCGATGTCGCCGAAGCGGATCTGACCCTGGCTGGGAATCTGCAGCGTGGCCAGGCAGCGCATCAGGCTGCTCTTGCCGGCGCCGTTGGGCCCGAGCAGGCCGAACATGCCGGCCGGGATGTCGAGCGAGACCCCATCGAGCGCGCGTGTGCCGTTGGGGTAGACGTGGGTGAGGTCGCGGATGTTCAGCATGGCGCGCATGCTGCCGCATGTCGGGCGCGCTGGCGGCGGGCGGCCGACCAAACGCGGGAATCTCCCGATGAATCGCCGGATGGGCGCCCTGGACGGCGGAACCTGCACGGCCCGGCGCGGTGCGGTCCCCCGCGCCCAGAAACGACAAAGCCCGCGAGGGGCGGGCTTCGTGATGGCTGGCTGCATGGGGTTCAGTGGTTGCGTTGGTTTATGAGACCAGAGATATCGATGCGACAAGTTGTCAGTGGTGAGGTAGGTCGTTCTAGACCTTGCGCCCCTTACCAAGCCTGTGACAATGAGACTGACAAATTTCCATGCAACTGGCCTTTTTGTCGTCCTGAATAGCATTCTTCCCAACAGAAAGCCGCCTTTAAAGGCTTTTTTTCGTTCTGGATGACATTTATTTGTTTGGAACGACATGATCAAGTGCCATCTGTCCCGACTGATGGGGGAGCGCAAGTTGAAGATCGCGGACGTTGCCCGCGACACGGGCTTGCACCGCAACACGGTCACGCTGCTGTACGACGAGACAGCCGCGCGAGTGGACCTGGATGCCATCGATCGCTTGTGCAGCTACTTCGGCATCCCTGTGGGAGAACTCTTCGAGCACCTGGCCGGCGAGAAGGAGCAGGTCAGCAAGCCGTGAATATCGGCGCATGGCACTGCCAAGAGATCAGGGAGAACAACGAATGCAAGATGTCTTTGACTTCCGCAATCGAGTGATTGACGAGTACAGCGCGTTCTCGCGCAGCTTCTCGACCATTGCCGCACCTGACCTGGCGGCCAAGGTCGATGACGAATACAGCCGCGGCCGGTACTGGCCGGAGCCGCTCATCCAGATCAACCCGAACTACAAGCGCAGCGGCTCGGTCCAAAAGTTGGTGAAGGAAGGCAGCCTGCACGCCGCATGCGCCGCCCTGTTCCAGACGGGCAAGGTAGAGGGCAAGCCCGCTGACCTGCATCTCTACGTGCACCAGATGCAGGCCATCGCCAAGGCGCAGGAGCGCCGAAGCTATGTGGTCACGACGGGAACCGGCTCGGGCAAGTCGCTCTCGTTCTTCATCCCGATCATCGATCGCATCCTCAAGGCGAAGCAGGCAGATGCGACGCCACGCACACGCGCCATCGTCATCTACCCGATGAACGCTTTGGCTAACAGCCAGTTGGAGGAGCTGGACAAGTTCCTCCACGGCTACGCGCAGGGCCAAGAGCCCTTCACGGTTAAGCGCTACACCGGCCAGGAGAGCAGCGAAGAGCGCAAGGCGATCGCCGATACGCCCCCGGACATCCTGCTCACCAACTTCATGATGCTGGAGCTGATCCTCACACGTTACGAGGATATTGATCGCCGCGTAGTCGACCACTGTCGAGGCCTTGAATTCCTGGTCCTCGACGAGCTGCACACCTACCGCGGCCGCCAAGGGGCCGACGTCGCCATGCTCGTGCGTCGCCTCCGCGAGCGCATGCAAGCCGATCAGCTCGTCTGCATTGGTACCTCGGCAACCATGTCCTCCTCCGAGCGGCAGGACGATCGCAATCAGACAGTGGCTGAGGTGGCCAGCCTGCTTTTCGGCACGCCCATCACGGCACTGGACGTCATCGGTGAGACGCTCGAGCGCGTCACGGACAAGTCCCGTGACGTGGCCGCCGTCAAGCCGCAGCTGCTTGCCGCGCTGTCCAAGAGCACCCATGCCTGGTCAAGCTTCGACGAGTTTCGCGGCGACCCACTGGCCATATGGGTCGAGCTCAACCTCGGCATTGATCTACCCGCTGATCAGCCCCCACGTCGCGCCAAGCCAATCACGGTGGAGTCGGCCGCCGAACGCTTGGCTGCAGATGCAGGCTGCGGAATCGAACTGGCCCGCGAAGGCATGCGTCGCTTCTTGGTGGCGGCGCACGAGGTTCGCACACCAGAGGGGCGGGCCCCTTTCGCGTTCAAGCTACACCAGTTCATCAGCGGTCCTGGCAAGGTGCTTGCCACCCTGGAGCCAGCCGGCAAGCGCCACATCACACTGGACGCGCAGCGTTTCGCACCGGGTAGGCAGACCGAGGGCACGCAGCTCTACCCCGTTCACTTCTGCCGCGACTGCGGGCAGGAATACCACCCCGTCTGGCGATCTGGCAAAGGTGCGCCCCGGTTTGATCCGCGGGAGATCGATGACATCTCCAGCGACGATGACGAAGCCGCTCGCTACGGCTTCCTCTGCCCGCTTCGCCCGGGCATGGCCTACGCCGGCTGGGAGGATGTGCCCGACAGCTGGCTGGATCTATCGAAGAGCGAGCCCAAACTCAAGAGCACCTACAAGAACGCCGTTCCCGAGTCCGTCACCGTCACGCCGCAGGGCGAGACCGGCTCCGGTGAGACCTACTGGTTCATTCCCGGAAAGTTCCGCTTCTGCCTGAGTTGCGGCCTCACGCACGAGGCCTACGGCAAAGACAAGAATCGGTTAGCCAGCTTGTCCGGAGAGGGCCGCTCATCGGCGACCACCATGCTCACGCTCAGCGCCGTGCGCCAGTTGTTTGAGTTGGGAGACCCGGAGCCAGATCAGCCGGACCCCCGGAAGCTGCTCGGCTTCACCGACAACCGGCAGGACGCTGCCCTACAGGCGGGCCACTTCAACGACTTCATCTTCCTGCTAACCCTGCGGTCAGCCCTGGTGGCTGCGCTGCAGCGTGCCGGTGGCGTCCTCACCGAAGAGCACCTGGCCGATGCGGTTTTCAAGGCTCTCGGGTTTGATCGCACGGATGCCGGAACGCTGGCCGAATACCTGAAGACGCCCAAGCTCATGGGGCTCGCTAGGCAAGAAGCACAGCGCACGCTTCGCTTCATCCTGGGCTACCGGCTCTTTCGAGATCTCCGACGCGGATGGCGCTTCAACAACCCCAACCTGGATCAGCTGAACCTCCTCACCATCGCATACCGTGGCCTTGACGAGTTCAGCGAGCAACCAGAGCTGTTCGCCACCAACCAGACACTGGCGGGCATGTCTCCCGCTGAGCGGGCCATGTTGGCCGAGACCGTCTTTAACGGCATGCGCAGATCGCTGTGCCTGGAAACCCGCTATCTCAACGCAGTCGAGCAGGAGCGGGCCAAGACCACGGCCTTCCAGTACCTGAATGAACGTTGGACGTTTGGTGACGAAGACCTGGAAACCTCGCGTTGGCTGATCCTCAGCAAACGTCCGGAAGACAAGCGCGGCAAACCCCGGGCCGATCTAGTGCCCGGCGGTGCGCGCTCGCGACTGCTGAAGAGCATCAAGGCCCTGTCCGTCTGGAAGTCGCCCAACCTGGCGGGCATGACGAAGGGCTGGAAAGACGCGCAGTGGCTGGAGCTCTTGCAGGCGCTGCTGATTGCAGCATCGCGCTACGGGTATGTGCAGCGCCACGAAGTCGACGCACAGTTGATCGGCTGGCGGCTCAACGCGTCGGCGATGGACTGGCTCCTGGTCAACACCCCCGAAACCGAGCAAGAAGGCAAGCACAACCGGTTCTTTCGCCAGCTCTACCTCGCCGTTGCGGACACGCTCAACCAGCAGAGCCATTCACTCTTCGAACTCGAAGCACAAGAGCACACTGCCCAAGTCGATGCAGGCCGACGCCAACTGCTGGAGCAGCGCTTCCGATACACCGAGAAAGACCGGCGAGATTGGCTTGAGAACCCAGCCCATGAAGCTCCGCTTGAGCGACTGCCGGTCATGTTTTGCTCGCCCACCATGGAGCTGGGCGTGGACATCTCAGCGCTCAACACCGTCTACCTGCGCAACGTGCCGCCCACGCCGGCCAACTACGCCCAGCGCAGCGGCCGTGCCGGTCGATCAGGGCAGCAAGCGCTGGTCATCACCTACTGTGCAGCGCTCAGCCCGCATGACCAGTGGTTCTTCCATCACGCGACCGAAATGGTGCATGGCATCGTGCGCCCGCCGACCCTCGACCTCGCCAATCGGGATCTGATCGATAGCCATCTGCACGCCGTTTGGTTGGCGGCCGCACGCGTTCAGTTGGACACCAGCATCGCGCCACTGCTCGACTTGGAGAAGCCCGAGAAGCCGCTGGTACCAGCACTGCGCGCGGCCTTGGAAGCGCCAGAAGTCACGGCACGCGCCACCGAGAGCGGCGAACGACTCATGCAACAGGTGCGTCCGCTGTTGGCTAAGGCCGGTTGGTTCAGTGACACCCACGTCACCAACACCATGCAGGAAGCAGCGGCCGCGTTCAACGCCGCTTTCGGCCGCTGGCGCGTGATGGTGGACGCCACGCGCAAGCAGATGGACATGGCCGACCAGGTGGTCAAGAGCTACACCACCTCCCACATCGAAAAGCAGAACGCCCAGCGCCGCTACGGCGATGCAGCTCGGCAATACGCCGTGTTGCTGAAGGCGGGCAACACCCAGAACTCGGACTTCTACACTTACCGCTATCTGGCCAGCCAGGGCTTCCTGCCGGGCTACAACTTCCCTCGTCTGCCGCTCATGGCCTGGATTCCGGCGCGTGGTGGTGCGCCCGTCAAAGGCAAGGACGACGATGGCAGCATGGTGAGCCGTCCGCGTTTCCTGGCTTTGTCGGAGTTCGGCCCGCGCAGCCTGATCTATCACCAGGGCCGCATGTACCGGGTGGTCAGGGCCAAGCTCAACGTCGGCTCAGCCGATCATGTGTCGGGCAACAACACCCTGGCCACCGTGGCCAGTCGCGTCTGCAGCCAATGCGGCTACGCCCACATGGGCAGCGAAGACGGCGCCGAGCCCACCGAGAACCTGTGCGAGAACTGCGGGGCCTTGCTCACTGACCACGATTGGGTGCGAAACCTCTACCGGATCGAGACGGTGGAGACCGTGCCGGTCGAGCGCATCTCCATCAATGACGAAGACCGCCAGCGCCAGGGCTTCGAACTGCAGACCACCTACCGCTTCCTGCCCGGCCCGGAAGGCCGCAGCGCACTGCAGACCTCGCTGGTCATGGACGCCCAGGCGGCCGATGAAGCACCATTGGCCAGCCTCAAATACGCACCCGCGGCACAGATCTGGCGCATCAACCGCGGCTGGCGCCGGCGCAAGAACAAGGACCAACTGGGCTTCTACATCAACCCCATCACGGGGCAGTGGAGCCGCAAGGACGAGCCCGGTGCCGCTGACGAGCCTCCCGAAGCAGCCGATGAACTGCTGGACAAGGTTCCGAATCAGCCCATCGTTCCCTTTGTCGAGGACCACCGCAATGTGCTCATCCTGGCGCCGGTCAAGCCGCTGACCAAGGAGGCCATGGCCACGTTGCAGGCCGCGCTCAAGCGCGGCATAGAGCTGGTGTTCCAGATCGAAGAGTCTGAGCTGGTTGCCGAGCCCCTACCCACCCAGGACGACCGCAAAGCCTTGTTGTTCTATGAAGCCGCCGAGGGTGGCGCAGGTGTCCTCACGCGGCTGGCTACCGAGCCAGACGCCCTGGCCCAAGTGGCAGCTCAGGCCTTGGCGCTAATGCACCATCGTCAGCCGGGCGGCGCCTGGACGCTGGCGGGCCTGCCGGATCTGGAGATCAAGCGCCAGGATGGCAGCGCCATCTGCGAAGCGGGCTGCTATCAATGCCTGCTGTCCTACTTCAATCAGCCCGACCACGAGCACATCAATCGCCGTGACCCCAGCGCGCTGGGTCTTCTTGTGGCATTGGCCAACGCCCGCGTCGTTCCAGCACCCGAGGCGCCTCTCGCAGCACCTGCCTCGGTGACACCACATCCGGCGGCCCAAGGTGATCTGCATGCCCAATGGCTCGCAGCGCTGCTCGCCGCCGGCTGCAAGCCACCCGGCGAAGGGCCTTTGGCCGTTCTAGGTGGCAAGGCGCAGGTGGCGGCTCGGTTCAAGGGGAGCCGCACCTTGGTGACGCTATCGCCTTTGCCGGCTGACGCCGTAGCGGAACTGGCCGACCTCGGGTGGACAGTGCTCGACATGTCGGATCCTGTCCAATGGGCCGGACAATTCGCCACGCACGCCGCGCTGTTCAACTGATCCATTTGCTCTCCGCTTGATGACGACAACTGCCGCTGAATTCCTACCTGGCAACCTGGTCCGCGCCCGCGGCCGCGAATGGGTGGTGCAGTCCGACGGCCACACCACGGATGGTGCGCTGCGTCTGCGTCCGCTGGGCGGCGCCGATGCCGATGTCATCACCCTGCTGCCCGAGCTCGAGTTCAACCCTGTTGAGCACGCCAGCTTTGCACCGCCCGACCCCGCTCAGGCCGGCAACCACGCTGCGGCCCTGCTGCTGCGCGATGCCCTGCGTTTGAAGCTCCGCGCCGGCGCCGGCCCATTCCGCAGCTTCGGCAACATCGCTGTAGAGCCACGAGCCTATCAGCTCGTCCCCCTCCTCATGGCGCTGCGGCTGCCCACGGTGCGGCTGCTGATTGGCGATGACGTCGGCATCGGCAAGACCATCGAGGCCGCGCTGGTGGTGCGAGAGCTGATGGATCGTGGCGAGATTCAGCGTGTGGCCGTGCTCTGCCCGCCCCACCTGGTGGAGCAGTGGCAGGGCGAACTTCAGCAGCGATTCAACTTGCCCGCTGTGGCGCTCACCGCAGCCAGTGCCAGCCGCCTGGAGCGGCAACTGCCCCATGGCGTGGGCTTGTTCGATCACCACCCTGTGGTGGTCGTTAGCTTGGACTACATCAAGAGCGAACGGCACCGCGAGCACTTCCTCTCCATCGCGCCCGAGTGCATCGTGGTGGACGAAGCCCACACCTGCTCAGCCAGCGGCGCGGGCAAGCAGCTGCGCTTCGAGCTGCTGCAGCGTCTGGCTGCCGACGAGGCGCGGCACCTTCTTCTGCTCACCGCCACGCCCCATTCCGGCGACGAAGTTGCTTTCTTCAACCTGCTCTCGCTGCTGAACCCGGCCTTCGTCGAGCTCCAGCGCCGGGTGTCGAAGGACGACCCGCTGCGCCTGCAGTTGGCACGCCACTTCGTGCAACGCCGCCGCAAGGACATCGCCGAATGGCAGGCGGCCACCCAGGACGGGCATGGATTCCCCCGCCGCATGAAGGCGGAGCTCACTTACCAGCTGAGTGGCGCGTGGGGGAGCTTCTTTGACGATGTGCAGGCCTATTGCCGTGAACTGGCTGAAGCGACCGAACAGTCCGGCAGCACCGGTGGCGCACGTCTGATCTGGTACGCCACGCTGGCCCTGCTGCGCTGCGTCGCTTCGTCACCCGCTGCGGCGGCCAAGGCGCTGACAACCAGGCTGGAAGGGCGACTGGCTGCTGGCGACGAGGACGCCGATGACGACGGGTTCACCGACCTCCATGACGGTACCGCCGAAGACCTGACCAGCCTGGACCTCGAACCCCCCGCCCAGTTGCAAGGCCAGTCCGGCACCCAGCGCCTTCAAGCGCTGATCGCCAAGGCCGAGAAGCTCAGCGGCGCCGCCGGTGATCCCAAGCTCGCCGTGCTGGTCACCCACGTCGGCCAGTTGCTGAGCGACGGCTACGCGCCGGTTGTCTTCTGCCGCTATGTCGCCACGGCCAACTATGTGGCCGGTGAACTCAAGAAGCACTTTCCCGGCGCCGTCATCGATGCGGTCACCGGCGAACTCGCGCCGGAAGAGCGCCGTGAGCGTGTCGAACACATGGGCGAGGCCGATGCGGCCGGCGGCCGTGTGCTGGTCGCCACCGATTGCCTGTCCGAAGGCATCAACCTGCAGCACCTGTTCACCGCCGTCGTCCACTACGACATGGCTTGGAACCCGACCCGGCACGAGCAGCGCGAAGGGCGGGTTGACCGCTACGGCCAGCGCGCTCCCGAGGTGCGTTGCACCATGCTCTACGGCCAGAACAACCCAGTCGACGGCTTCGTGCTGAAGGTGATCCTGCGCAAGGGCGATGCCATCCAGAAGGAGCTGGGCGTGTTGGTCCCCATGCCCGAAGACCGCCAGCGCATCAACCAGGCCATGGTGAAGGCGGCACTGATGAAGCGGCCCACCGGCAACGGCCCGCAGTTGGGCTTCGACTTCGACGAGCCGGAGCAGTTACTGGCCCCGCTGCAAGTGCAGTGGGAGGACGCACTGGAGAAAGCACGCGGCAACCGCACCGTCTTTCGTCAACTGGGGGTGCACCCCGCCGAAGTCTTGCCCGAGTGGCACAAGCAGCAAGAGGCCCTCGGCTCGCAGGCCGATGTCCAGCGCTTCCTCACCAGTGCCTGCGCCCGCTTGAACGCACCGCTGGAACGGCACCACAGCCAGTACCGGCTGCACACCCAGCACCTCCCTCAGCCGCTGCGCTTGCGCCTGGCCGATGAAGGCCTGGTGCCGGAAGGCAACGCCAAGCCACTGGTGCTGGATCTCGACGACCTGCACCGCAGCCATCCCGTCGTGAGCCTGCTGGCCGAGTACCTGATTGAAACCGCGTTGCAGGGCGAGAGCACGCTGGCTGCGCGCTGCGCTGCAACCGTCACCGCCGACGTCGACCGCATCACCACCGTCGTGCTGCTGCGATTGCGGCACCAGCTGTCTTACCAGCAGCAGAAGGCCAGCTTCCAGATGCTGGCCGAGGAGTGCCTGGCCCTGGCCATCCGTGGCCGGCAGGCGCCTGAGTGGCTCACCGGTCCCGATGCCGCTCGCCTGCTGGAAAGTGTGCCCGCGGGCAACCTGCCGCGCGAGGCCGCGCAACGAGAAGTTGCCAGGGCCCTGGAAGCCTTGCAAGCCGAACGCCCACGCCTGGATGCACTGGCCGAACAGCGCGCCACAGCGCTTCGCCACGACCATGAACGTGTGCGCCAAGCCACCGGCCGCCGCATCGGCGCAGGCGCCGGCCAGCACCAGGTTCAGGCTTGCCTGCCCGTGGACGTTGTGGGCGTGTACGTGCTGCTGCCTGACGCGGTATGACCCAGGCAGACATCCAGAAGACCATGACGATCCCTCGCGCCACCCCTTTGAACCTGCCCTCCCTGCGCCTGGAAGGCGGCCTCTTCCTGCCCGACATACTGGAGAAGGCGGCGCTGGGCCAGGGCCTGCTGCAGACCGAGGCTGACTACGCATTGCCCAAGGGCTTGAAGCTGCGTGACGAAGCCAGCCGGGCCTTCCAGATCGCCTGCGCGCAGTGGCGCAGCTTTGCTGGCGCGCTGGATCGCACCGACATCACCGCCGAACGCGCAAGCACCCAGTTCGTCACCGAACTGCTGCGCGACGTCTTTGCCTACCCGGCCATCGCCGCGTGCAGCGGCGTGCCGGTGGGTGATCGGCTCTACCCCATCACCCACCTCGCCCATCCCACCCCGGCAGCCAAGGCAGCGGGCGCCAAGCCGCTGGCGATCGTCATCGCCCCGCACACGCTGGCGCTGGACACACCCGATGCACGCTACGCGGTGCAAGGCGCTGGCGCCCGCCGCAAGTCAGCCTTCCAACTGGCGCAGGAACTGCTGAATGCCAGCGCTGAGCACGAATGGGCGCTGGTGAGCAACGGCCGCACGCTGCGCTTGCTGCGTGATGCCGCCACGCTCACCCGGCCCAGCTACCTGGAAATGGACCTGCAAGACCTGCTGGCGGGCCAGCGCTTCGTGGAGTTCGGCAACGCGTGGCGCGTGCTGCATGCCAGCCGGGCCGGCCTGCTGGATGTGCCGAACGATGCCACCACCCAGGCCTCGCCACCGGTGGTCTGGGCCACCTGGCAGCAAGCCGGGCAGGACGAAGGCATCCGCGTGCGCAAGGGCCTGCGCCAGGGCGTGACCAACGCCCTCGTCAGCCTGGGCCAGGGCTTCGTTCACCATCCGGGCAACGACGCCCTGCGCCAGCAACTGCAAAGCGGCGTCTTGCGGCCCGAGCAGTTCTTCGCCCAGTTGCTGCGCCTGGTCTATCGCTTCATCTTTCTGTTCACCACAGAAGAGCGGGGCCTGCTGCCCAATGCGGCGCAACCCGGTGACGACGAGGCCACCGCCCAGGCGCGCCACGCCGCGGCCCAGCTCTACGCAGATGGCTACGCCATGGCCCGCCTGCGCACCCTGGCCCTGCGCCGCCGGGCTCACAACCGCCACGACGATCTGTGGCAGGCCGTTCGCATCGTCTTCCGCGGCCTGGACCAAGGCCAGCCGCGCCTGGGCTTGCCAGCGCTGGGCGGCCTGTTCGCAGCGGGCCAGTGCGAGGCCCTGGACGCTTCGGCACTGAGCAATGCCGACCTTCTGGCTGCCATGAAGAGCCTGCGCTGGGCGGCACCGGCGGGTGGGTCGCTGGCACCCATCGACTACCGCAACATGGACACCGAGGAGCTCGGCAGCGTCTATGAAGGCCTGCTGGAGCTGCATCCGCGGATCGACGTCATGGCGCGCCGCTTCGAGTTGCCCCAAGCCGCGGGCGGCAGCGACCGCAAGACCAGCGGCAGCTACTACACGCCCGACAGCCTGGTACAGGAGCTGATCCGCAGCGCGCTCGACCCCGTCATCGAAGACCGCGTGGCCAAGAACCCCGCCCAGCCGGTGGAGGCCTTGCTGTCTCTGCGCGTGGTGGACCCGGCCTGCGGCAGCGGGCACTTTCTGCTGGGCGCGGCGCGCCGCCTGGCCGAGCGGCTCGCCGGCCTGCGGTCCGTGGATGGCGCCGTCAGCCCGCAGGCCTACCGCCACGCCTTGCGCGAAGTGGTGGCGCGCTGCATCTTCGGCGTGGACCGCAACCCCATGGCCATTGAACTGGCCCGCACTGCGCTGTGGATCGAAGGCTTCGAGGAAGGCCGCCCGCTGGGCTTTCTGGACCACCACCTGCAATGCGGCGACGCGCTGCTGGGCTTGACCGACCTGCACGCCTTGGAAAAGGGCATCGCCAAGGACGCGTTCAAGGCCTTGTCCGGCGACGACAAGGCCGCTTGCCGCGACCTGGCCAAGCGCAACAGCGCGGGCCTGAAGCAACTTATCATGGACCTGAAGGGTCTGCAGCAGACCTTGGGCTTCAACCCGCAACCGGCCGCTCTGGATACCTTGCGTGCCATCGAAGCCATGCCGGCCGAAACCACCGCGGAGGTGGCGGCCAAAGAGGTGGCCTACCGTCGGCTGCTGGACGACACCGCGAACAGCCCCTTGGCCCTGGCCGCCGACCTGGCCGTGGGCGCCTACCTGCTGCCCAAGACGCCAGAGACGTTGGACGCGGTGCCTACGAACGAGACGCTGCATGCCGTGCTCACCGGCAGCCACGGCGTGCACGGGAGCGACGGCGACCATGCGGCCGCCTGTGCGGCCGCCCGCGAGGCTTGCAAAGCCGCACGCGTCTTCCATTGGCCGCTGGCCTTTCCGCAGGTGTTTGCACAAGGCGGCTTCGACTGCGTGCTGGGCAATCCGCCGTGGGAGCGCATCAAGCTGCAGGAGGAAGAGTTCTTCGCCACGCGCCATACGGCCATCGCCGAGGCCAAGAACAAGGCTGAGCGCGCGCAGCGCATCCAGTGGCTGAGCGAAGGCATGCTCAACCAGCACCTGTACCCGACCGATGCAGTACACGCCTCCGACGGCGTCCGCGCCAAGGAAGTGGAGCTGTACCAGGAGTTCATCACCGCGAGGCGCACGGCAGAAGCCTCCAGCGTGTTCGCGCATGTGGACGGTGACGACGGCGGCCGCTATCCGCTGACCGGCGTGGGCGACGTCAATACCTATGCGCTGTTCGCGGAAACCATCCTGCAGATCCACTCCAACAGCGGGCGCGCCGGCTTCATCGTGCCCACGGGTATTGCGACCGATGACACCACCAAGGCCTACTTCGGAGAGCTGGCCCAATCCGCTCGACTGGCCAGTCTCTACGGCTTTTGGGAGATTCGCCGGCTGTTTCCGGGAACAGACAGCCGCGACTCCTTTTGCCTGCTGACATTGGGACGATCCGAGAAGGCAGAGTTCATCTTCCACGCGAAAGACCTGAGTGATTTGCGAGACACGCGCCGCAAGTTCACCCTCACGCCCGACGAGTTCAAACTCCTCAACCCCAATACGCTGACCTGCCCCATCTTCCGCAGCAACCGCGACGCCGAGCTGACGAAGAAGCTGTATCGCGCGGCGCCGGTGCTCATCCGCGACGGTGCCAGCGGCGAAGGCAACCCGTGGGGCATTGATTTCCAGCGCATGTTGGACATGGCCAACGACAGCCACCTGTTTCTCGACTCACCGGGCGAGGATCGACTGCCCCTGTACGAAGCCAAGCTCATCCATCACTTCGATCACCGCTGGGCCACCTACACGCCGGACGGAGAGACCCGCCCCTTCACACCCGAAGAGAAGCGTGATCCGGCCGTCGCTATCACACCGCGCTACTGGGTGCCGCAGCGCGAGGTGTGGCTGAAGGTGTCCACGCTGCCTGAAGGCCTGCGCAAGGCGCTGGAGATGCGCGATGCCTCCGCGATCACCTTGTGCGTGACGCAGCTGCTCTTCGGCTGGTGGATGAAGGACAACCCCGAGGTACCGGTCTATCCCGCGTGGCAGCTGTTCGTGCAGCGCCATCCATATGCTGCCAAGGTGGCCCCAACCTCGTTGGGTCTGTGCGGCAACAACCCGCCCAGCATCAAGCCACTGAACGACAACTACCTGCCCGCCGAAGGCAGCTTTGAAGTCTTCATGTCCAACGAGCGCAGCAGCACAGCCTGGTATGCCGTGGACCCTGAGGCCTGGGAGCGGGTGCTGGAGTTCACATCCAAGCATCGGGATGGCCTGCATGCGCCAGAGCCCGGCATGACCGAGCGGTCGCAAGTGCTGGCGTTGGCCGAGCGCTGGCTGGAAGAGTCTTGCCCGAAGTGGCTGATGGGATGGCGGGATGTCTGTCGGGCCACGGACGAGCGGACTTTGATCGCCTCGGTCATGCCCTTGGCCGGCGTCAACCACAAGACACCGTTGTGGTTCACCCACCAGGCTCCAACGCCGGCGCATAGCGCAGCCTTCTTGGCCAACGCTTGCGCGTTGGTCCTGGACTATGTCGCTCGCCAGAAGGTGGGCGGCACGTCCATGTCCTACTTCCTCATCAAGCAGTTTCCATTTTTGCCGCCAGATCGCTACAGCAGCGCCGACTTGGAGTTCATCAGGGAACGGGTTCTGAAGCTGACCTGCACCACCTACGAGATGGCCGCCTGGGGTGCGGCGCTCGGTCATGAAGGCCCGCCGTTCACCTTTGACCCTGAGAGCCGAGCCGAGTGGCGCGCAGAGCTCGACGCCTACTTCGCCCGCCTTTATGGCCTTTCCCGCGGCGAGCTTCTCTACATCCTCGACCCTGAAGAAGTTGAAGGCTCTGACTACCCCACCGAGACCTTCCGCGTCCTGAAGGCAAACGACAAGCGGGAGTTCAACAACGAGTATCGAACTCGCGACCTTGTGATGGACGCTTGGGATCGCCTGCATAGCGGGGAGCTGCACTGATGCTCACCCACCTCAAGCTCGAGAACTTCAAGATCTGGCGCACCACCGGACCGGTTCGGCTGGCACCGCTGACCCTGCTGTTGGGCACGAACTCTTCCGGCAAGTCCAGCCTCATCCAAAGCCTGCTGCTGATCCGGCAAACGGTGAAGGGCGACGACACCGGTCTGGATCTGAATCTGGGCAACCCAGACGCCGACGACACCGTCACGATGGGGCAGTTTCACGATCTGCTCTGTCGGCATGGCACCGCCACCGAGAGCACGCCTGCCACCCAAGTGGGCATCGAGTTTCGCTGGGCAGCGCACGGTGCCCCAGCGCAAGACTCGACTCTGTTCTCGGCACGCTATGCGTCCGGTCCGGCTGGCAGCGCTGAACTGCGCTACCTGCGCCTGGGGAAGGACGGCGAGGGATTCACGGCACTTCGCACCAAGCCCGGCATCTACCGGCTCTTGCTCACGAACCAAGTGCTTCCGGTGCGGCAGAGCGCTGACTACCGGCCCGAACGCTCGTTTGCCTTCTCCGCGGCCATGCTGAACAGGCTGGGTCCATTGGCCGACGGCATACGGCCTGTGGGACCGGCGCTGCTGGACGAATTGAGCCGCATCATCTACCTTGGGCCAGTCCGCCAGCTGGCACGTCGCGACTATGTATGGGGCGGCCGCATGCCCGCGCACATCGGCGACGACGGCGGCCGCGCGGTAGACGTGCTGATTGCCAGCGGCGTGGCTCAGCAGGCCGGGCGCGGTACGGATCAGTCCAGCGATGGTGGTCGCATCTTCCGCGAGACCGAGCGCTGGCTGCGCGAACTGGACGTGGCCGATGGCCTGCAAGTCCGCGCCCTGGGGCGCTCAGCGCGCTACGAGTTGCTGGTGCGCCACCGCGGCGCGGTGGTCAATCTAAAGGACGTGGGCGTGGGTGTGTCCCAGGTTCTGCCGGTGGTGGTGGCCGCTCTGTTTGCCCAGCCCGGCCACATCGTCATCGTTGAAGAACCCGAAAGCCATCTGCACCCGCTGGCGCAGGCCAAGTTGGCCGAACTGCTGGCCTCGGTGAGTGCGGAGCGCAATGTGCAGTTCATCGTGGAGACGCATTCGGAACATCTGTTCCGCAGGCTCCAGACCTTGATGGCCAAGCAGCAGGTGCAGCCTCAGCAGGCGGCGTTGTACTTCGTCGAACGTGATGGGCAGGCGGCGAAGTTGCGCGAGCTGAAGCTGGATGACTTCGGCCGAGTTGCCAACTGGCCAGAGAAGTTCTTTGGCGACACATTGGGCGAGACACGCGAACAGACCTCGCTGGCACTTCAGCGCGCCAAGCAGATGAGGGCACAAGACGGCCATGCATCTGATTGACACCAACGTGATGATGGCGGCCAGCGCCGTTCACGAGCTTTCCGCAGTGGCCACACGGGCCATGCCGCAGGAAATTCCCCTTCGTGAGATCGTGTTCGACTGGTTGACGCAGTTTGATCAGTCCGACTCGCGGATCGTTCTGGACGACGTGGGTCTCATTCAAGACGAGTACGAGCGGAACCTGCCCTTCAACTGGCAGGAGCAGGAGTACGGTCTCCAGGTTCTGCAAAGCAAGCTCGACAGGAGCCAAGTCGATTTCGTACCTATCGACGCAGTGCAGGCTAACGGTGAACACATCGCCGTACTCGCCCCTCAGCACGAAAGACTGGTGCCCGACCGGGAGGACAGGAAGTGGGTGGCCTGTGCGCTGGCTGCCAACGTGCTGCATGGGGCAACGCCACCCATCGTCTACGGCGCTGAATCCGATTGGTACGTGGCCGAGAAAGGATTGATGGCCATTGGACTTCAGTTCATTCGACTGCTACCTGATACGTGGTACCAGGCGAAGGTGGCGGCACCGTGAGTCACGAGTTCTTTCGCTTTCCTCACACGCCGCACCTGGCCTGGTTGGGTGCGGGTGAGCCGCGGGATGACAAGGTGCTCTCAGCGCAAGAGGCCGCCTCCCTGCTGGAAGGCGAAGTGACGCTGGAAGAGAAGGTCGACGGGGCCAATCTGGGCCTCTCTCTCGGGCCCGATGGTGCGCTGCGGATGCAGAACCGAGGGCAGTACCTCCACGCTCCGCACGCCGGCCAATTCACGAAGCTGCCGGCATGGCTCACCACACACGGCGCCGCCATCGCTGATGCGCTGCTGGAGCATGCCCAGCAGCTCGTGTTGTTCGGTGAATGGTGCGCCGCGCGCCATTCGCTGCACTACACTCGCCTGCCTGATTGGTTCTTGCTCTTCGATGTTTTCGAGGTCGATGCTGGCGCCGGGACGGGGAGCTTCTGGAGTGCAATCCGCCGCAATGCTTTGGCGGCAAGGGTAGGTTTGGCGACCACGCCGGAGCTCAAGCGTGGGCACTTCACCGTCGCCGATCTCAAGAGAGGGATCGCGCAGTGGCCAAGTCGATTTCGTGATGGGCCGCTGGAAGGCATCGTGATTCGGCGTGAGTCGACACAGTGTTGCGAGCAACGTGCCAAGCTCGTTAGGGCCGACTTCACCCAGGCCATCGGCGAGCACTGGCGCAGCCGACGGCTGGAGTGGAACCGCCTTGGCAGCGCAACGGCATAGACGACCATGAACCTGCTGCAGCACGCGCTCATCGAGAAGGCCGGCCACGACAACGGCTTTGAGCACGTGCTGCCCAACTCACCAGAAGGATGGTTGGCGTTGGGCTCGGCGCGGCATCCGGCAGAGGTATCGGTGCAAGCCCAGGACGGCGGCTTTCGCGCTCTATTGACGCGCAGCCAGGCGGGCCTGCCGGAAGAGTTGGCGCGCAGCTTCTCCGAGTTCATCGAGGGCGAAGCGATGTCTGGCCCCTCCTTCCTGCTTCCGTCCCAAGCCGGGTTGGCCGGCTGGCTGCGCCGGGCGGCATCACTGGCCCAGGCCTTGCCCAATCAGGCGATGGTCGCCTTCGATGGCCAGGTGAAGTCGGCTCTTGCCGAACTGGAGCCCGCTGCAGCGATGAGCACGGAGGTCCAACGCATGGTGCGCCAGCGCTTGGGCCAACAGGCGTTCCGACAAGCCATGCTCGACTACTGGGGCGGCGCCTGCGCCGTCACCGGCGTGGCCCTCCCCCAGGCGCTGCGCGCCAGCCACGCCAAGGCTTGGGCCCTGTGCGCCACCGATGCCGAGAGGCTGGACGTCTACAACGGGTTTCTGCTCAGCGCCAACCTGGACGCCCTGTTCGACACCGGGCTGGCCACGTTTGATGACGACGGTGTGCTGCACTTGGCACCTGTGGTCACCGGGCCAGCGCTGGCCGCTCTGGGGCTGGCACCAGGTCTGAAGCTGCGTTGGCTAGACCAGCATCACCGGCCGTACCTGGCGTTTCACCGCGCGCAGTGCGGGTGGTGGTTGCCATGAGCTGGCGGCCAATTGGAGACGTGCACTGGCCCGCGCGACATATCTAGGAAGGGAGGAACGGCCTTTGCAGCCGAACAAGACATCACCGCTGGCGCTCTTCGGCCAGCCCTTGCAGTACCTGGTGCCCATCTTTCAACGGGGCTACGTCTGGACCGTTGAGCGTCAAATTCAGCCGCTGTGGGCCGACATTGTCGACCGGGCCCGCGAGCTGGAGCGCTACGAGACGATTCGGCAGACCGCAGAGGCCCAAGGTGCCCCGCACCTGGCGCGTCAACCCCGGCGGCATTTTCTGGGCACCGTCATCGTCACCGAGCATCGGGGCGGCACGATCGGCGAGCCGACCACCGCCGAGGTGATCGACGGCCAGCAACGCATGACCACCACGCAAGTGCTGGCGCTGGCGTTTCGAGACGCCTTGGCCGACCTCGACGATGAATTCCTGCGCCAATGCATGGACACCTATACCGCGAACGCCGGAACGTACCGCGCACCTCATGCGCGCTACAAGGTGTGGCCCACCAATGCTGGGCGTCAGGAGATGACTGATCTCGTCGAGAGCCGGTCTTTCAAGCAGGTCTGCGAACGGTATCCGGTGGCGACGATCGGCGGCGGCAAGAGCCGCAAGCGCGTCCCCAGGCCTCCGCTGGTGGAAGCCTATCTCTACTTCTACGGTGTCATCGGCCTCTTTCTGCGCGGCGTGGATTTCGACGAAGTGGTGCCACCCGAACCCGGAAGCTCGGAAGCGCGGATCTACGAGGTGTTGCTGGAAGCGGGCCACGACGTAGATCGGACACTGGCTGCCCACTGGATCCATGAGATCCGGCATGAGACGGACCCCCAGCTGCCGCGGAGCGAGCGGCCCATCCTGCCCGAGCGCATACAGCTGCTGATTTCGACGCTGACGGAGTACGTGCAGTTGATCGAACTCCGCCTCGGCGCCGATGACGATGCGCAGGTGATCTTTGAGTCGCTGAACGACCGCGGCGAACGCTTGACGCCGGCCGACCTGGTGCGCAACTTCGTGTTCCTGGAGGCCACGCGCAAGAACGCGTCCGCAGCGGCCTTGTACGACCAGCATTGGCGCGACTTCGACGAAGCGCCCGCCGAAAAGGGTGCAATCAGCAAGAGCAAGTTGTTCTGGAAGGTGGACGAACGGCAGGGCCGCCTGACGAACACGCGGCTGGACACCATGCTGTACCACTACGTCTCGATGCGCACGATGAACGACGTGAAGCTCGATCACGTCTTCGAGGAGTTCAAGCAGTGGTGGTTGGCCGGGAAGAAGGACGTTGACCAAGAACTGGCGCGCCTGAAGCAGGCGGCTGCTGTGTTCCGGGCGATGGTGAATCCAGACCGCACCACGCGATTGGGCCGCTTCGCCCACAACCTGCGGGTGCTGGACAGCACCACGGTCACGCCGGTGGTGCTGTTTCTGGCCGAGCGCCTGGGCAGCGATAACGATGCATTCCTGTCGTGCCTGACGGTGATCGAGTCCTACCTGGTGCGACGTGCCGTGTGCGGCCGATCAACCAAGGCCTACAACCGAGTCTTCCCCGGGCTCTTGAAACGCCTGAGCGAGGCGGATGCGCCAACGGCGGCGTTGCTTGCAGCGCATCTTCAAGGCCTGTCCGGCGGCGAGACGCAGGACTGGCCTGACGATGCAACCTTCCAGAAGGCGTGGCTGGAGCTCAACACCTACAAGGCGCTGCGCACGGCCAAGACGAAGATGCTGCTTGAGGCCTTGGAGCTGGGCAGTCGGAACGACGTTCACCATGAGTCGGCGCAGCTGCCGTCCGCTGCGCTCCACGTCGAGCATGTGCTCCCAGTGGCTTGGGAAGCCCATTGGCCGTCGCCGGGTGACGAGAACGCAGTGCTGCTGCGCAATCATCTGCTGCACAACATCGGCAATCTCACGTTGCTGACGGCGAAGCTGAATCCCTCGCTGAGCAATTCAGGGTTTGGCGTGAAGCGGCCCGAGATCACCAAGAGCCTGCTGGCGCTGAATGCCCACTTTCAAGGGACAGCCTTTGCAGTTCAAGAGCCGGTGTGGGACGAGACCCGCATCCGCGAACGGGCGCGAACGCTGTTCGACGTGGCCGCTCGAATCTGGCCCTTCGGCACGCCGAAGTCGGCGAAGCCCTGATCGGGGGCATACCTGTGCCGATCCGAATCACAGACCT
The DNA here is from genome assembly GCF_018069845.1 of Ideonella alba. Taxonomy (NCBI): domain Bacteria; kingdom Pseudomonadati; phylum Pseudomonadota; class Betaproteobacteria; order Burkholderiales; family Sphaerotilaceae; genus Ideonella; species Ideonella alba. Next base: position 295,683 of record NZ_JAGQDD010000003.1, read on the forward strand.
GCTGCGCAAGGTGGAGCCCGAGACGGAGCGCGTCGTCACCGAGACCCGGCAACGTGTCAATCAGGCGGTCCATCCAGGATGCGGCGTTGCTGCATCTCACTTGGGGCGGTGAGCGTGGCGATGAAAGGAGTTTCCGTACCGTTCGAATCGGGCTGACCCCCGGCATTGCAAGAGTGCTTGAGGACGAGCCATTCGATGCCGGAATGGCGCTCGGGCTGGCGCCGTTGCGCGCCTGCCGGAGTACACGCATGTCGGGCACAGAGCCCAACGGTCAGCTCGTAGGCATCTCAGCAGACGATGGGCACAGTTCGGGCACGCCGTGGGCACAGGATGGGCACAAAGCAAAAAGCCACCCGGTTGGGTGGCTTTCGCTGCGCAGCTAACTCGTTGAGTTGGCTACAGATTTCCTGGTTGCGGGGGCAGGATTTGAACCTGCGACCTTTGGGTTATGAGCCCAACGAGCTACCAGACTGCTCCACCCCGCGACTGAAGCTAGCAGTGTAGCACGGATTCGCGCGCATCGTCCAGCAGCGTGTGCAGATCGTCAGAGGCCGGCGCGCTGCAACGTCGCGTTGAAGCGCTGCGCGTCCTCGAAGCCGACGACGCGCAGGCCGTTCATCTCGCGCCCCTGGGCGTCGAAGAAGATGGTGCCGGGCGGGCCGAACAGGTTGAAGCGCTTGAGCAGCGCGCGGTCGTCGGCGCTGTTGGCGGTGACGTCGGCCTTCAGCAGCAGCGCGCCGGCCAGGCGCTGGCGCACCGCGGCATCGGTGAAGGTGAAGCGCTCCATCTCCTTGCAGCTGACGCACCAGTCGGCGTAGAAGTCCAGCATCACCGGCCGGCCGGCGCTGGCCAGCGCGGCGTCGAGTTCGGCCACGCTGCGCACCGGCTGCCAGGGCAGTGTGCTGGCCGCGACAGCGCCACCACCCGTGAAATGGCCCAGTGGCTGCAGCGGATCACGGCCGCCCGAAGCGGCCCCCACCAGCTGCGAGACGCCGAGCGTCAAGGCCGCGATGCCGGCCGCACGCTGCACCCACACGCGCGGCGCGTGGCTGTGCGGATGGTTGTCGAAGGGGCGCAGCATGAAGCCGGTGACCAGCAGTAGCGCGCCCCAGCCAGCCAGCACCGCCCAGGCCGGCAGCACCGGCTGCACGATGTACAGCGCGGTGGCCAGCAGCAGCAGGCCGAAGAAGTGCTTGACCGCGTGCATCCAGGCACCCGAGCGCGGCAGCCAGGCGCCCGCCGAGGCGCCCAGCGCCAGCAGCGGCACGCTCATGCCGCAGGCCAGCGCAAACAGCGCGCTGCCGGCCAGCACCACGTCGCGGCTCTGGCTCAGGAAGACCAGCGCCCCGGCCAGTGGCGCGCTGACACAGGGGCTGACGATCAGCGCCGACAGGCCGCCCATCAGGAACACGCCGACGAAGCGCCCGCCCGGCAGCTGCGCCGACACGCCGTGCAGGTGGTTGTGCAGCGCACTGGGCAGGCGCAGCTCGTAGACGTCGAACATCGCCAGCGAGAAAGCCACCAGCAGCGCGGCGAAGCTGGCCAGCACCCAGGGTTTTTGCAGCGCCGCGGCCAGGCCCTCGCCGGCCAGGCCGGCGGCCACGCCCAGCGCGGTGTAGACCATCGCCATGCCCAGCGAGTAGGCCACGGCCAGGCCGAAGCTGCGGCCGCGCGAGACCTGCCCCTGGCCCGCGATCACCGACGACAGGATGGGCAGCATCGGCAGCACGCAGGGCGTGAAGGCCAGCAGCAGGCCCATCACGAAGAAGGCGCCCACCGTCGTCCACCAGTTGCCGTCGCGCAGCACGCGCTCGATGCGCGCGGTGTCGCCCTGGGCCTCGGGTGCTGTGGCCTGGGGCGGCGAGGTGGCGGCGCCGGCCAGCAGGCCGCCGGGGCTGGCCGCGGGCGTGGCGCTGGCCTCGTCGGTCAGCAGGCGCGCGCTGCCATCGCCACCGAACCCGGTCAGCGAGACCTGCACGCGGCGGGTGTCGGGCGGGTAGCACAGGCCGGCGTCGGCGCAGCCCTGCGAGGTGACCTCCAGCACGAAGGGACCGCTGGCCGCGCGCACCGGCAGGCGCACCGTCAGCGCGCCGCGGTAGGTCTCGACCTCCTTCTGGAAGGTCTCGTCGAACTTGACCTTGCCCTTGGGCAGCTCGAGCTCGCCCAGCGTGGTGCCATCCGCCGCGACGAACTTGAAGCGCTCGCGGTAGAGGTAGTAGCCGTCGGCGATGTCAAAGCGCAGCTGCGCCGCATCGGGCCCGGCGGCCTCGGCCGAAAGCTTGAAAGCCTGGTCGGGCTCGAGGAAGTCGGCCGCACGGGCGAACAGCGATGCGCCCAGGGCGATCAGCAGCAGCGTGAAGAGGCGGAACAGGCGCATGGTCCACATTCTGAGGGGCGCTCGGGGCGGGTGGTTCCCGGCCCATGAAAAAAGGCCCGCACGGGGCGGGCCTTGTTCGCAGGGGCAGCCTTGGATTACTCGGCGGCGGCCTCGGCGGGGGCGTCGGCCACCTCGGGGCGATCCACCAGCTCGACGAAGGCCATCGGGGCGTTGTCGCCGACGCGGAAGCCCATCTTCAGGATGCGGGTGTAGCCGCCCGGACGGGCGTTGTAGCGCTTGCCCAGGTCGTTGAACAGCTTGGTGACGACGTCACGGTCGCGCAGGCGGGCGAAGGCCAGGCGGCGGTTGGCCACGCTGTCGATCTTGGCCAGGGTGATCAGCGGCTCGACGACGCGGCGCAGTTCCTTGGCCTTGGGCAGGGTGGTCTTGATGGCTTCGTGCGTGAGCAGCGAGACCGACATGTTGCGCAGCATCGCGGCGCGGTGCTCGGAGGTGCGGTTCAGCTTGCGAAGGCCGTTACGGTGGCGCATGGTGCTTTCCTTTCGTTATGGAACCCCGGCCGGACAAGGTACCGGGGTGTGCACGTCAGCCCGAAGGCTGGTGGTGTTGTGCCGGCGCCCCGGGTGGAGCGGCCGGCGGGTTCAATGGATCAGCGCTTGTCCAGGCCCTGGGGCGGCCAGTGCTCGAGGCGCGAGCCCAGGGTCAGGCCGCGCGAGGCGAGCACTTCCTTGATCTCGTTGAGCGACTTGCGGCCCAGGTTCGGGGTCTTGAGCAGCTCGGTCTCGGTGCGCTGGATCAGGTCGCCGATGTAGTAGATGTTCTCGGCCTTCAGGCAGTTGGCCGAGCGCACGGTCAGCTCGAGCTCGTCGACCGGACGCAGCAGGATCGGGTCGATCGGGCCGGCCGGCTTGTCGCCGGTGGCGATCGGGCTGCCGAACTCGGCGCCGGCATCCAGCTGGGCGAAGACCGCCAGCTGCTCGACCAGGATCTTGGCCGAGGCGCGGATGGCTTCCTCGGGCGAGATCGCGCCGTTGGTCTCGATCTCCATGACCAGCTTGTCGAGGTCGGTGCGCTGCTCGACGCGGGCGTTCTCGACCGCGTAGCTCACGCGCTTGACCGGCGAGAAGGAGGCGTCTAGCACGATGCGGCCGATCGACTTGGTCGGCTCGTCGCCGAAGCGGCGCAGGTTGCCCGGCACGTAGCCGCGGCCCTTCTCGACCTTGATCTGCATGTCGAGCTTGCCACCCTGGGCCAGGTTGGCGATGACATGGTTCTTGTTGACGATCTCGACGTCGTGCGGCGTCTGGATGTCGTTGGCGGTGACCGGGCCTTCGCCCTCCTTGCGCAGGACCAGGGTGACTTCGTCGCGGTTGAGCAGACGGAAGACCACGCCCTTGAGGTTCAGCATGATGTGCACCACGTCCTCGGCGACACCGTCGATCGTGGAGTACTCGTGGAGCACGCCGGCGATGGTGACCTCGGTCGGTGCGTAACCCACCATCGACGACAGCAGCACGCGACGCAGCGCGTTGCCCAGCGTGTGACCGTAGCCGCGCTCGAAGGGCTCGAGCGTGACCTTGGCGCGGTGGCCGCCCAGCGGCTCCGCAACGATGGCTTTGGGTTTCAGCAGATTGGTTTGCATGTAAGTCCTGTTCCTCTCAATACCCTCGGCTCGTTACACCGATAAGGCTGGCGGACCACGCCGGAAGCGATGTCGACCGCTGCGGAACCGGCATACCGCAGCGGCAGTGGCCGCCACGCGCTGCCCCGCAACGGGACGGCGCGCCGCGGCCGGTATTCATCAGCGCGAATACAGTTCGACGATCAGCGACTCGTTGATCTCGGCGCCGAATTCGTCGCGGTCGGGGGCCTTCTTGAAGGTGCCCTCGAGCTTGGTGGCGTCCACCGACACCCAGGCCGGCAGGCCGATCGACTCGGCCAGCTTCAGCGAGTCGGCGATGCGCAGCTGCTTCTTGGCCTTTTCGCGCACGGCGATCACGTCACCGGCCTTGACCTGGTACGACGGGATGTTGACGACGATGCCGTTGACCGTCAGGGCCTTGTGCGAGACCAGCTGGCGGGCTTCCGCGCGGGTCGAGCCGAAGCCCATGCGGTAGACGACGTTGTCCAGACGCGATTCCAGCAGCTGCAGCAGGTTCACGCCGGTCGAGCCCTTGCGGCGATCGGCTTCGGCGAAGTAGCGGCGGAACTGGCGCTCGAGCACGCCGTACATGCGCTTGACCTTCTGCTTCTCGCGCAGCTGCAGACCGAAGTCGGAGGTGCGGGCGCCGGAGGTGCGGCCATGCTGGCCCGGCTTGGATTCGAACTTGGCCTTGTCGCTGATGGCGCGGCGGGCGCTCTTCAGGAACAGGTCGGTGCCTTCACGGCGGGAGAGTTTGGCCTTGGGGCCGAGGTAACGTGCCACGGTGTTGTCCTTCGTTGGTCGGTCTGACGCATCCGAGCCACGGCGGTGAGCCGTGACGATGCGCGAGTCTGTGGCCGGGGCACGGGGCCCGCGGGGCGACAGACGGTGGGCTTGGAGTCAAAATGGCCGACGCATGGCTAACGCCATCGCCGGCATGCGGGAAAACTCTTCATTGTAGCAGGCCCGCGGCGAACCGGGGCCTGCAGCGCGCCTTAGATGCGGCGGCGCTTCTGCGGACGGCAGCCGTTGTGCGGAACCGGCGTGACGTCGGAGATCGAGTTGATGCGGATGCCCAGCGAAGCCAGGGCACGCACCGACGACTCGCGACCGGGGCCCGGGCCCTTGATGCGCACGTCCAGGTTCTTGATGCCCTGTTCCTGCGCGGCACGGCCGGCGTTCTCGGCAGCGACCTGGGCAGCGAACGGGGTCGACTTGCGCGAACCCTTGAAGCCCTGGCCACCCGACGAGGCCCACGACAGGGCGCCGCCCTGGCGGTCGGTGATGGTGATGATGGTGTTGTTGAACGAGGCGTGCACGTGAGCGATGCCATCCGCGACGTTCTTGCGGATCTTCTTGCTCACGCGGCGGGCCGCGTTGTTGGCAGGGGACTTGGCCATGTCTTGGTCTTCCTACGGAGGGCTTACTTCTTCAGCGCGGCGGCACCCTTGCGCGGGCCCTTGCGGGTACGGGCATTGGTGCGGGTGCGCTGGCCGCGCATCGGCAGGCCGCGGCGGTGACGGAAGCCGCGGTAGCAGCCCAGGTCCATCAGGCGCTTGATGTTCATCGAGGTCTCGCGACGCAGGTCGCCCTCGATGGTCAGCTTGCCCACCTCTTCCCGGATCTTCTCCAGGTCGCCGTCGGTCAGGTCCTTGATCTTCTTGGAGAAGGGGATGCCCACCGCTTCGCAGATCTTCTGCGCGGTCGTGCGGCCGATACCGAAGATGTAGGTCAGGCCGATTTCCGCGTGCTTCTGCGGCGGAATGTTGATACCAGCAATACGTGCCATGGTGCTTCCTTGGATTCCTCAGCCGCCGGGGATCAGCCCTGGCGCTGCTTGTGACGCGGGTCGGTGCAGATCACGCGCACGATGCCGTTGCGCCGGATGATCTTGCAGTTGCGGCACATCTTCTTGACCGATGCCGAGACTTTCATCGTCTTCTCCTTGACGGGTTCAAGCGCTCTTGAACGTTTACTTTGCGCGGAAAACGATCCGAGCGCGACTCAAATCGTAGGGCGTCAGCTCGACTGTCACCTTGTCGCCGGGGAGGATGCGGATGTAGTGCATGCGCATCTTGCCGGAGATGTGTCCGAGGACCACGTGCCCATTGTCCAGCTTCACGCGGAAGGTGGCGTTGGGCAGGTTCTCGAGGATCTCCCCCTGCATCTGGATGACGTCGTCTTTCGCCATGGAAATGCGTTGACGGGCTGTGTTGCGGACCTCTGGCTCTTCAGCTCGCCTTGAAATTGGCCTTCTTCAGCAGCGACTCGTACTGATGACTCATCACGTACGACTGCACCTGGGCCCAGAAGTCCATCGTGACGACCACGATGATCAGCAGGCTCGTGCCACCGAAGTAGAACGGAACGCTGTACTTGAGCTGCAGGAATTCCGGCAGCAGGCAGACCAGCGTGATGTACACGGCACCGGCCAGCGTCAGGCGGGCCAGGATCTTGTCGATGTGGCGCGCGGTCTGCTCGCCCGGCCGGATGCCAGGGATGAACGCGCCGCTCTTCTTCAGGTTGTCGGCGGTCTCGCGGCTGTTGAACACCAGCGCCGTGTAGAAGAAGCAGAAGAACACGATCATCGCGGCGTACAGCATCACGTAGATCGGCTGACCCGGCTGCAGCGTGCCCGAGATGTCCTTCAGCCAGCGCATGTCGTCGCCGGTGGCGAACCAGCCGACCACCGTGGCGGGCAGCAGGATGATCGACGAGGCGAAGATCGGCGGGATCACGCCCGACATGTTCAGCTTCAGCGGCAGGTGCGAGGACTGGCCGCCATACACCTTGTTGCCGACCTGGCGCTTGGCGTAGTTGACCAGGATCTTGCGCTGACCCCGCTCGACGAACACCACGACGTAGGTGACGATGCCGACCAGGGCGATCACGAACAGCGCCACGATGATGCTCATCGCACCGGTGCGCACCAGCTCGAACAGGCCGCCGATGGCGTTGGGCAGACCGGCCGCGATGCCCGAGAAGATCAGGATCGAGATGCCGTTGCCCAGACCGCGCTCGGTGATCTGCTCACCCAGCCACATCAGGAACATCGTGCCGGCCACCAGGCTGACCACTGCGGTCATGCGGAAGCCGAAGCCCGGGTTCAGCACCAGACCGGCCGAGCCTTCCAGCGCCAGGGCGATGCCCAGCGACTGGAAAATCGCCAGGCCCAGCGTGCCGTAGCGGGTGTACTGGGTGATCTTGCGACGGCCGGACTCGCCTTCCTTCTTCAGGGCCTCGAGGCTGGGCACCACATAGGTCATCAGCTGCATGATGATCGACGCCGAGATGTACGGCGTGATCCCCAGTGCGAAGACCGCGAAGCGCGACATCGCGCCACCCGAGAACATGTTGAACAGGTTCAGGATGCCGCCCTGCTGACCCTCGAAGAGGGCCTGCAGCTGCTGCGGGTTGATGCCCGGCACGGGGATATGCGCCCCGATGCGGTACACCACCAGCGCCAGCAAGAGGAAGACCAGCCGGCGATTGAGATCGCCGAACTTGCCTGTCTTGGCCAGCTGAGTCGGAGAGGTTGCCACGAGCGTGGGTGTCCTTCAGCGCGTGCCGATCAGCCCAGCGTGCCGCCGGCGGCTTCGATCGCGGCCTTCGCGCCGGCGGTGGCACCGATGCCCTTGAGGGACACCTTGGCGCTCAGCTCGCCCGACTTGATGACCTTGACGTTCTTCGCCAGCTGGGGCACCAGGCCGGCCGCCTTCAGGGTCGACACGTCGACCTCGGCAGCGCCCAGGGCTTGCAGCTCGGAGAGCGTGACTTCGGCGTTGTACTTCAGCGAGGCCGACTTGAAGCCACGCTTGGGCAGACGACGCTGCAGCGGCATCTGGCCGCCTTCGAAGCCGACCTTGTGGTAGCCGCCCGCACGGGACTTCTGGCCCTTGTGGCCACGGCCGGCGGTCTTGCCCAGGCCCGAGCCGATGCCACGGCCGACGCGACGCTTGGCATGCTTGGAACCGGTGGCCGGCTGGATGGTGTTGAGTTGCATGGTGCTTTTCCTGTCGATCAGGCGCGGTGCTTACAGCACCTGGACCAGGTAGGAAATCTTGTTGATCATGCCGCGAACCGCCGGGGTGTCTTCCAGGGTGCGCTGGCTGTTGAGCTTGCCCAGGCCCAGGCCACGCACGGTGGCGCGGTGGGATTCCTTGCAGCCGATCGGGCTCTTGACCAGCTTGACCGTGAGGGTCTTCTTGGCGTCAGTCATGTTGGCTCCTGCTGGGCTGATCAGTTGAAGATCTCTTCAACCGACTTGCCGCGCTTGGCAGCGATCTCGGCCGGGGTCGACACGTTCTTCAGCGCGTCGAGCGTGGCACGGACCATGTTGTAGGCGTTCGAGGTGCCGTGGCTCTTGGCGACGATGTCGGTGATGCCCAGCACTTCGAAGACGGCGCGCATCGGGCCGCCGGCGATGATGCCGGTACCGGCCGGCGCGGGCATCATCAGCACGCGGGCGGCACCATGGTGGCCCTTGACCACATGGTGGATCGTGCCGTTCTTCAGCGGCACCTTGACCATGTTGCGGCGGGCCGAATCCATGGCCTTCTGCACCGACACCGGCACTTCCTTGGCCTTGCCCTTGCCCATGCCGACGCGGCCGTCGCCGTCGCCGACCACGGTCAGCGCCGCGAAGCTCAGCGTGCGACCACCCTTGACGACCTTGGTGACGCGGTTGACCGCGATCATCTTTTCCTTCAGGCCGTCGTCATTGCCTTCAGTCTGGGCGCGGGGAGTGAACTTTGCCATTTTCAGGTTTCCTTTTCGCGCAGATCAGAACTGCAGGCCGGCTTCGCGAGCGGCTTCGGCCAGGGCCTTGACACGGCCGTGGTAGGCGAAGCCCGCACGGTCGAAAGCCACCTTGTCGACGCCAGCGGCCTTGGCCTTCTCGGCGATGCGCTTGCCCACCAGGGCCGCGGCTTCGGTGTTGCCACCCTTGCCCGACAGTTCGGTGCGCACGTCCTTCTCGGCGGTCGAGGCCGAGGCCAGGACCTTGCTGCCGCAGCCGGAGATGACCGAGGCGTAGATGTGCAGATTCGAGCGGAAGACGGTCAGGCGCGCGACGCCCTGCGTGGCGATGCGCTCGCGGGTCTGGCGCGAACGACGCAGGCGCTGCTCTTTCTTGTTCAGCATGGTGTCGCTCCTTACTTCTTCTTGGTCTCTTTGATGACCACGCGCTCGTCGGCATAGCGGATGCCCTTGCCCTTGTAGGGCTCGGGCGGCCGGATGGCGCGCACTTCGGCGGCGAGCTGGCCCACCACCTGGCGGTCAGCACCCTTGATGACGATTTCGGTGGGCGTCGCGGTGGTCACGGTGATGCCGGCGGGCATTTCCTTGACAACCGGATGCGAGAAACCGATCTGCAGGTTCAGCTTCTGGCCCTGGGCCTGGGCACGGAAGCCCACGCCGACCAGGTTCAGCTTCTTCTCGAAGCCCTTGCTGACGCCGTTGACCATGTTGGCCAGCAGCGCACGCATGGTGCCGCTCATGGCGTTCGCTTCGGCCGAATCGTTGGCCGGAGCGACCGACAGCACGGCGCCTTCCTGCTTCACGGTGACCAGGCCGTTGCCGGCGCGCACCAGGGTGCCCTGGGCGCCCTTGATGGTGATCTGGTCAGCAGCGATCTTGACGTCCACGCCTTGCGGGACGGTGATCGGCATTTTTCCAACGCGGGACATTGCTCGACTCCTCCCTTAGGCCACGTAGCACAGCACTTCGCCGCCGACGCCGGCAGCGCGCGCCTTGCGATCGGTCATCACGCCCTTGGGGGTCGTGACGATCGCCACGCCCAGGCCGTTCATGACCTGGGGGATGGCATCGCGGCCACGGTAGATGCGCAGGCCGGGGCGGCTCACGCGCTCGATGCGCTCGATCACGGGACGGCCGGCGTAGTACTTCAGGCCGATCTCGAGCTCGCTCTTGCCGCTCTCGCTCTTGACAGCGAAAGCGTCGATGTAGCCTTCATCCTTCAGGACCTGGGCAATCGCCACCTTCAGCTTCGAGGCGGGCATCGTCACCGACGCCTTCTCGACCGCCTGGGCATTGCGAATGCGGGTCAGCATGTCGGCGATGGGATCACTCATGCTCATGGTGTTATCTCCTTCTCGCCTTGATTACCAGCTGGCCTTGATCACGCCGGGGATGTCGCCCTTGAAGGCGAGATCGCGGATCTTGGAGCGGGCCAGACCGAACTTGCGGAACGTGCCGCGAGGACGACCGGTCAGCTCGCAGCGGGCGCGCTGGCGGGTCGGGTTGGCGTTGCGGGGCAGCTTCTGCAGCTCGAGGCGCGCGGCGTAGCGCTCTTCCTCGGACTTCTTGGCGTTGTCGATGATGGCCTTCAGCTCGGCGTACTTCTTCGCGTACTTGGCGACAAGCTTGGCGCGCTTTTCTTCGCGCTGGATCAGGGAAACCTTAGCCACGTGTCACCTCAGTTCTTGAACGGGAAGCGGAAGGCGGCGAGGAGCGCCTTGCACTCGTCGTCGGTCTTCGCGGTGGTCGTGAAGGAGATGTTCATGCCACGGATCGCGTCGATCTTGTCGTACTCGATTTCCGGGAAGATGATCTGTTCCTTGACGCCGATGTTGTAGTTGCCACGGCCATCGAACGAACGACCCGAGATGCCGCGGAAGTCGCGCACGCGCGGCAGGGCCACGGTGACGAAGCGGTCCAGGAATTCGTACATGCGGGCACCGCGCAGGGTGACCATGCAGCCGATGGGCACGCCGTCACGGATCTTGAAACCCGCGATGGCCTTGCGGCTCTTGGTGACCACGGGCTTCTGGCCGGCGATCTTGGTCAGGTCGCCGACGGCGTTGTCCATGACCTTCTTGTCGGCCACGGCCTCGCCCACACCCATGTTGAGCGTGATCTTGGTCAGACGCGGCACTTCCATCACCGACTTGTAGCCGAACTTGGCCATCATGTCGGGGACGACTTTTTCCTGGTAGAAGGCCTGCAGTCGGGCGATGACGGCGGCTTGTTGCTGTTGACTCATGCTGGATACCCCGCCTTAAGCCTTGATCTCTTCGCCGCTGGACTTGAAGACGCGCACGCGCTTGCCATCGGCCAGGGTCTTGATGCCCACGCGATCGGCCTTGCCGGCGGCGGCATTCCAGATCGCCACGTTGGATTGATGGATCGGCATGGTCTTGTCGATCACGCCACCGGTGGTGCCCTTGAGCGGGTTCGGCTTGACGTGCTTCTTGACCATGTTGACGCCCTCGACGACCACATGGTCGGCGTCAACGCGCAGCGACACGGTGCCGCGCTTGCCCTTGTCACGGCCGGTCAGGACCACGACCTGGTCGCCCTTGCGAATCTTGTTCATCGCGTTTCCTCTTGTGGGTGCGAAGCGCTTACAGCACCTCGGGCGCCAGCGACACGATCTTCATGAAGCGCTCGGAGCGCAGTTCGCGCGTCACCGGGCCGAAGATGCGGGTGCCGATCGGCTCCAGCTTGTTGTTCAGCAGGACGGCGGCGTTGCCGTCGAACTTGACGAGCGAGCCATCCTGGCGGCGCACACCCTTGGCGGTGCGCACGACGACGGCGCTGTAGACCTCGCCCTTCTTGACGCGGCCACGGGGAGCAGCTTCCTTGATGCTCACCTTGATGATGTCGCCGATACCGGCGTAGCGGCGCTTGGAGCCGCCCAGCACCTTGATGCACATGACGGACTTCGCGCCCGTGTTGTCCGCGACGTCGAGCCGCGATTGCATTTGGATCATGTCAATGTCCCCAACTTGCTCCCGCGGCGCCCACACCCCCTTGGCGTAGGCTGTCGCGGTCAGTATTGGGCCCGTCTGGCTCCGGGCACCTCTTGCGAAGGCGCCCTCGACCGATTGGGCAGAAAACCGCCACGTCGCGCCCTTGCGTCCTTGTCGAGCTTGAAGTCGACAACGGCAAGGCCACGCCATTGCGGCGAAGCTGTCTATTATGCTGGCTTTCCCGAGGCCGTGTCAACAGCCCCGGGCGAGATTTTTCAGCGGGCCAGCTGCTGCGCCTGCTTCAGCAGGGTGGCGGCGTCGCTGACCTCGAACTGGCCAGGGCCTTCCACATTGAGCGTGCGCACCACGCCGTCGACCACCAGGGCCGAGTAGCGGTTGCTGCGCAGACCCAGGCCGCGGGCGCTGAGGTCCAGCGTCAGGCCGGTGGCGCGGGCGAAATCGGCCGAGCCGTCGGCCATCATGCGGACCTTGCCGCCGGTCTTCTGGTCGCGGCCCCAGGCGCCCATCACGAAGGCGTCGTTGACCGACACGCACCAGATCTCGTCGACACCGGCCGCCTTGAGCTGGTCGTGCAGCTCCACGTAGCCGGGCACATGCTTGGCCGAGCAGGTGGGCGTGTAGGCGCCAGGCAGCGCGAACAGCGCGATGGTCTTGCCGGCGGTGGCCTTCTCGATGTCGAAGGCGTTGGGGCCCAGGCTGCAGCCATTGCCCTCGACCTCGATGAACTCGTACAGCGTGCCGCCGGGCAGCTTGTCGCCAACCTGGATCATGGGGAGCTCTCCTTCTTGTTGTGGGAACGGCCAGGCCCGGGAAATGAAGAAAGCCGCTGGGCCGGATTCTTCCAGCGCAGCGGCTTCGGTCACGCGGGGGGTCGCGAAGACCCCACCTGCGGGACGGTCAGGCGATCAGACCAGGCGGGCCTTCTCGACCAGGCGGGTCACGACCCAGTTCTTGGTCTTGGACAGCGGACGCGACTCGGAGATCTCGACGGTGTCACCCATCTTGTATTCGCCGTTCTCGTCATGCGCGTGGTACTTGCGCGACTCGCCGACGATCTTGCCGTACAGCGGGTGCTTGACGCGACGCTCGACCAGGACGGTGACCGTCTTGGCGCGCTTGTCGCTGACCACGCGACCGATCAGGGTGCGCTGGACCTTGGTGGTGGCTTGGGCTTCGCTCACTTCGCGGCTCCCTTCTTCTTCTCGGCCAGGATGGTCTTGGCACGGGCGATGTCACGGCGGACATTGCCCAGCTGGGCGGTGTTGCCCAGCTGTTGCGTGCCCTTTTGCATGCGCAGACCGAAGTGCGCCTTCAGGAGGTCGGAGACTTCCTTCTCGAGCGCGGCCACGTCCTTGGTACGCAGTTCAGATGCTTTCATGTGCTGTCCTTTTCTCAGGCGCCGATCTGGCGCGCCACGAAGGTGCAGCGCAGCGGCAGCTTGGCGGCAGCCAGCGTGAAGGCTTCACGGGCCAGCGCCTCGGGGACGCCGTTGACTTCGTAGAGCACCTTGCCGGGCACGATCTCGGCCACGTAGTACTCCGGGTTGCCCTTGCCGTTACCCATGCGGACCTCGGCAGGCTTCTGCGAGATCGGCTTGTCCGGGAAGATGCGGATGAAGATGCGGCCACCGCGCTTGATGTGACGCGAGATGGCACGACGTGCCGCCTCAATCTGGCGCGCGGTGATGCGGCCACGCTCGGTGGCCTTCAGACCAAAGTCGCCGAAGGACACGCTGGCGCCACGGGTGGCGACGCCAGTGTTACGGCCCTTCTGCTCCTTGCGGTACTTGCGACGTGCGGGTTGCAGCATGCTTATTCTCCTTTGCCTTCACCGGCGGCGGGCGTCTTGCGCACGCGCTTCACGCCGGGGGTGGCGGCGGCACCGGCGCCAGCCTCGGCCGGCTTGTCGCCAGCGGCAGCGCGCGGAGCACGGTCACCGGGGCGGCCACGGCCGGCCGGGGCGCCCGGGCGGGCGTTGCGGCGCGGGCGGCGGTCGTCCTCGGCACCGGCCGGGGTGTTGATGGTGGGCGCCTCGCCGTTGGCCAGGCGGTCACCGCGGTAGACCCACACCTTCACGCCGATCACGCCGTAGGTCGTCTTGGCTTCGGAGAAGCCATAGTCGATGTCGGCCTTCAGGGTGTGAAGGGGCACGCGGCCTTCGCGGTACCACTCGGTACGGGCGATTTCAATGCCGTTCAGGCGGCCGGCGGACATGATCTTGATGCCCTGGGCGCCCAGGCGCATCGCGTTCTGCATCGCGCGCTTCATGGCGCGGCGGAACATGATGCGCTTTTCCAGCTGCTGGGTGATCGAGTCGGCGATCAGCTGAGCATCGACTTCAGGCTTGCGCACTTCCTCGATGTTCACGGCCACCGGCACGCCCAGACGCTTGGTCAGTTCGGCCTTCAGGTTCTCGATGTCCTCGCCCTTCTTGCCGATCACCACGCCCGGACGGGCGGAGTAGATCGTGATGCGGGCGTTCTTGGCAGGACGCTCGATCAGGATGCGCGAGACGGCGGCGTTCTTCAGCTTGGCCTTGAGGTACTCGCGCACATCCAGGTCTTCGGCCAGCATGCCGGCGAAGTTGCGGCTGTTCGCGTACCAGCGCGACGCCCAGGCACGGGTGACGGGCAGGCGGAAGCCGGTCGGGTGGATTTTCTGTCCCATGGTCTTCCTCAGTTCCCCACGGTCACGTAGATGTGGCAGGTCGGCTTGCTGATGCGGTTGCCGCGACCCTTGGCGCGCGCGGCGAAACGCTTGAGCGTGGCGCCCTGCTCGACATAGATCGAGGTGACCTTCAGGTCGTCGATGTCAGCGCCGTCGTTGTGCTCGGCGTTGGCGATGGCGCTTTCCAGCGCCTTCTTGACGATGCCGGCGGCCTTCTTCTGGGTGAAGGTCAGGATGTTCAGGGCTTGATCCACCTTCTTGCCGCGGACCATGTCCGCCACCAGGCGGCCCTTGTCAACGGAGAGGCGGACGCCACGGACGATTGCTTTGGTTTCCATCGTCGTGTTCCTTTACTTCTTGGCCTTCTTGTCCGCGGGGTGACCCTTGAACGTGCGGGTCAGCGCGAACTCGCCCAGCTTGTGGCCGACCATCTGGTCGGTCACATACACCGGAACGTGCTGCTTGCCGTTGTGCACGGCAATGGTCAGGCCGATGAAGTCGGGCAGGATGGTCGAGCGACGCGACCAGGTCTTGATCGGCTTCTTGTCCTTGGTGGTCACGGCCTTGTCGACCTTGGCCACCAGGTGATGGTCCACGAACGGACCCTTCTTGAGTGAACGTGCCATGGTCCAGCCCTTACTTCTTGCGACGCGAGACGATGAAGGTCTGCGTGCGCTTGTTGTTGCGAGTGCGGTAGCCCTTCGTCAGGGTGTTCCACGGCGACACCGGCACCTGGCCTTCGCCGGTGCGGCCTTCGCCACCACCGTGCGGGTGGTCGACCGGGTTCATCGCGGTACCACGCACGGTCGGGCGGATGCCCTGCCAACGGATCGCACCGGCCTTGCCGTACTGGCGCAGGTTGTGCTCTTCGTTGCTGACCTCACCGATGGTGGCGCGGCAGTCGATGTGGATCTTGCGCACTTCACCCGAGCGCAGGCGGACCTGAGCGTAGGTGCCTTCGCGGGCCATCAGCGTCACCGAGGTGCCGGCCGAGCGGCAGATCTGCGCGCCCTTGCCCGGCAGCATCTCGACGCAGTGGATGGTCGAGCCCACGGGGATGTTGCGGATCGGCAGCGTGTTGCCAGCCTTGATCGGGGCCTCGGCACCGCTCAGGATGGTGGCACCGACTTCCAGACCGCGCGGGGCGATGATGTAGCGGCGCTCGCCATCGGCGTAGCAGACCAGCGCGATGTGGGCGGTGCGGTTCGGGTCGTACTCGATGCGCTCGACCTTCGCCGGAATGCCGTCCTTGTTGCGCTTGAAGTCGACGACGCGGTAGTGGTGCTTGTGACCACCACCCTTGTGGCGCATCGTGATGTGGCCGTTGTTGTTGCGGCCCGACTTCTGCTTCTGCGGCTCCAGCAGCGACGCTTCAGGAGCGCCCTTGTGCAGGTGCTTGTGAACGACCTTGACGACGGCGCGGCGGCCCGGCGAGGTCGGTTTGACTTTGACGACTGCCATGATTTACGCGGCCTCCCCGGAGAAGTTGAGCTCCTGGCCGGCCTTCAGCGAGACATACGCCTTCTTGACGTGGTCGCGACGGCCGATCGAGCGACCGAAGCGCTTGACCTTGCCCTTGACGTTGACGACGTTCACCGCCTCGACCTCGACCTTGAACAGCAGCTCGACTGCGGCCTTGATCTCGGGCTTGGTGGCGTCGCGCAGGACCTTGAACATCACCTGGTTGTGCTTCTCGCCCACCGAGGTGGCCTTCTCGGAGATCACCGGGGCGACCAGCACCTGGGCCAGACGGCCCTCGTTGAACTTGGTGCTCATGCGAACATCTCCTTGAGCTGTTCGATCGCGCCCTTGGTCACCAGCACCTTCTTGTAGAAGACCAGCGACAGCGGATCGGCGTAGCGCGGCTCGACCACCAGCACGTTGGCCAGATTGCGCGAGGCCAGCGCCAGGTTGTCGTCCACGTTGTCGGAAATGACCATCACCGAGTCCAGGCCCATGGCCTTGAACTTGGAGGCCAGCAGCTTGGTCTTGGGCGCCTCGATGGTCAGCGAATCGACCACCGCGATGCGGCCGTCACGGGCCAGCTGCGAGAAGATGGTGGCCATCGCGGCGCGGTACATCTTCTTGTTGACCTTCTGCGAGAAGTTCTCGTCCGGCGTGTTCGGGAAGATCCGACCACCCCCGCGCCACAGCGGCGACGAGGTCATACCGGCGCGAGCGCGGCCGGTGCCCTTCTGACGGAACGGCTTCTTCGTCGAGTGGTGAACCTCGCGACGGGTCAGCTGCTTGCGGGTGCCTTGACGGGCGTTCGCCTGGTAGGCGACCACGACCTGGTGGACCAGGGCTTCGTTGTAGTCGCGGGCGAACACGGTGTCAGGTGCGTCCACCTTGGAGGTGGCCTGCCCTTGTTCGTTCAGGAGCTCGAGTTGCATCAGTTGGCTCCCTTCTTGACCTTGACCTTGACGGCGGGACGCACGGTCACGAAGCCGTTCTTGGCGCCCGGCACCGCGCCACGCACCAGCAGCAGCTGGCGGGCTTCATCGATGCGGACGATGTCCAGGTTCTGGGTGGTGACGGTCTCGTCGCCCATGTGGCCGGTCATCTTCTTGCCCGGGAACACACGGCCCGGATCCTGCGCCATCGAGATGGAGCCCGGGACATTGTGCGAACGGCTGTTGCCGTGCGAGGCGCGCTGCGAACCGAAGTTGTGGCGCTTGATCGTGCCGGCGTAGCCCTTGCCGATCGAGGTGCCCTGCACGTCGACCTTCTGGCCGGCGGCGAACAGCGTGACGGGCACGGTGGCACCGGCCTTGTATTCGGCGGCCACGGTGGCGTCGACGCGGAATTCCTTCAGGACTTCACCGGCTTCGACACCCGCCTTGGCGAGGTGGCCGGCTTCCGGCTTGGTCACGCGCGATGCCTTGCGCGTGCCGAACGCCACTTGGAGGGCGCTGTAGCCGTCGGTCTCGACGGTCTTGACCTGGGTGACGCGGTTGTTGGACACATCCAGCACGGTCACGGGGATGGCGTCGCCATCGTCCGTGAACACGCGCATCATGCCCACCTTGCGGCCCAGCAAACCGAGACGGTTGCTCAGACTCATGGTTCTTCTCCGCTCCACTGAAGGAGCTGGGTTTTCACATCCCCGACAACGATTGGCCGGGCTGACGGTGCCATCTGACTCTTCACTCCAACGCCGCCTGTCGGCACCGCAGTTCTGAAAAGTGATGACGCGAAGGCGACCACGAATGGCCGCCTTTCGCAAAAGATGGCGAGTATAACCAGCCCCGGACTAACCCGCAAGTAGGCCTGCGGGCGCCCGGCGCCGGTCAGTGGCTCACTGGAGCTTGATCTCCACGTCCACACCGGCCGGCAGGTCGAGCTTCATCAGGGCATCGACGGTCTTGTCGGTCGGGTCGACGATGTCCATCAGGCGCTGGTGCGTGCGGATCTCGAACTGGTCGCGGCTGGTCTTGTTGACGTGCGGCGAGCGCAGGATGTCGAAACGCTGCATGCGGGTCGGCAGGGGCACCGGGCCCTTGACGATCGCGCCGGTGCGCTTGGCGGTGTCGACGATTTCCAGAGCCGATTGGTCGATCAGCTTGTAGTCGAAGGCCTTGAGGCGGATGCGGATCTTTTGCTTGGACATGGTCCGCCCCTTATTCAATGATCTTGGCCACGACGCCGGCGCCGACGGTGCGGCCGCCTTCACGGATGGCGAAGCGCAGGCCTTCTTCCATCGCGATCGGGGCGATCAGCTTGACGGTGATGCTGACGTTGTCGCCCGGCATGACCATTTCCTTGTCCTTCGGCAGCTCCACCGCGCCGGTCACGTCCGTCGTGCGGAAGTAGAACTGCGGGCGATAGTTGTTGAAGAACGGGGTGTGGCGGCCGCCCTCTTCCTTGCTCAGCACGTACACCTCGGCGGTGAAGTGGGTGTGCGGCTTGATCGAGCCGGGCTTGCACAGCACCTGGCCGCGCTCGACTTCTTCACGCTTGGTGCCGCGCAGCAGGATGCCGACGTTGTCGCCCGCCTGGCCCTGGTCCAGCAGCTTGCGGAACATTTCCACGCCGGTGCAGGTGGTCTTCTGGGTCGGCTTGATACCGACGATCTCGATTTCCTCGCCGACCTTGACGATGCCGCGCTCGACGCGACCGGTCACCACGGTGCCGCGGCCCGAGATCGAGAACACGTCTTCGACAGGCATCAGGAAGGTGCCGTCCACGGCGCGCTCGGGCGTCGGGATGTAGCTGTCCAGCGCGTCGGCCAGGCGGAAGATCGCCTGCTCGCCCAGGTCACCGGTGTCGCCTTCGATGGCCAGCTTGGCCGAGCCCTTGATGATCGGGGTGTCGTCGCCCGGGAAGTCGTACTTGCTGAGCAGCTCGCGCACTTCCATCTCGACCAGCTCGAGCAACTCGGCGTCGTCGACCATGTCGCACTTGTTCAGGAAGACGATGATGTAGGGCACGCCCACCTGACGCGCCAGCAGGATGTGCTCGCGGGTCTGGGGCATCGGGCCGTCAGCGGCCGAGCACACCAGGATCGCGCCGTCCATCTGGGCGGCGCCGGTGATCATGTTCTTCACATAGTCGGCGTGGCCCGGGCAGTCGACGTGCGCGTAGTGGCGGTTGGCCGTCTCGTACTCGACGTGCGCGGTGTTGATCGTGATGCCGCGTGCCTTCTCTTCCGGCGCCGCATCGATCTGGTCGTAGGCCTTGGCCTCGCCACCGAACTTCTTGGCCAGGATCGTCGTGATCGCCGCCGTCAGCGTCGTCTTGCCATGGTCCACGTGACCAATCGTGCCCACGTTCACGTGCGGCTTGGTCCGTTCAAACTTGCCTTTTGCCATTTCTCAGATCTCCAGGTAAAGAGCAGCGCCCGTGTCGGTTTAACGTCTCCAGCACTGGCCGCCACGGGCAGCAGGCCAACCCCGTCGTGAGGGGTGCTGAAGACCTGAAAGGAGAACCAACCCATCCGGCGGCAACCGCGGAACCGGCTTTGCCGGGCCGCTGGTTGCGCCCCCTTGAGGGGGAGCGGCGGCAGCCGCTCCGGGGGTGGGTGTTACTTCGAGCGCGCGGTGATGATCGCGTCGGCCACGTTCTTCGGAGCTTCGCTGTAGTGCTTGAACTCCATCGTGTACGTGGCGCGGCCTTGCGACATCGAGCGCAGCGTGGTCGAGTAGCCGAACATCTCGGACAGCGGGACCTCGGCCTTGATGATCTTGCCGCCGCCGACCATGTCGTCCATGCCCTGGACCATGCCGCGGCGGGACGACAGGTCGCCCATCACCGAGCCGGCGTAGTCTTCCGGGGTCTCGACTTCCACGGCCATCATCGGCTCCAGGATCACCGGGCTGGCGCGGCGCATGGCTTCCTTGAAGCCCATCGACGCGGCCATCTTGAACGCGTTTTCGTTCGAGTCCACTTCGTGGTACGAGCCGAAGGTCAGCGTGACCTTGACGTCGACCACCGGGAAGCCCGCCAGCACGCCGTTGGGCAGGGTGTCGATGACGCCCTTCTCGACCGCCGGGATGAACTCGCGCGGCACCACGCCACCCTTGATCGCGTCGACGAACTCGAAGCCCTTGCCGGCTTCCTGAGGATCGATCGTGAACACCACGTGACCGTACTGGCCCTTGCCGCCCGACTGGCGGACGAACTTGCCTTCGACGTCGGTGGCCGACTTGCGGATGGTCTCGCGGTACGCGACCTGCGGCTTGCCCACGTTGGCTTCCACGCCGAACTCGCGCTTCATGCGGTCGACGATGATTTCCAGGTGCAGCTCGCCCATGCCCGAGATGATGGTCTGGCCCGATTCCTCGTCGGTGCGGACGCGGAACGAGGGGTCTTCGGCAGCCAGACGGCCCAGCGCGATGCCCATCTTTTCCTGGTCGGCCTTGGTCTTCGGTTCCACGGCCTGCGAGATCACCGGCTCGGGGAAGACCATCTTTTCCAGCGTGATCACGGCATCCGGATCGCACAGGGTCTCGCCCGTGGTCACTTCCTTCAGGCCCACGCAGGCGGCGATGTCGCCGGCCAGAATTTCCTTGATTTCCTCACGCTGGTTGGCGTGCATCTGCAGGATCCGGCCGATACGCTCCTTCTTGCCCTTGATCGGGTTGTAGACGGTCGAGCCGGAGGTCAGCACGCCCGAGTACACGCGAACGAAGGTCAGCTGGCCGACGAACGGGTCGGTCATCAGCTTGAAGGCCAGCGCGGAGAACTTCTCCTTGTCGTCGGCATTGCGGGTGACCGGCTGGTCGTCCTCGTCGGTGCCGCCGACCGGAGGAATGTCCACCGGGGAAGGCAGGAAGTCGATCACCGCGTCGAGCATGCGCTGCACGCCCTTGTTCTTGAAGGCGGTGCCGCACAGCATCGGCTGGATCTCGGTGGCGATGGTGCGTTGACGGATCGCGCCCTTGATCTCTTCCTCGGTCAGGTCGCCCGTCTCGAGGTACTTGTTCATCAGCTCTTCGGTGGCTTCGGCAGCCGCCTCGACCATCTTCTCGCGCCATTCCTTGGCCTGCTCGGCCAGCTCGGCGGGGATGTCCTCGTACGAGAACTTCATGCCCTGCGAGGCCTCATCCCAGAAGATCGCCTTCATCTTGATGAGGTCGACCACGCCCTTGAAGTTTTCCTCGGCGCCGATGGGGATCACCACGGGCACGGGGTTGGCCTTCAGGCGGGTCTTCATCTGGTCGACGACCTTGAAGAAGTTGGCGCCGGTGCGGTCCATCTTGTTGACGAACGCGAGGCGGGGCACCTTGTACTTGTTGGCCTGGCGCCAGACGGTTTCCGACTGCGGCTGCACGCCACCCACCGCGCAGTACACCATGCAGGCGCCGTCGAGCACGCGCATCGAACGCTCCACCTCGATGGTGAAGTCGACGTGGCCCGGGGTGTCGATGATGTTGAAGCGGTGCTCCGGATAGTTCAGGTCCATGCCCTTCCAGAAGCAGGTGGTCGCGGCGGAGGTGATCGTGATGCCACGCTCCTGCTCCTGCTCCATCCAGTCCATGGTCGCGGCACCGTCGTGCACTTCACCGATCTTGTGGTTCACACCGGTGTAGTACAGGATGCGCTCGGTGGTGGTGGTCTTGCCGGCGTCGATGTGAGCGGAGATACCGATGTTGCGGTAGCGCTCAATGGGGGTCTGACGAGCCATGTGTCACTCCAAATGCCAGAAATGGCGAGGGCCGCCCGGGTCAGCGTTAACCCTGAGCGGCCAAAGAACGGTGGTTTAGAAGCGGAAGTGCGAGAAGGCCTTGTTGGCTTCGGCCATGCGGTGCACTTCGTCGCGCTTCTTCATCGCGCCGCCGCGGCCTTCCGAGGCCTCCAGCAGCTCGTTGGCCAGGCGGGCAGCCATCGACTTCTCACCACGCTTGCGGGCCGACTCCTTGAGCCAGCGCATCGCCAGGGCCATGCGGCGGATGGGACGAACTTCCACGGGAACTTGGTAGTTCGCACCACCGACGCGGCGGCTCTTGACTTCGACCATGGGCTTCACGTTGTTCAGCGCGGTCATGAACACTTCCAGCGGATCCTTGGCGGCCTTCTTCTCGACTTGCTCGAGGGCGCCATAGATGATGCGCTCAGCCACGGCCTTCTTGCCGGACTCCATGATGACGTTCATGAACTTGGACAGATCGACCGAGCCGAACTTCGGATCGGGCAGGATCTCGCGCTTGGGGACTTCGCGACGACGAGGCATTTCACTCTTCCTTCATCTTCAGTGGGTGGCAGCCACCTGCTCACCTGGAGGGACCACGCTTGCACGAGGCGTTTCGGGCCCTTCACTTACTCGACCGCACCGTATCGGGGTGGGGCCGCAACTGGGATCACATCAGCAGCCTGGCAGGCCGGTGTGACACGAACGGGTCAGACGGCCGATCAGGCCTTCTTGGGACGCTTGGCGCCGTACTTGGAGCGGGCCTGCTTGCGATCCTTGACGCCTTGCAGGTCCAGCGAGCCACGCACGATGTGGTAGCGCACACCCGGCAGATCCTTCACACGGCCGCCGCGCACGAGCACGACGCTGTGTTCCTGCAGGTTGTGGCCTTCACCGCCGATGTACGAGATGACCTCGAAACCGTTGGTCAGGCGCACCTTGGCGACCTTCCGCAGCGCCGAGTTCGGCTTCTTCGGGGTCGTGGTGTAGACGCGGGTGCAAACCCCGCGGCGCTGCGGGCAGTTCTGCATCGCAGGCGACTTGGACTTCGTGACCTCGACCTGACGGCCTTGGCGCACGAGCTGGTTGATGGTGGGCATGGGTAACTTGTTCCCGTTTGAAGTTACGACGAAAAATTCCTTCCGGCTGGCGTCCAGCGCCTTGCGGGCCCTGGTGTCGCCCCGCAGGCGAATGCCCCGGGGCCCTGCGCTGCGCGCCGCAAAACGGCAACGGCGCCACCGGGTTGTCCAGGCAGCGCCAAGCGCGGCAGAATGTGCCGAAAAGCCGAACATTATAGGTCGACCCCGGCACGGCACGCAAGCCGCCCGGGCGCCCGACCCCAGCGAGCCATCAATGTGAACACCTACTCTCGCTCAGAGAGCCTGGATGCGGTGCTGGACACCCAGAGCATCCTCGACTGGCTGCACTTTGCCGACCCGCGATGCACCGCCTGGGAGGCCTGGCGGCAGGCCGGCGCCTGGCGCTGGCGGATCGCCGCGCCGCTGCGCGACGAACTGGCCCACGTGCTGGCCCGGGGTCGGCTGCCGGCCGCGGCCCCGTCGGGCCAGCCGGTGCTGGCGCAGGTGGACGTGCGGGCCCTGCCCGGTGAGCTGCCCACCCCGGCGCCGCTGCCGAGCCTGCGCTGCACCGACCGCGACGACCAGAAGTTCATCGACTTCGCGCTGGCCTGCGGCGCGCGCTGGCTGGTCAGCCGGGACAAGGCGGTGCTGAAGCTGCGCCGGCGCGCGCTGGCGCTGCACGGCCTGCAGATCGTCCACCCGGACGACTGGCGACCGGCCGGCTGAACGAAAAAAGGGCGACCTCTCGGTCGCCCTTCCTGGGGTGGCAGCCGCCGCGGCTTATTCGCCGGCCGGTGCGTCGCCCGCGTCATCCAGCGCGGCCAGCTGCGTGGCGGCCAGTTCCTCGGCCTCCTGCAGCGCGATGGCGCGACGCTCGGTCTCGTCCATCTCTTCCTTGGCCTTGCGGGCCTGGTGGAAGGCCATGCCAGTGCCGGCCGGGATCAGGCGGCCGACGATGACGTTTTCCTTCAGGCCGCGCAGCGAGTCGCGCTTGCCCATGATCGCCGCCTCGGTCAGCACGCGGGTGGTCTCCTGGAAGGAAGCCGCGGAGATGAACGAATCGGTCGACAGCGAGGCCTTGGTGATGCCCAGCAGCACGTCCTGGTAGGTGGCCGGCAGCTTGTCCTCGGCGCGCAGCTTCTCGTTGGTGTTGAGCAGCTCGGAGCGCTCCACCTGTTCGCCGGCGATGTAGGTCGAGTCGCCCGGGTTGACGATCTGCACGCGGCGCAGCATCTGGCGAACGATCACCTCGATGTGCTTGTCGTTGATCTTCACGCCCTGCAGACGGTAGACGTCCTGCACCTCGTCGACGATGTAGCGCGCCAGCTCCTCGACGCCCAGCAGGCGCAGGATGTCCTGCGGATCCGCCGCGCCGTCGACGATCAGCTCGCCGCGGTTGACCACCTGGCCTTCGTGCACCAGGATGTTCTTCTCCTTGGGCACCAGCTCCTCGAACACCTTGCCGTCCGGGTCGGTGATCTGCAGGCGCACCTTGCCCTTGGTCTCCTTGCCGAAGGACACCGTGCCGGTGATCTCGGCCAGCGTGCCCTTGTCCTTGGGCGAGCGGGCTTCGAAGAGCTCGGCCACCCGCGGCAGACCGCCGGTGATGTCACGGGTCTTCTGGCCTTCGACCGGGATGCGCGCCAGCACTTCACCCGGCGCCAGGTCCTGGCCGTCGCGGATCTGGATCAGCGCGCCCACCTGGAAACCGATCGTCACCGAGTGGTCGGTGCCGGGGATCTTGACTTCCTGGCCGGCGGCGTCGAGCAGCTTGACCTGCGGACGCACGACCTTGGCCGCGCCGCGGCGCTTCGGGTCGATCACCACCAGCGTCGACAGGCCGGTGACCTCGTCCACCTGCTTGGCGACGGTGACGCCTTCCTCGACGTTCTCGAAGCGCGCCTTGCCGGCGAACTCGGTGATGATCGGGCGGGTCAGCGGGTCCCAGTTGGCCAGCACGGTGCCGGCCTTGATCTGCTGGTCGGCCTTGACGTTCAGCGTGGCGCCGTACGGCACCTTGTGGCGCTCGCGCTCGCGGCCGTGCTGGTCGGAGATGATGATCTCGCCGGAACGCGAGATCACCACCAGCTCGCCCTTGCCGTTGGTCACGTAGCGCATCGTGGCGTTGAAGCCGATGAAGCCGTCCGACTTGGCATCCACGCTGGAGGCCACCGCTGCACGCGACGCCGCACCACCGATGTGGAAGGTCCGCATCGTCAGCTGCGTACCCGGCTCGCCGATCGACTGCGCGGCGATCACGCCCACCGCTTCGCCGGTGTTCACCAGGCCACCGCGGCCCAGGTCGCGGCCGTAGCACTTGGCGCACAGGCCGAAGCGCGTGCCGCAGGTCAGCGGGGTGCGGACCTTGACCTCGTCGACGCCGGCCGACTCGATGACGTCCAGGTTGTCCTCGTCCAGCATGGTGCCGGCGGGGATCAGGATCTCCTGGGTCTCGGGGTGGGTCACCTCGACCGCGGTGACGCGGCCCAGGATGCGGTCGCGCAGCGACTCGATGACTTCACCGCCTTCGACCAGCGCGCGCATGGCGAAGCCGTGCTCGGTGCCGCAGTCGTCCTCGACCACCACCAGATCCTGCGTGACGTCCACCAGGCGGCGGGTCAGGTAGCCGGAGTTCGCGGTCTTCAGCGCCGTGTCCGCCAGGCCCTTGCGGGCGCCGTGGGTGGAGATGAAGTACTGCAGAACGTTCAGGCCTTCGCGGAAGTTCGCGGTGATCGGCGTCTCGATGATCGAGCCGTCCGGCTTGGCCATCAGGCCCCGCATGCCGGCCAGCTGGCGGATCTGGGCGGCGGAACCCCGCGCGCCCGAGTCGGCCATCATGTAGATCGAGTTGAACGACTCCTGGTCGACTTCCTTGCCGTGACGGTCGATGACCTTCTGCTTGGACAGCTGCGACATCATGACCTTGCCGACCTCGTCGCCGGTCTTGCCCCAGATGTCCACGACCTTGTTGTAGCGCTCACCGGCGGTGACCAGACCCGAGACGTACTGCTGCTCGATCTCCTTGACCTCCTTCTCGGCACGCTCGATCAGGCCGGCCTTCTGCGGCGGCACCAGCATGTCGTCGATGGCGATCGAGATGCCGGCGCGCGTGGCCAGGCGGAAGCCCGACTGCAGCAGCTTGTCAGCGAAGACCACGGTCTCCTTCAGGCCGCACTTGCGGAAGGAGACGTTGATCAGGCGCGAGATTTCCTTCTTCTTGAGCGCCTTGTTGATGTTGGCGAACGGCAGGCCCTTGGGCAGGATCTCGGAGAGCAGCGCACGGCCGACAGTGGTGTCGACCAGCTTGGTCTCGGGCTGGAACTCGCCGTCGGCGTCCTTGGTCCACTCGACCAGGCGCACCGAGATCTTAGAGGTGATCTCGACCGCACCGTTGTCCAGCGCGCGCTGCAGCTCGACGGTGTCGGAGAAGACCATGCCTTCGCCCTTGCCGTTGATGCGCTCGCGGGTGGCGTAGTACAGGCCCAGCACCACGTCCTGCGAGGGCACGATCGACGGCTCGCCCGATGCCGGGAAGAGCACGTTGTTCGAGGCCAGCATCAGGGCGCGGGCTTCCATCTGCGCTTCGATCGACAGCGGCACGTGGACGGCCATCTGGTCGCCGTCGAAGTCGGCGTTGAAGGCCGCGCAGACCAGCGGGTGCAGCTGGATCGCCTTGCCCTCGATCAGCACCGGCTCGAAGGCCTGGATGCCCAGGCGGTGCAGCGTCGGGGCGCGGTTGAGCATGACCGGGTGTTCCTTGATGACTTCCTCAAGGATGTCCCAGACCACCGGCGTGCCCGATTCCACTTCCTTCTTCGCCGCCTTGATGGTGGTGGCGATGCCCATCGCCTCCAGCCGGCTGAAGATGAAGGGCTTGAACAGCTCCAGCGCCATCAGTTTGGGCAGGCCGCACTGGTGCAGCTTGAGCGTCGGGCCCACGGTGATGACCGAGCGGCCCGAGTAGTCGACGCGCTTGCCCAGCAGGTTCTGGCGGAAGCGGCCGCTCTTGCCCTTGATCATGTCGGCCAGCGACTTCAGCGCGCGCTTGTTCGCGCCGGTCATGGCCTTGCCGCGACGGCCGTTGTCCAGCAGCGAATCGACGGCCTCCTGCAGCATGCGCTTTTCGTTGCGCACGATGATCTCGGGGGCCTTGAGCTCGAGCAGACGGGCCAGGCGGTTGTTGCGGTTGATGACGCGACGGTAGAGGTCGTTCAGGTCCGAGGTGGCGAAGCGGCCGCCATCCAGGGGCACCAGCGGACGCAGGTCCGGCGGCAGCACCGGCAGCACGTCCATCACCATCCAGTGCGGCTTGATGCCCGACTTCTTGAAGGCCTCCATCACCTTCAGGCGCTTGGAGTTCTTCTTGACCTTCAGCTCGCTGCCGGTCATGTCGTTGCGCAGCTTGTCGATCTCGACGTCGAGGTCCATCTCGGCGAGCAGCTTCTGGATGCCCTCGGCGCCCATCAGGGCCTCGAAGTCATCGCCGAAGGCGGGATCGGCACGCTTGGCCTCGTACTCGTCCTCGCTCATGATGCTGAACTTCTTCAGCGAGGTCATGCCGGGGTCGACGACGACGTAGGCTTCGAAGTACAGCACGCGCTCGATGTCGCGCAGCGTCATGTCGAGCACCAGGCCCAGACGCGACGGCAGCGACTTCAGGAACCAGATGTGGGCGCAGGGCGCGGCCAGGTCGATGTGGCCCATGCGCTCGCGGCGCACCTTGGTCTGGGTGACTTCAACGCCGCACTTCTCGCAGATCACGCCGCGGTGCTTCAGGCGCTTGTACTTGCCGCACAGGCACTCGTAGTCCTTGATCGGGCCGAAGATCTTGGCGCAGAACAGGCCGTCACGCTCCGGCTTGAAGGTGCGGTAGTTGATGGTCTCGGGCTTCTTCACCTCGCCGAACGACCACGAACGGATCTTCTCGGGCGAAGCCAGCCCGATCTTGATCGCGTCGAAGTGTTCATCCGGGGTGAACTGCTTGAAGAGGTCCAGCAAGCCTTTCATGGCTTAACTCCTAATGTGGTATCGAGATGGAAAAGGGGACGGATGACTGAAGCGGCAGGCGCGGGGCCTGCCGCCCAGGCGATCAGTTCTTCTCCAGCTCGATGTCGATACCCAGCGAGCGGATTTCCTTCACCAGCACGTTGAACGATTCCGGCATGCCGGCATCGATCGCGTGCTCGCCCTTGACGATGTTCTCGTACACCTTGGTGCGGCCGTTCACGTCGTCCGACTTGACGGTCAGCATTTCCTGCAGCACGTAGGCGGCACCGTAGGCTTCCAGCGCCCAGACTTCCATTTCGCCGAAGCGCTGGCCGCCGAACTGCGCCTTGCCGCCCAGCGGCTGCTGGGTGACCAGGCTGTACGGGCCGGTGGAGCGGGCGTGCATCTTGTCGTCGACCAGGTGGTGCAGCTTCAGCACGTGCATGTAGCCCACGGTGGTCGGGCGCTCGAAGCGCTCGCCGGTGCGGCCGTCATGCAGCCAGGCCTGGGTGCGGGTGTCGGTCAGGCCCTTGCGGGTGGCGATGTCTTCCGGGTAGGCCAGCTTCAGCATGGCGCGGATTTCCTCTTCCTTGGCGCCGTCGAAGACCGGCGTCGCGAAGGGCACACCCTTGCTGAGTTCCTGGGCCATCTCGATGACCTCGGCGTCGGTGAACTCGCCCAGGTTCTCGGACTTGCCGCCCGACTGGTTGTAGAGCTCGTCCATGAACTGGCGCAGCTCGGCCACCGCGGCCTCGCGCTGCAGCATGTCGCCGATGCGCTGGCCGATGCCCTTGCCCGCCCAGCCCAGGTGCACTTCCAGCACCTGGCCGACGTTCATCCGCGAGGGCACGCCCAGCGGGTTCAGCACGATGTCGGCGGGGGTGCCGTCGGCCATGTAGGGCATGTCCTCGACCGGCACGATCTTGGACACCACACCCTTGTTGCCGTGGCGGCCGGCCATCTTGTCGCCAGGCTGCAGGCGGCGCTTGACGGCCAGGTAGACCTTGACCATCTTCAGCACGCCGGCGGGCAGCTCGTCGCCCTGGGTCAGCTTCTTGCGCTTCTCTTCGAAGGCGAGGTCGAAGCCGTGGCGGGTCTGCTCGAGCGAGTTCTTGATCGACTCGAGCTGGTTGGCCAGGGTCTCCTCGGCCGGACGGACGTCGAACCAGTGGTACTTGTCGATGCCGGCCAGGTACTCCTTGGTGATCGACGCGCCCTTGGCCAGGCGCTGCGGGAGGCCATTGGCCACGCTGCCGACCAGCAGCTTCTCGATCCGGTCGAAGGCGTCGGCCTCGACGATGCGCAGCTGGTCGTTCAGGTCCAGGCGGAAGCGCTTGAGTTCATCGTCGATGATCTGCTGGGCGCGCTTGTCGCGCTGGATGCCTTCACGGGTGAAGACCTGCACGTCGATGACGGTGCCCTGCGTGCCCTGGTCGACGCGCAGCGAGGTGTCCTTCACGTCGGAGGCCTTCTCGCCGAAGATCGCGCGCAGCAGCTTCTCTTCCGGGGTCAGCGTGGTCTCGCCCTTGGGGGTGACCTTGCCCACCAGCACGTCGCCGGGGTTGACCTCGGCGCCGATGTAGACGATGCCCGACTCGTCCAGGCGCGCCAGTTGCTGCTCGGACAGGTTGGGGATGTCGCGGGTGATTTCCTCGGCGCCCAGCTTGGTGTCGCGGGCCATGACCACCAGTTCCTCGATGTGGATCGAGGTGTAGCGGTCTTCGGCGACGACGCGCTCGCTGATCAGGATCGAGTCCTCGAAGTTGTAGCCGTTCCAGGGCATGAACGCGACCAGCATGTTCTGGCCCAGGGCCAGCTCACCCAGGTCGGTCGACGCGCCGTCGGCCACCACGTCGCCCGCCGCCACCTTGTCACCGCGGCGCACGATGGCGCGCTGGTGGATGTTGGTGTTCTGGTTCGAGCGCTGGTACTTGATCAGGTTGTAGATGTCGACGCCGACTTCACCGGCCACGGCTTCCGCGTCATTGACGCGGATCACCACCCGGTTGGTGTCGACATAGTCGACCACGCCGCCGCGGCGCGCCGTGACCACGGTGCCCGAGTCGACCGCGGCGACGCGCTCGACACCGGTGCCCACCAGGGCCTTCTCGGGGCGCAGCACCGGCACGGCCTGGCGCTGCATGTTGGCGCCCATCAGCGCGCGGTTCGCGTCGTCGTGCTCCAGGAAGGGCACCAGCGAGGCCGCCACCGAGACGATCTGCGTCGGCGCCACGTCCATGTACTGGATGCGCTCGGGCGAGGTCAGCACCGATTCGCCGTTCTCACGGGCCGAGACCAGCTCGTCGGTCAGCGTGCCGTCGGCGCCCAGCGAGGCGTTCGCCTGGGCGATGACGTACTTGCCTTCCTCGATGGCCGACAGGTAGTCGATCTGGTCGGTCACCTTGCTGTCGACCACGCGGCGGTACGGCGTCTCGAGAAAGCCGTACTCGTTGAGCTGGGCGTACAGCGCGAGCGAGTTGATCAGGCCGATGTTCGGGCCTTCCGGCGTTTCGATCGGGCAGACGCGGCCGTAGTGCGTGGGGTGCACGTCGCGCACCTCGAAGCCGGCGCGCTCGCGGGTCAGACCGCCCGGGCCCAGGGCCGAGACGCGACGCTTGTGCGTGATCTCGGACAGCGGGTTGGTCTGGTCCATGAACTGCGACAGCTGCGACGCTCCGAAGAACTCCTTGAGCGCCGCGGAGATCGGCTTGGAGTTGATCAGGTCGTGCGGCATCAGGGCCTCGGTCTCGGCCTGGCCCAGACGCTCCTTGACGGCCTTCTCGATGCGGGCCAGGCCCGAGCGGTACTGGTTCTCGGCCAGTTCGCCCACGCAGCGCACGCGGCGGTTGCCCAGGTGGTCGATGTCATCGACCTCGCCGCGGCCGTTGCGCAGTTCGACCAGGATCTTGACGACGTCCAGGATGTCCTCGTTGGACAGCGTCATCGGGCCTTCGGGGGCGTCGCGGCCCACGCGGGCGTTGAACTTCATGCGGCCCACGCGCGACAGGTCATACGTGTCGGCGCTGTAGAACAGGCGCTGGAACAGGGCCTCGACGGCGTCCTCGGTCGGCGGCTCGCCGGGGCGCATCATGCGGTAGATCGCGACGCGGGCGGCCAGCTGGTCGGCGGTCTCGTCCAGACCCAGGGTCTGGCTGATGTAGGCACCCTGGTCCAGTTCATTGGTGAACAGGCACTGGATGTCCTTGATGCCGGCGGCGCGCAGCTTCTTGAGCAGCGACTCGGTCAGCTCGTCGTTGGCCTTGGCGATGATCTCGCCGGTGTCCGGGTCGACCATGTTGCGGGCCACGATGCGGCCCACCAGGAAGTCTTCCGGCACCGAGATGAAGGTGGTGCCGCCCTGCTCGAGCTGGCGCACGTGGCGCGCGGTGATGCGCTTGTCCTTCTCGACGATGACCGCGCCGGTCTTGTCGGTGATGTCGAAGCGGGCCACCTCGCCCTTCAGGCGCTCGGGCACGAACTCCATCTGCGCGCCCGCATCCATCAGGCGGAAGGTGTCGTTCTTGAAGAAATGCGCCAGGATCTGCTCGGGGTTCAGGCCGATGGCCTTGAGCAGGATCGTGACCGGCATCTTGCGGCGACGGTCGACGCGGAAGTACAGGATGTCCTTCGGGTCGAACTCGAAGTCCAGCCAGGAGCCGCGGTAGGGAATGATGCGGGCGCTGAACAGCAGCTTGCCCGAGCTGTGGGTCTTGCCCTTGTCGTGCTCGAAGAACACGCCGGGCGAGCGGTGCAGCTGGCTGACGATGACGCGTTCGGTGCCGTTGACGATGAACGAGCCGTAGTCGGTCATCAGGGGCACCTCGCCCATGTAGACCTCCTGCTCCTTGATCTCCTTGACCACCTTGGCGGGATGCGCCTCGCGGTCATAGATGATCATCTGCAGCTTGGCGCGCACCGCGGCGGCAAAGGTCAGGCCGCGCTGCTGGCACTCGCGCACGTCGAACGTGGGCTTGGCGATGTTGAATTCGATGAACTTCATCTCCACGAACCCGTTGTGCGACACGATCGGGAACGCGGACAGGAAGGCGGCCTGCAAGCCTTCGGGCTTGCGCTGCTGCGGCGGGGTGTCCTTCTGCAGGAAGGCGACGTAGGACTCCCGCTGCATCGTCAGCAGGTAGGGGACGTTGAGAACGCTCTCGCGCTTGCCGAAGCTCTTGCGGATACGCTTGCGCTCGGTGTAGCTGTAGGGGGTTGCTTGCGCCATGGAAGACTCCGTATCGACAGCGCGTGCCGGCCGGTAGCACGGGCTGCGTCGGCGACTGGCTGGCCAGGCTCATCCCCTCACGGGGAGACCTGAAAGCTTGGTGGTTGGCCACTACCAACCGCTGGCGGACAACCCCGGCATTGCACCGGAGTCCGACCAAACCCGTTCTCTGCAGTCGGATCAGAGAACACTTGGAAAACCCACGATTATCACTCGGGAATTTTCCAGCTGCTCTCAACAGGGTTTTGCACCGCCGCGACCGGGGTCGCCGCGCTGCGCCCTGTAAGCGCAAAAGGCCGGGAGCCCTTGGCGGGCTCCCAGCCTCCTGGCCAGGGGGCTGAATTACTTCAGCTCGGCCTTGGCGCCGGCTTCCACCAGCTTCTTGACGGCGGCTTCGGCGTCGGCCTTGGCCACGCCTTCCTTGACGTTCTTCGGGGCGCCGTCGACCAGGTCCTTGGCTTCCTTCAGGCCCAGGCCGGTCAGTTCGCGCACGGCCTTGATGACCGAGACCTTGTTGGCGCCGGCTTCGGTCAGCACGACGTTGAACTCGGTCTTCTCTTCAGCGGCCGGGGCGCCAGCGCCAGCGGCACCGCCGGCGGCCGGGGCGGCCATGGCGGCGGCGGACACGCCGAACTTCTCTTCAATCGCCTTGACCAGGTCGTTGAGTTCCATGACGGACATGCTGTCCAGGGCGGTCAGGAAGGCGTCTTTGTCGAAAGCCATGATGGTTTCCTTGAAATCAGTGAATCAGTGAATGGGTACAGGCAGCGGGATCAGGCCGCAGGGGCCTCGGCAGGCGCTTCAGCGCCGCCACCACGCTTCTCGGACAGGGCAGCCAGGACGCCGGCCATGCGTTGCACGGGCGACATCAGCAGGCCAGCGATCTGGGCCAGCAGGACTTCCTTGCTGGGGATCGACGCCAGGGCCTTGACGCCGTCGGCGTCCAGGGCCTTGCCAGCGTAGGCACCAGCCTTGATGACCAGCTTGTCGTTGCCCTTGGCAAAGTCAGCGATGACTTTGGCCGCGGCGACGGCATCTTCCGAAAAGCCGTAGATCAGCGGACCGGCCATGCTCTCCGCGGCCACCTCGAACGGGGTGCCGGCGACAGCGCGACGGGCCAGGGTGTTCTTCAGCACGTGAAGATACACACCCTTGGCACGCGCATCGACGCGCAGCTTGTTCAGGGCTTCCACGGTGAGGCCACGGTACTCGGCCAGCGCCAGGGTCTGGGACTTGGCGGCTTGCGCTGCCACTTCCTCGATCACGGCCGCCTTCTCGTTGCGGTTGAGACTCAAGGTCTACTCCTCACATCACGCACCTTCGCCACCCTGACGGGCGACTCCGGTGCACCGGGGTTTCAGCGACCTTGCCGCTTCGAGTGAGGTGCCCATCACGGTTCACTTCCTTCGTCACGGCGGGGACGCCATCTGCGCTGGTGGACCCCTCGGGCGGACCCTTGGGTTCGATTAAGACGGCACCTGCGTGCCGTCACCAGCGGTCTTGGATGGCCCGCGCCCGGAGCAAGCTCCTGGCACGGCCCACCAATGACCAACCGGGCGTCAAGACGGCCGCCCGGCCGGATTCAATGCCTCGATCAGGCAGCGGCGGTGTTGATCGCCACCGAGCTGATGTCGACGCGGGCGCCCACGCCCATCGTCGAGGACACGGCCAGCTTGCGCAGGTAGACACCCTTGGACGAGGCCGGCTTGGCCTTGTTCAGGGCTTCCAGCAGCGCGGCCAGGTTACCCACCAGCTTGTCGTCGTCGAACGAGCGACGGCCGATCGTGCCGTGGATGATGCCGGCCTTGTCGACGCGGAACTGGACCTGACCGGCCTTGGCGTTCTTCACCGCCGTGGCGACGTCCGGGGTCACGGTGCCGACCTTCGGGTTCGGCATCAGGCCGCGCGGGCCCAGGATCTGACCCAGGGTACCGACGATGCGCATCGTGTCGGGCGAGGCGATCACCACGTCGAAGGGCATGTCACCCGCCTTGACGCGCTCGGCCAGGTCTTCCATGCCGACCACGTCGGCGCCGGCGGCCTTGGCTTCCTCGGCCTTGGCGCCCTGGGCGAACACGGCCACGCGCTTGGTCTTGCCGGTGCCGTTGGGCAGCACGACGGCGCCACGCACGACCTGGTCCGACTTCTTGGCGTCGATGCCCAGCTGCACGGCCACGTCGATCGACTCGTCGAACTTGGCGGTGGCGCAGCCCTTGACCAGGCTCAGCGCGTCATTGATGGTGTACAGCTTCAGGCTGTCGACCTTGCCCTGCAGGGCCTTGGCCTTCTTGGTCAGCTTTGCCATGTCACACGCCCTCCACGATCACGCCCATCGAGCGGGCGGAACCGGCAATCGTCTTCACCGCGGCGTCCATGTCGGCCGCCGTCAGGTCCTTCTGCTTCATCTTGGCGATCTCTTCCAGCTGGGCGCGGGTGATCTTGCCCACCTTGTTCAGGTGCGGCTTGTCCGAGCCCTTGTCCAGCTTGATCGCCTTCTTGATCAGCACCGTCGCCGGGGGCGACTTCAGCACGAAGGTGAAGGACTTGTCAGCGAAGGCGGTGATCACCACGGGCAGCATCAGACCGGGCTCCATGCCCTGGGTCTGGGCGTTGAACGCCTTGCAGAACTCCATGATGTTCAGGCCGCGCTGGCCCAGCGCCGGACCGACCGGCGGAGAGGGGTTGGCCTTGCCGGCCGGGATCTGCAGCTTGATGAAGCCGACGATCTTCTTTGCCATGAATGGCTCCTTTTCGAGTTCAGACGCTTCGGGGCATCAGCCCCTCGGCTCCTCGTCCACGACCCGTTTCGAACTTCATCAGCGGCGCCGGGTCGGGAACGCTGCTGACTGCTTTGACCTTTCGAGCCCGCCCTGAGGGGCGGACTCGACAGGTCTGACGACTCAGGTCGTCAGACCTTTTCGACCTGGGAGAAGTCCAGCTCCACCGGCGTGGCACGACCGAAGATCGTGACCGAGACGCGGACCTTGGACTTCTCGTAGTTGACTTCCTCGACGGCGCCGTTGAAGTCGGTGAACGGGCCTTCCTTGACGCGGACCAGCTCGCCGACCTGCCACTCGACCTTGGGCCGCGGCTTCTCGACGCCTTCCTGCATCTGGTTGACGATCTTCATCACCTCGGCCTCGGAGATCGGGGCCGGGCGGTTGCGCGCGCCGCCGACGAAGCCGGTGACCTTGCTGGTGTGCTTGACCAGGTGCCAGGACTCGTCGTCCATCAGCATCTCGACCAGCACGTAGCCGGGGAAGAAGCGGCGCTCGGTGACCGACTTCTTGCCGTTCTTCAGCTCGACCACTTCCTCGGTCGGCACCAGGATGCGGCCAAACTTGGCCTGCATGCCGGCGCGCTCGATGCGCTCGCGGATGTTGCGCTCGACGGCCTTCTCCATGCCCGAATAGGCATGCACCACGTACCAGCGCATGCCGTTGGCCGGTGCGTTGGCGGTGGTGTCGGGGGCGACGGATTCGCTCATTCGGATGCCTCTTGTTGGATGACCGGGTGCGCGTTCAGCGCTTCCAGCCCAGGATCAGGTCGTACAGCACCCACTCCAGCGTCTTGTCGGTCAGCCACAGGAACAGGGCCATCACGACGACGAAGGCGAACACGTACAGCGTCATCTGGCCGGCTTCCTTGCGGGTGGGCCAGACGACCTTCTTGACCTCGCGCACCGACTCGCGGCCGAAGCCGATCAGCTGCTTGCCGTTCTCGGACGTGAAGAACACGACCACCGCCAGGGCCACGCCCACCAGCAGGGCCACCACGCGCAGCCACATGCTCTGCTGGTTCAGCAGGTAGAAGGCCGCGACCGAGCCGATCAGCAGCACCGCCGCTGCGGCCAGCTTGGCCTTGTCAGCGCCGGTGGAGACAGTTTCGACTTGAGGAGAGGTGGACATGGTCTGCTTGGGTGGTCTGTCGGCCCGTCAGGAGACTGACGGCCCAACAGCAGGAAAGCCCGCCGGGCTCTGGTGGCCTGCGGGCTGCCTGCTTCGGGCTGCTGGGCTCCTTGCGGAGCCACCAACCGGGCACGCTGTTCTGCGCAGCGTGTTCAGTTGGCAGGGGCAGTAGGAATCGAACCTACAACCTTCGGTTTTGGAGACCGACGCTCTGCCAATTGAGCTATACCCCTGCGGCCTTTTCGGGAAGGTTTACTCGATGATCTTGGCCACGACGCCGGCGCCGACGGTGCGGCCGCCTTCACGGATGGCGAAGCGCAGGCCTTCTTCCATCGCGATCGGGGCGATCAGCTTGACGGTGATGCTGACGTTGTCGCCCGGCATGACCATTTCCTTGTCCTTCGGCAGCTCCACCGCGCCGGTCACGTCCGTCGTGCGGAAGTAGAACTGCGGGCGATAGTTGTTGAAGAACGGGGTGTGGCGGCCGCCCTCTTCCTTGCTCAGCACGTACACCTCGGCGGTGAAGTGGGTGTGCGGCTTGATCGAGCCGGGCTTGCACAGCACCTGGCCGCGCTCGACTTCTTCACGCTTGGTGCCGCGCAGCAGGATGCCGACGTTGTCGCCCGCCTGGCCCTGGTCCAGCAGCTTGCGGAACATTTCCACGCCGGTGCAGGTGGTCTTCTGGGTCGGCTTGATACCGACGATCTCGATTTCCTCGCCGACCTTGACGATGCCGCGCTCGACGCGACCGGTCACCACGGTGCCGCGGCCCGAGATCGAGAACACGTCTTCGACAGGCATCAGGAAGGTGCCGTCCACGGCGCGCTCGGGCGTCGGGATGTAGCTGTCCAGCGCGTCGGCCAGGCGGAAGATCGCCTGCTCGCCCAGGTCACCGGTGTCGCCTTCGATGGCCAGCTTGGCCGAGCCCTTGATGATCGGGGTGTCGTCGCCCGGGAAGTCGTACTTGCTGAGCAGCTCGCGCACTTCCATCTCGACCAGCTCGAGCAACTCGGCGTCGTCGACCATGTCGCACTTGTTCAGGAAGACGATGATGTAGGGCACGCCCACCTGACGCGCCAGCAGGATGTGCTCGCGGGTCTGGGGCATCGGGCCGTCAGCGGCCGAGCACACCAGGATCGCGCCGTCCATCTGGGCGGCGCCGGTGATCATGTTCTTCACATAGTCGGCGTGGCCCGGGCAGTCGACGTGCGCGTAGTGGCGGTTGGCCGTCTCGTACTCGACGTGCGCGGTGTTGATCGTGATGCCGCGTGCCTTCTCTTCCGGCGCCGCATCGATCTGGTCGTAGGCCTTGGCCTCGCCACCGAACTTCTTGGCCAGGATCGTCGTGATCGCCGCCGTCAGCGTCGTCTTGCCATGGTCCACGTGACCAATCGTGCCCACGTTCACGTGCGGCTTGGTCCGTTCAAACTTGCCTTTTGCCATCTTGCGCTCCTGGTGCCCCTGAGGGCGTTCGAGAACAATGAAAACGAGAAAGAGGTGGTGCCCATGGCGCGGATCGAACGCGCGACCTCTCCCTTACCAAGGGAGTGCTCTACCACTGAGCCACATGGGCATCGACACAGGATTGAGGGCTGCCGGGGCACCCCTCAGGCCTGTGTCGACTCACTCGACACACACCAACGAACCCTGTCCTTCACTGGAGCGGGAGACGGGAATCGAACCCGCGTCATTAGCTTGGAAGGCTAAGGTTCTACCATTGAACTACTCCCGCTCGGGACTCGTTCACTCATTCGCAACTTGTCGCCAGCCTTGCGGCCGGCGCACTCACCGCACCAGCCTTGCGGCTGGTGCTCTCATGACAGGTTCGCTCTGGTGGAGGAGGCTGGATTCGAACCAGCGTAGGCGTAAGCCAACAGATTTACAGTCTGCCCCCTTTAGCCACTCGGGCACCCCTCCGGAGCGAGCCCAAGAGTTTAGCAGCTTTTTCGTGCAGTGCGCAAATCGGCGCGCCAGCGCGATCAGCCCAGCCGCCAGTCGACGTCGATGCCCGCCTGGCGGCAGGCGCCGAAGTGGCCGCAGCCCAGGAAGGGCAGCGGCGGGCGGCGGGCCGACAGCGGCGACGGGTGGTTGGCCTGCAGCAGCAGGTGGCGGCCCGGCGCGGCGGCCTCGATCAGCGGCGCCTTGGCTTGCGCATGTGCCCCCCACAGCAGGAAGGCGATGCGGCGCGGCTGGCGGGCCACCGCCTCGATCAGCGCATCGGTCAGCGCCTCCCAGCCCTTCTTCGCGTGGCTGGCCGGCTGGCCGTCCTCGACCGTCAGGCTGGTGTTGAGCAGCAGCACGCCGCGCCGTGCCCAGTCGCCCAGGTGGCCATGGCGCGGCGCTGGCAGGCCCAGGTCGCGCTGCAGTTCAGCGTGGATGTTGCGCAGGCTGGGCGGGATCTTCTGGCCCGGCGGCACCGAGAAGGCCAGCCCTTCGGCCTGGCCCAGCCCGTGGTACGGGTCCTGGCCCAGGATCACCGCCCGCACCGCGTCCAGCGGCGTCAGCGCCAGCGCCCGGAAGGGCTGGGCGGGGTAGATCAGCGCGCCGGCGGTGCGGCGGGCGTCGACGTGGGCGATCAGGCCGCGGCCGGCGGACGTGCCCACCCAGGCCTCGACAACGCTTCGCCAGTCAGTGCCCACTTCCGCAATCAGCGCCTCCAGCGGCTGTTCCAGCCGCAAGCCGGCGCCGCCGAACAGGTCGCTCACGCGAACAGCGTGGCCAGGGCCACGCCCGGGTCGGGCTGGCGCATGAAGGCCTCGCCGACCAGGAAGGCGTGCACGTCGGCGGCGCGCATGCGCTGCACATCGGCCTGGCCCAGGATGCCCGACTCGGTCACCAGCAGGCGGTCGGCCGGCACGCGCGGCAGCAGGCCCAGCGTGGTGTCCAGGGTCACGTCGAAAGTGCGCAGGTTGCGGTTGTTGATGCCCACCAGCGGCGTGCGCAGGCGCAGTGCGCGGTCCAGTTCGGCGCCGTCGTGCACCTCGACCAGCACCGCCATGCCCAGGCCGTGGGCGGTGGCTTCCAGGTCGGCCATCTGGGCGTCGTCCAGGCAGGCGGCGATCAGCAGGATGCAGTCGGCACCCATCGCGCGGGCCTCGACCACCTGGTAGTCATCGACCATGAAGTCCTTGCGCAGCACCGGCAGCGCGCAGGCGGCGCGGGCGGCGCGGAGGTAGTCGGCGCTGCCCTGGAAGAACTGCACATCGGTCAGCACGCTCAGGCAGGCGGCGCCGTGGGCGGCGTAGCTGGCGGCGATGTCGGCGGGCTCGAAGGGGTCGCGCATCACGCCCTTGCTGGGGCTGGCCTTCTTGATCTCGGCGATCACACCGGCCTGGCCGGCGGCGATCTTCGCGCGCAGCGCGCCGATGAAGTCGCGCTGCCCGCCCAGCGATTCGGCCTCGCGGCGCAGGCTGGCCAGGTCGCGTGCCGCCCTGGCGGACGCCACCTCCTGGTGCTTGACCGCCACGATCTTCTTCAGGATGTCGTCCATCGACTCAGCCCCTCAGCCTTTCAAGGCCTGGGTGGCCGCGACAAACGCGCTCAGCTTGGCCATGGCCCGCCCCGAGGCCACCGCCTCGCGGGCCAGCTTCACGCCCTCGCTGATGCTGGCCGCCTGGCCGCCGCAGTACAGCGCGGCGCCGGCATTTAGCAGCACGATGTCGCGCACCGGGCCGTCCTCGTTGCCCAGCGCGCGCTGGATGCAGGCCACCGATTCATCGCGGTTGGCCACCCGCAGCACGCGGCTGTCGTAGACCGGCAGGCCGAAGTCGCTGGGGTGCACCATGTACTCGTGCACCGAGCCGTCCTTCAGCTCACCCACCATGGTCTCGCCCGACAGCGAAATCTCGTCCATGCCGTTCATGCCATAGACCACCATCGCATGCTCGGCGCCCAGGCGCTGCAGCACGCGCACCTGGATGCCCACCAGGTCGGGGTGGAACACGCCCAGCAGGATGTTGGGCGCACCGGCCGGGTTGGTCAGCGGGCCCAGGATGTTGAAGATGGTACGCACGCCCAGCTCCTTGCGCACCGGCGCCGCATGCTTCATCGACGCATGGTGGTTGGGCGCGAACATGAAGGCGATGCCGGTCTGCGCCAGGCACTGCGCCACCTGCTCCGGGTTGAGGTTGATGTGCGCGCCCAGCGCCTCCATCACGTCGGCCGAGCCGCTGGTGGACGACACGCTGCGCCCACCGTGCTTGGCCACCCGCGCGCCCGCCGCCGCGGCAACGAAGGTGCTGGCGGTGGAGATGTTGAAGGTGTGGCTGCCGTCGCCGCCGGTGCCGACGATGTCGACCAGGCCCGTGCGGTCGGCCACCGGCACCGGCGTGGCGAACTCGCGCATCACCTGCGCGGCGGCGGCGATCTCGCCGATCGACTCCTTCTTGACGCGCAGGCCGATCGCCAGCGCGGCAATCATCACCGGCGACATCTCGCCGCTCATGATGCGGCGCATCAGCGTCAGCATCTCGTCGTGGAAGATCTCGCGGTGCTCGATGACGCGGGTCAGCGCCTCGGTGTTGGTGATGCTCATGGC
Organism: Ideonella alba; assembly: GCF_018069845.1. Classification (NCBI taxonomy): domain Bacteria; kingdom Pseudomonadati; phylum Pseudomonadota; class Betaproteobacteria; order Burkholderiales; family Sphaerotilaceae; genus Ideonella; species Ideonella alba. The sequence goes on from NZ_JAGQDD010000003.1 coordinate 335,926, forward strand.
GGTCTTTCGGGCGGGTCAGTACGGGGCGCGCGACGCCGCGGTGGGCGCATCGGCGGCGGGATGAAGTTCGACGAAGGCGCGCACCGCGGCGATGGTGCGGTCGATGCCGGCGGCATCGACGTCCTGGTGGGTGACGAAGCGCAGGCCGATCAGGCCGGTGGCCAGGATGCCCTGCGCCGCCAAGTGGGCCAGCAGCGCCGGGCCGCGGCCGTCGGCCACATCGACGAAGACGATGTTGGTTTCGGCGCTCTTGACGCTCAGCCCCGGCAGGCCGCGCAGGCCGTCGGCCAGGCGCGCGGCCAGCGCGTGGTCCTCGTGAAGGCGGCCCAGGTGGTGGGTCAGCGCATGGTCGATCGCCGCGGCCAGCAGGCCGACCTGGCGCAGGCCACCGCCGGCCATCTTGCGGATGCGGTGGGCGCGGGTGATGAGCTCGCGCGAGCCGCACAGCAGCGAGCCCACCGGCGCGCCCAGGCCCTTGGAGCAGCAGATCGAGACGCTGTCGACGTGGCGCGTGATGCCGCGCAGCGCGCTGGCGATGTCACCGCCCGGCCCGGCCTCGGCCACTGCGGCGTTGAACACCCGCGCGCCGTCCAGGTGGCAGGCCAGGCCGCGCGAGCGCGCCAGCGCGGTGGCTTCGGCCAGGTAGTGCTGCGGCATCACATGGCCGTTCCAGGTGTTCTCCAGGCACAGCAGGCGGCTGCGGGCGAAGTGCGGGTCGTCGGGCTTGATCGCGCCGGCGATGTCGGCCAGCGCCATCTGCCCGCGCGCGTCCTGCGCCAGCGGCTGCGGCTGGATGCTGCCCAGCACCGCGGCGCCGCCGCCCTCGTAGCGGTAGGTGTGGGCCAGCTGGCCGACGATGTATTCGTCGCCGCGCTGGCAGTGCGCCAGCAGCGCGCAGAAGTTGCTCTGCGTGCCGCTGGGCATGAACAGCGCCGCCTCCATGCCGGCCAGCGCCGCCATGCGCTCCTGCAGCGCGTTGACGGTGGGGTCGTCGCCGAAGACGTCGTCGCCCACCTCGGCGCGGGCCATGGCCTCGCGCATCGCGGCGGTGGGCCGCGTGACCGTGTCGCTCCTTAGGTCGACGGTCTTCATGCGCGGCTCATCGCGACAAAGTTGCGCAGCATCGCATGCCCATGCTCGGAGAGGATGGACTCGGGGTGGAACTGCACGCCCTCCAGCGGCGTGCGGGTGCCGGCCAGTTCGCGGTGGCGCACACCCATGATCTCGCCATCTTCCGAGCGCGAGGTCACCTGCAGCGCCTCGGGCCGGGTGCTCTCCTCGATCACCAGCGAGTGGTAGCGGATCACGGTGAACTGCTTGGGCAGGCCGGCGTAGACGCCTTCGCCATCGGTGTCGATGACGCTGGTCTTGCCGTGCATCTGGGTCTTGGCGCGGATGATGCGCCCGCCCAGCGCGGCACCGATGCTCTGGTGGCCCAGGCACACGCCCAGGATTGGCAGCTTGCCGACGAAGGCCTGGATCGCCGGCACGCACACGCCCGCCTCGGCCGGCGAACAGGGGCCGGGCGAGAGCACCAGCTGGTCGGGTTGCAGGGCACCGATCTCGTCGACGGTGATCTCGTCGTTGCGCACCACCTTCACCTCTTCGCCCAGCTCAGAGAAGTACTGGACCAGGTTGAAGGTGAAGGAGTCGTAGTTGTCGATCATCAGCAGCATGGGCGCTTTCCCTTGGATGGCAGCGGAGGTCTGGCGGACCCCCGGGATTCTGGATCCCGGCGTCCCCTTCCGGCGCAGGCTGGCGCGGCAGACGGGGCGGGGAGTGGGGCGGGGCCGCAACAGCGGTCGCCCGGGGCATGGGTGGGTTCAGGCCGATGGCTTGCGCCAACGCCACCCGGAGCGCGCTGCAGGGATCAGACGGATCGCAGACATGGACCCATTATGGCCGTGTCAGCAGGCCGCCGTCACCGTGCACGCGATCGCCAGCATTGACACCACCCAGTGTCCTGTTAAATTGACAGCCTGCGGCCCCCTGCCGCCCAAGGTGATTTCCATGGCCACGCCCTACCCGTTCACCGCCATCGTCGGCCAGGAGGAGATGAAGCGGGCGCTGCTCGCCACCGTGGTCGATCCCAGCCTGGGCGGTGTGCTGATCCTGGGCGACCGCGGCACCGGCAAGTCCACCGCGGTGCGCGGTCTGGCCGCGCTGCTGCCGCCGATGCGCGCGCTGGCCGATTGCCGCTATGGCTGCGACCCGCGTGCCGGCACCGCGCGCCTGTGTCCCGAATGCCAGGCCGCCGGCCGCCATGGCCGCTCACGCAGCGCGCTGCGCCCGGTGCCGGTGGTCGACCTGCCGCTGGGCGCCACCGAGGACCGGGTGGTTGGCGCGCTCGACCTGGAACGGGCGCTGAGCCAGGGCGTCAAGGCCTTCGAGCCCGGGCTGCTGGCACGGGCGCACCGGGGCTTCCTGTACATCGACGAGGTCAACCTGCTCGAGGACCACCTGGTCGACCTGCTGATCGACGTGGCCGCCTCGGGCGAGAACGTGGTCGAGCGCGAAGGCCTGTCGGTGCGCCACCCCGCCCGTTTCGTGCTGGTGGGCAGCGGCAACCCCGAGGAGGGCGAGCTGCGGCCGCAGCTGCTGGACCGTTTCGGCCTGGCGGTGGACGTGGGCACGCCCAAGGACATTGGCCAGCGCATCGAGGTGGTGCGCCGCCGCGAGGCCTATGAGCGCGACCCCGAGGCCTTCCAGCAGACCTGGGCGGCCGAGCAGGCGCGGCTGCGGCGCCAGCTGCAGGGCGCCCAGCGCCGGCTGGCCGAGCTGGCGGTGTCCGATGAGGTGCTGACCCTGGCCGCCCAGCTGTGCCTGCAGCTGGGCACCGACGGCCTGCGCGGCGAGATTACGCTGATGCGCGCCGCCCGCGCGCTGGCCGCGCTGGAAGGTGCGGCCACCGTCACGCCGGATCACCTGCGCCGCATGGCCGCGCCCGCGCTGCGCCACCGCCTGCGCCGCAACCCGCTGGACGACGCTGGTTCGGGCGTGCGGGTGCAGCGCGCGGTGGACGAGCTGGTGCCGGCGTGAACGCCATCGCGGCCCGCCAGGCCGCCGCGCTGCTGGCGGTGGACGCCGCCGGCCTGGGCGGCGTCGCGCTGCGCGACCGCCACGGCCCGCGCCGCGAGGCCTGGCTGGCCTGGCTGGCGGCCGGCCAGCCCCCCGAGACACCCTGGCGCCGCATGCCCGCCAGCATCGACACCGGGCGCCTGCTGGGCGGCCTGGACCTGACGGCCAGCCTGCGCAGCGGCCGCCCGGTGGCCCAGCGCGGCCTGCTGGCCGAGTGCGATGGCGGCGTGCTGCTGCTGCCGATGGCCGAGCGTCTGGACCGCGGCCGCGCTGCGCTGCTGGGCCATGCGCTGGACACCCACCAGGTGGCCGTGCAGCGCGAGGGCCTGGACCAGTGCCTGCCGGCCTGCTGGGCGCTGGTGGCCATGGACGAGGGCGCCGAGCCCGACGAGACCCTGCCGCCCGCGCTGGCCGAGCGCCTGGGCCTGTGGCTGGACCTGGGCGCCTGCGGCGAAGCGCTGGACGCCCCCGTCGGCGACGAGGCTGCCGCCTGGCGCCAGCGGGTGCAAGCGGCCCACACGGCGCTGCCCTGGATCCAGGTGTCCGACGAGGCGCTGCAGGCGCTGGCCGAGACCGCCGCCGCGCTGGGCGTGGGCTCCGACCGCGCGCTGCTGCAGGCCTGGCGTGCCGCTCGCGCCGCCGCCGCCTGGGCCGGCCATGCCCAGGTGCAGGACGAGGACCTGGCCTGGGCCGCGCGCCTGGTGCTGGCGCCACGCGCCACCCAGCTGCCGCCGCTGCCCGCCGACGACACCGAGGAGACACCGGCCGAACCGCCGCCGCAGGACGCCTGCGCCGACACACCGCCCCCCGCCGACTCCAGCGATCCGGCCCCCAGCGACCAGGCGCTGGAGCAGGCCGCCGACGTGCTGCTGCAGGCCGCTCTGGCAGCGCTGCCGCCGGGCCTGCTGGCACGCCTGGCCGCCGGCCGCGCCCGCAACGCCTCGCGCAGCGCGGGCAGCGCCGGCGCCTGGCAGGTTCAGCCACTGCGCGGCCGCCCGGCCGGCGCCCACCCTGGCGACCCGCGCCGCGGCGCCCGGCTGAACCTGGTCGAGACGCTGCGAGCCGCCGCGCCCTGGCAGACGCTGCGCCGCCGCGAGCGCCCCGCCACCCCGAACCGGGTGCAGCTGCAGCGCGAGGATTTCCGCATCACCCGCCGCATCCAGCAGCGCCAGACGGTGACCATGTTCGTCGTCGACGCCTCGGGCTCGGCGGCCGCGCACCGCCTGGCCGAGGCCAAGGGCGCGGTCGAGCTGCTGCTGGCCGAGTGCTATGTGCGGCGTGACCAGGTGGCGCTGCTGGCCTTCCGCGGCCAGCCGGGTGGCCCGTCGGTGGAATGGCTGCTGCCGCCCACCCGCGCGCTGGCGCGCGCACGCCGTTGTCTGGCCGGCCTGGTCGGCGGCGGCGCCACGCCGCTGGCCGCCGCACTCGACGCCGCCTTCCTGGCCAGCCAGGAACAGTTGCGCCGCGGCGCCACGCCGGTGGTGGTGGTGCTGTCCGACGGCCGCGCCAACCTGGCGCGCGACGGCAGCCCCGGGCGCACCCAGGCCGCGGCCGATGCACTGGTGTCGGCGCGCGCCTTCGCCGGCCAGTCACTCGATCTGCTGTGGCTGGACACCGCGCCGCAGCCCCAGGCCCAGGCGCGCGAGCTGGCCCAGGCGATGGGCGCGCGCTACCTGCCGCTGCCGCACGCCGACGCGCGTCAGCTGCACGCAGCGTTGGGCTGATCCAAATCGGCCAGCAGCAGCGCGGCCAGGCGCGGCGGGTCTTCCTCATGCATCAGGTGGCCCAGCCCGTCGAGGCGCTGCACCTGCACACCCGGCCGGCGCAGCCGCGCCGCCTGCGCCGGCGGCACCACTGCGTCGCGCTCGCCCACCACCAGCGTCAGCGGGTGCTGCAGACGCGGCAGGTCACGCTGCAGGCCGGCCAGGTCCCAGTCGGCCATCATCGACAGCACGCCCGCCAGGTGGGTGGGCTGGCGCAGCCAGTGGCCATAACGGGCCACGGCGTCTTCATTCAGTGCCGAGCCGGTGGCGGCGATCAGGCGGCGCACCGCCGTCAGGTCGCGCGCGCGCCAGGCGGCCAGCGGCGGCACCAGCGGGTTCCAGGCCAGCAGCCTGGCCAGCGCCGGGTAGGTCCAGCCGGCCAGGCCGTCGAAGGGCTGCAGCGCGGCGTTCAGGCCGATCAGCCGGGTTGGGGGCGACAGGCCGCCGTCCAGCGCCAGGCGCAGCATCAGCGCGCCACCGGCGGAATGCCCCAGCACCACCGCCGGCGGCTCGGCCAGCGTGGCCAGCAGCGCGCGCAGCGCCTCGGCCATCGCCGCCATGCCGCGTCGCCCGGGCGGCAGCGGGGCGCTGCGGCCCTGGCCGGGCAGGTCGGGGGCGAGCAGGGTCCAGCCAGCATCGCGCGCCAGCCAGGCCTGCGCCAGCGTCTGGAAGCTGTCGCTGCAGGCACCGGTGCCGTGCAGGCACAGCAGCTGCCGAGGACCGTCGCCCCAGCGCGCCAGGTGCCAGCGCAGACCGCCGGCAGACACCATCGTGGTGCCCGCCCCCATCAAGCCCCCCTGCGGGCCACGGGCCAGGCCCTAAGATGGGCTGCATGAGTCCGGCCGCGCCCCCCTTTCAGCCCCTGGCCCGCCGGCTGCGCCAGGCCACGCAGACGCGCCACACCCAGGTGGAGCGCAGTGCGCTGATGCAGCGGCTGCTGCGCGGCCAGCTGGGCCGCGCCGATTACTGCGGCTGGCTGTGCGACCTGCACGCCCTGTACAGCGCGCTGGAAGACGGCCTGGACACGCCCGCCGTGCAGCAGCGCCTGGCGCCCTTGCTGGACCCGGCGCTGGCGCGCCGCAGTGCCCTGGACCAGGATCTGGGGCAGTTGCACGGCCCCGACTGGCGCGCCGATCTGCAGGCCAGTCCGCCGGCCCTGGCCTATGCGCAGCACCTGCAGGGCCTGGCCATGCGCCAGCCGCTGGGTCTGGCGGCACACGCCTATGTGCGCTACCTGGGCGACCTGGCGGGCGGCCAGGTGCTGGCGCGGGTGGTGGGCCAGAGCCTGGGTCTGGCCGGCGGCCCGGGTCTGGCGTTCTATGACTTCGGCGGTCCGGCGCGCGTGGGCGAGCTGGCCATGCGCTTTCGCAGCGGCCTGGACCAATTGGCGCGCGACGAGGACGAAGCCCAGGCGCTGGAGGACGAGGCCTGCGCCGCCTTCGACCGCCACGGCGACTGGTTCGACTGGCGCTGCCCGCCCTGACCCGCGCAGCGCGGCGCTCACGACCCGCTGTCCGCGCCCGGCGGCGTGCTCAGCCGGCGGATGCGCTCGACCAGCGAGGTGGCCCGGCGGGTGGCGCTTTCCAGCTCTTCAAGCATCGGCGCGGTGGGCACGGAGGCGCTGGAATCGGCAATGTCCATCGCCGCCAGGCTGGCATTGGTGAGGATGGCGCCCAGCAGCGGGTCGATCTCGCGCGTGGCCGCGGCGCCCGCCGACAGGCCCTCGACCGGCGCCGCCGCCGGCATCGCCCGGGCCAGTGAGGCCTCCAGGTGGGCGCGGGCCTGGGTGGCGCGCCAGCTCTGGCTGCGGTCGAAGAACGTCAGCACATAGCCCAGCGGACGGCCGTCACGGCCCGGCACCACCTCGGCGCGCACCGTCACCGGCCGCTCGCCGGCATCGGCCTGCTGCGGGCGCAACAGCAGCTCGCCACGCCAGTGGGCCTGGCCGGTGCGCAACGCGGCCAGCGCATGGCGCAGCTGCTGGGGCTGGGTGAAGGCATCGGCCAGGTGGTCCAGGTCGGCCGCGTCGGCCGGCGGCCCCCCGGACCAGACCCGGCCCAGCAACTGACCACAGGCCTCGTTGATGAACAGCAGCCGGCCGTCCGGCCCGGCCACCAGCACCGCCTCGACGGCGTTGCGCACGGTCTCGCGCACCGTGGCCAACTGGTGCTCGGCCACCAGCAGGCGCACCGCCTGGACCTGCACGATGATGTCCACCAGCGCACCGCCAAAGGCCCGGCCCAGCGCCAGCTCGGCGGTGGTCCAGGCGATCGCGGTGCCGCGCACCAGCTCGGACCAGGCGGCGAAGGAGCGCCGCGGCGACAGGCTCATCGGGTCATCGCCGATCATCGGCTTGTGCGGGTCGCCGGCCCAGGTGACGGTGCGCATCTGCTCCTTGCGCAGCCACATCAGCAGGTCGGGCCGCTGTGCCGACAGGCGCACGCCCAGCACGCCGCTGGCGGTGGGCGTCAGCGAGGCCAGCGCCGGGTTGGCCTTGCCCACCGCGGAGCTGGCGAACAGCATGTCGCTGGCGGTCTGCTCGACCACCCAGTCGCGCAGCGCGCGCAGCTCGGGCGTGGACGGCACCTCGCCGGTGGTCAGCAATTCGTTCTCGGCGAACAGCACCGCGCCGGTGGCATTCAGCGGCTGCAGCAGCGTGGCCGGGTTGCGGAACAGCGCCTGGCGCCAGTCGCCCTCGGTGGAGGTGGCCTCGACCAGGCGCTGCTCGAGCCGGCGCACCAGCACCGCGACCTGCGCATGGGCGTAGTTCTCGATCGCCGCGATGCGGGTGGAGACCACCTCGCCGATCAGGTCGCAGGCGGCGCGCACCGCGTAGCGCACGTTGCGCGGCGCATCGTGGTGGGCGGCGATCAGGCCCCACAGCCGTTCCTCGTGCACCAGCGACACCACCAGCGTCGCGGTGACACCCATGTTCTTCAGGTACTGCAGGTGCAGCGGCGACATGCTGCGCAGGTAGCTCATCGACATGTCGAGCTGGTCGCCCACCGGCTGGCCGTCCTCGCGCACCAGCAGCTGCGGCTGGTAGTGCACGTCCACCAGCACCCGCACCCGGTTGCGCAGGTACAGCTCGCGGGCGCGCTGCGGAATGTCGGTGGCCGGGTAGTGGTGCCCCAGCAGCGACTGCAGCCGCGGGTCGCGCGACTCGGCGATGATCTCGCCGTGGCCCTCGGGGTCGAACTTGTAGACCATCACCCGGTCGTAGCCGATCAGCTCGCGCACGCCGCGTGCGGTGGCGTCGGCCAGCACGCCCAGGCTGGCGGCTTCGCCAATGCGCTGCACGGTCTGCGCGACCAGCGTCATCAGCGTCTCGCGGTCATGGCCCACGGTGGGCGCGGCCCCCGACGCCAGCGGCTCCAGCTCCAGCACCAGCGCGCCCGCGGCATTGCGGTGCAGTGCGCCCTCCCAGTCGGGCGCGCCGCCGCCGCGGGCGGCCTGCAGCGGCACCGGTTCATCGGCGCGCAGCGCGGGCAGCGCGGCCTGCACCGCCTGCGCCAGGCCCGGCGCCAGCGCCTCCAGCGGACGGCCCAGGCAGGCGCTGCCGGGGGCATCCAGCAGTTGCGCGATGTTCTCGGACGCTGCCGACAGCCGCAGGCCCTCGCCCTCCAGCACCAGCAGCACGCCGTGCGGCTGCACCGAGCCGGCGAGGTGGATCAGCTCACGCTCGCAGTTGGTCAGATCGGCCTGACCGAAGCGGGGACTCTCGCCTTGCACGTGCGTGCTCCGCAGATCAGTTCAGCAGCCCCGGGCCCGGCGTCTTGCCCGCCTCGAGCCGATGGTGGCGCATCCGCGCCCACAGGTCATCCAGCGCAATGCCCAGCAGCGCCGCGGCCTGCGCCAGGTCGGACGGGTGGCGGGCGATCGCCTCTTCCAGCAGGTGGCGCTCGGCCAGCTCGCTGGTCTCGCGCAGCAGGTCGCCCAGCGACATCAGGCCGACCTGGGCGGCCAGGCGGTCGATCGCGCTGGCCAGCTGGCGCACCTGCGGTGGCATCGCGCCCTGGCGGTGGTCGATGCGGCGCAGCGTCAGGCCCATGCATTCCTGGTCGCCTTCGGCCAGCAGCGCGGCCGAGACCTCGACGTCGATCGCCACCGACTCATGGCAGCCGACCGTGCACTGCTGCTGGTCGACGATGCCCAGGTGGCGCGCCTGCGCCAGGATGGCGGGCAGGCTGCCCTTGGCGTCGCCCAGCAGCTGGGTCAGGCTCTGGCCGGCGCTGGGCATGGGCATGCCGGGCACCGCGGCGGCGTCCTGGCACAGCAGGTCGAAGGCGGAGTTGGACATCAGCACCCGGGCCTGCGAATCGGTGATCACCACCGCGTCGGGCGTGCGGTCGACGAAACTGGCCAGGCGCAGGCTGGCCGAGCCCGGCTCGGCGGCCACCTCGGCCACGCGTACGCGCACCAGCAGCAGCAGCGTGCCGTCGGCGCTGAAGGGCGTGGCCGACAGGTCGGCCGGCACCGGCGCCACCGCCAGGCCCTCGCCAGGCGCCAGCAGCGCACGGATCTCGCCCGGGCGGCCGCTGGTGCGGGCGGTGACGAACAGCTCTTCCACCGCCGCGCGCGAGACGCTGCTGATGCTCGCCAGCACGCTCTGCCCGGCCCAGTGCGCCATCACGCGGCCGAACAGCTCGGCGGCGGCGCGGTTGGCCTCGACCATGGCGTAGCTGTGGGCGTCGATGACCAGCACGCCGTCGGTGGCCACCTGGAACAGCATGCGGTAGCGCGCCTCGGCCTGGCGACGGCGCCAGTAGTCGCGCTCCAGCGCCTGCTGGGCTTCGACGAATCGCTGCTGGATGGCGGCCACCGAGCGCAGGTCGCGGCCCACCGCCAGCACCGGGCCCTTGGCGCCCAGGCGCACGGCCGAGTAGGCCACCGGGATCTCGGTGCCGCCGTCGGCGTGGTGGTTGACCTCGCGGCGCTGCGTCACGCGGCCGGCGCGGGCCTCGCTGAGCATCATCTCGACCTTGCGGCGGGTCTCGCCAGTGACGGTGTCCACCCAGTGCCGGCCCACCCAGTGGGCGGCGCCACCGGTCAGCGGCTCGGCGCCCTGGGCGACGTTGCGGATGACCCCGTCGTCGTCGATCACCAGTGCGATGTCACTGGCGATGGAGACAAAGGTCTGCGCCAGCTGGGGCGCGAGTTCGGACAGCGCACCCAGGTCAGGCGGCTCGGTCGGGCGATTCGGGGCGTTGCTCACGCGACTTCTCCACTGCAGCGCACGACTTGCACCAAGGGCGGAATGATCCGCCAGGCGCAGGTGTCGACGCACAGGGCCTGGAATGATCAATCCACGATACCACAGGGGCCCTGTCCATGACGCTGCCGAGAGGACCAGGGCCGGCGAGTCGGGCTCTTTGAGGACGGCTGCCCGGGCGCCGCAGCGCAGGGGAAGGTGGGGCCGGCCAGGAGGAGTACGGATCGTGTTGTCATTCTAACTTGACACTCCTACAATCACCAAATGTTGACACTCGACAGTGGCGTGCCGCACGCCGTGGTGATCGGCTCCGGCTTCGGTGGCCTCGCCGCCGCGGTCCGGCTGGTGGCCCGTGGCTGGCGGGTGACCGTCGTCGAGCAGCTCGACGCGCCCGGCGGCCGGGCCTATGTGCACCGGCAGGACGGCTTCACCTTCGACGCCGGGCCCACCGTCATCACCGCGCCCTTCCTGCTCGAGGAGCTGTGGGCGCTGTGCGGCAAGCGCCTGTCCGACGACATCGACCTGCGCCCGGTGGCGCCGTTCTACCGCATCCGCTTCGACGACGGCACGCTGTTCGACTACAGCGGCGACCCCGAAGCCATGCGCCGCGAGGTGGCCCGCCTGGCGCCGGGTGACGTGGCCGGCTACGAGCGCTACCTGGCGGCCAGCAAGGCCATCTTCAAGGTCGGCTTCGAGCAGCTGGGCCATGTGCCGTTCGAGAGCCCCACCGACATGCTCAAGGTCGCCCCCGACCTGCTGCGCCTGCAGGGCTGGCGCTCGGTCTGGGGCCTGGCCAGCCGCCATGTGCGCGACCCGCGGCTGCGCGTGGTGCTGACCTTCCAGTCGCTGCTGGTGGGCGGCAACCCCTTCGACACCACCGCGGTCTACTGCCTGATCGCCCACCTGGAGCGCCACTGGGGCGTGCACTTCGCGATGGGCGGCACCGGCGCGCTGGTCAGCGGCCTGGTCAAGCTGATGCAGGAGCAGGGCGCTCAGCTGCGGCTGAACACCCGGGTCGAGCAGATCATCGTCGAGGGCGGCCGCGCCCGGGGCGTGATGCTGCAGGGCGGCGAGCGCCTGGACGCCGACGCGGTGATCTCCAACGCCGACTCGGCCTTCACCTACCGCCGCCTCGTGGCGCCCGAGCACCGCCACCGCTGGACCGACCGCAAGCTGGAGCGCGCCAACTACTCGATGAGCCTGTTCGTCTGGTACTTCGGCACGCGCCGCCAGTACCCGGACGTGGCCCACCACACGATTGCGCTGGGGCCGCGCTACCGCGAGCTGCTGGCCGACATCTTCCACCGCCAGCACCTGGCCGAGGACTTCAGCCTCTACCTGCACCGCCCCACCGCCACCGACCCCTCGCTGGCACCGCCGGGCTGCGACACCTTCTACGCGCTGGCGCCGGTGCCGCACCAGGGCAGCGGCGTCGACTGGACGCAGCAGGCCGAGCCCTTCCGGCAGGCGGTGCAGCGGCGGCTGGAAAGCACCCTGCTGCCGGGCCTGAGTGCCGAGGTCGTGACCTCGCGCGTGACGACGCCGCTGGACTTCGCCCAGCGCCTGTCCTCCGAGCAGGGCGCCGCCTTCGGCCTGGCGCCCACGCTGATGCAGAGCGCCTGGTTCCGACCGCACAACCGCAGCGAGGACATTCCGGGGCTGTACCTGGTTGGCGCCGGCACCCATCCGGGCGCCGGGCTGCCCGGCGTGCTCAGCTCAGCCCGCGTGCTCGACCACTACCTGGCTCCGGCCGCCGCCCATGTCCGCGCCGCCGCCTGATCGTCTGGCCGCCGACCGCGCCGACCTGGCCGCCTGCCGGGTGGCGCTGGCCAATGGCTCGCGCACCTTCCTGGCCGCCTCGTGGCTGCTGCCGCGTGCGGTGCGTGAGCCGGCCTGCGCGCTCTACGCCTTCTGCCGCATGGCCGACGACCGGGTCGATGGCGCCGCCGCCCGCGGCGAGAACGCCGCCGAGGCGGTGGCCGAGCTGCGCGAGCGCCTGGCACGCCTGTACGCCGGCCAGCCCGGCCCGGACGTGGCCGACCGCGCGCTGGCCGCGGTGGTGCGCGGCGGCACGCTGCCGATCGCCTGGCCGCTGGCGCTGATCGAGGGCTTCGAGTGGGACGCCACCGGCCGCCGCTACGAGACGCTCGACGAGCTGCTGGCCTACGCCGCCCGCGTGGCCGGCGCGGTGGGCGCGATGATGGCCGCGCTGATGGGCGCCACCCAGGGCGAGCACGCCGAGGCCGCGCTGGCCCGCGCCTGCGACCTGGGCGTGGCGATGCAGCTCTCCAACATCGCCCGCGATGTGGGAGAAGACGCCGCGATGGGCCGGCTCTACCTGCCGCAGCAATGGCTGCGCGAGGCCGGCATCGACCCCGACGCCTTCCTCGCCGCCCCGGTGTTCAGCCCGGCGCTGCACCAGGTGGTGGAACGCCTGCTGGCCGTGGCCGAGCGCCTGTACGCCCGCGCCGGCGCCGGCGTGGCCGCGCTGCCGCTGGCCTGCCGGCCCGGCATCAACGCCGCGCGCCTGCTGTACCGCCAGATCGGTCTGCAGGTGCGGCGCAACGGCGGCAACTCGGTCGACCGCCGCGCCGTCGTGTCGGCCCGGCGCAAGCTGCTGGGCCTGGCCCAGGCCGCCTGCACGCTGCGGCCGTCGATGCAGGCGCTGCACGAGCCGCCGCTGGCGGCCAATGCCTTCCTGGTGCAGGCGCTGCCGCGCCCGCTGGCCGACACGCCGCCGGCCTGGTGGCAGTGGCAGACGCGCGGCCTGCGCGTGCTGGCGCTGTTCGAGCGTCTGGAGCGCTGGGACCGCGCGCGCCAGGCTGCGCCGCCGGTGGTCTGGCGCTGACGGCCGCTGGGGCGCCGTGTCGCTGATCTGGCTGGAGATCGTGCTGGGCTTCGGCGTGCCCATCGCCTGGGGCCTGTGGGAGCTGTGGTCGTTGCGCCGGCTGCGCCAGCGCGACGAGGCCGCCCACGCCGAGGCGCTCAAGCCCGCCGTGGCATCCGGAACGGCAGCATCGCCTGCACCCACGGACGAGCGAAACGCCTGAGGTCCAGGCTCTCCTGCACCGCGCAGACCGGCAGGCCGTGCCAGCGCAGCCCCAGCAGCGAGCGGGTGTAGAACGGCCCGTCCTCCAGCCGGCGCAGCCGCTGCGGCAGCGAGCCCGCGTCCTGGCGCACCTGCTGCGCCACGCCCCAGGCGCCGCGCGGCAGATCGGTGCTGGCCATCAGCGGCAGTTGCTGCACCGGCTGGCCCTCGCGCAGTTCCAGCGCCAGCGCGCGGGTCTGGCCATCGCGCTCGACCGTGTCGTAGACCACCATGCAGCGCCGCTCGTCCAGGTGGGCGCGCGCCCAGTGCCAGTGCGAGAAGGCCTGCTCCAGCGGTTCGGCGCCGCGGTTGCTGTCCAGGTAGCCCTGGCCGCGCCAGTGCCAGCCGGGTTCGTCGAAGTCGACCTCCACGTCGGCCAGCGGCGCCAGCGGCCACCACTGGTGGCGGCCGGCGCCGTCCAGGTCGATCGGCGCGGTGGGACAGGGCCGCGGCCGCAGCCGCACGCGGCCGCGCAGGCGGCGCGGCCAGGGCACGGCCCATTCCTGGATGCGCGCCTCCAGCACCTCGCCGTCCCAGTGCAGCGCGCTGGGCCCCACCTGCAGGTGATCGGGCCCGCGCTGCAGCTGCGCCGCGCCACGCTCGGTCATCGCCCACAGGGGCCGGCCGTCGCGGTACAGCGCCACGTTGATCGCGCAGTGCGCCTGCGGGTCGGCCGGACCCCGGGCGCGGGCCCGGGCGTAGTAGGGCGAGAAGACGCTGCCGACGAAGCCGATCAGCACCAGCGCATCACGGCGGTCGGCGCTCAGCGCGTCAAGGTACCACCAGGCATAGCCGCCGGGGGGGACAGGGTGATCGAAACCCGGGCGGGCGCTGCCTGCAGCATCGCCTGCGCCGCCAGCCAGCCCGAAGTGGCCGCCATCGGCAGGCCCGGCCCCGGGTGCACGCTGCCCCCCGCCAGCCACAGGCCCGGGATCCGGCTGGCCGAGCCCATCCGGCGAAACGAGGCCTGCCAGCCGTGCGTCGCCCGCCCGTACAGCGCCCCCCCGGTCCCCGGAAAGCGCGCCGCGAAGTCCGCCGGCGTCGTGCGCAGCACCGTCTCGGGCTGCCAGCGCAGGCGCAGGCCGCAGCGTCTCAGATGGGTCAGGCTGCGCAGTTCGCATGTGTCGATCTCCTGTGGGGACAGGCCGCGGCCGTCCGCCTGGGCCGGTGCATTGACCAGCCAGAACATCCGCTCCAGGCCCCCGGGCGGCGGCGAGACGTCGTCGCGGTCGGGGGCGCAGAGGTAGACCGTGGGGCGGCGCGGCAGGCGCGTGGCGCCGAAGATGTCGCTGAACTCGCCCGCGCCATCGCTGCTGAAGAACACGTTGTGGTGCGCCAGCGCCGGCCCCTGGGCCTGCGCCAGCGCGGTCCAGGTGAGGGCCGACAGCGACCGCGGCGCGGTGGCGGCCTCACTCGGCATGGCGGCGCGCGCCGCCGCACCGGCCAGACCGCGCGCCAGCGCCGCGGCGTCGCCGTTCCACAGCACCTGGTCGGCGCGCAGGCACTCGCCCCCCAGCAGGCGCACGCCGCAGGCGCGGCCGCCCTCGACCAGCAGCTCGCTCACATGGGCGCCGGTGCGCAGCACGGCGCCGCGCGCCACGGCGATGTCGGCCAGCGCCCGCGCCAGCCGCTGCATGCCGCCGGGGATGCGCCACACGCCCGCACGCTCGGCCTGCGCCACCAGCATCAGCGTGGCCGGCGCCGCATCGGGCGAGGCGCCGCAATAGGTGGCGTAGCGGCCGAAGAGCTGGCGCAGCCGCGGGTCACGGAACTGCCGGGCCAGCTCAGCCATCAGCGTGGCGAACGGCGCAATGCCGGCCAGCGCCGCCAGCCCAGGCAGGCCCTGCGCACGCCAGCTGCGCCAGGCCAGGCTGATCGGCGTGGGGCGCGGCGCCCGCATGTGGGTGTGCTCCAGCGTGCGGAAGATGCGCTCGGCGCGGCCGCAGAAGGCCTGGTAGCGGCGCGCCTCGTCGGGCCCGGCGAAGGCGCCGATCGCCGCCACCGCCTGCTGCGGATCGGCCAGCAGGTCCAGCGTGTCGCCGCCGCGCCAGAAGTGGCGCGCCAGCACCGGCATCGGCGTGGTGGGCACCCACGCGCCAAAGGATTCGCCCAGCTCGGCAAACAGCGTCTCGAACCAGGGTTTGAGCGTGAACACCGTGGGCCCGGCGTCGATCCAGGCATCGCCCGCCGCCTGGTGGCGCAGCTTGCCGCCCCAGTGCGCGGCGCGCTCCAGCACGGTGACGGCACGCCCGGCGTGGGCCAGGCGCGCCGCGGCGACCAGGCCGCCGATGCCACCGCCAACCACGATCACCCGGTGCTCGCCCGCCATGGTCTTCAGACCCGGTGGCGACCGTGGGGGGTCGTCAGTGTGTATTGACGTTGACAGCTCATGTGTCTATTCTGCTTGACACTTGATGCTGTTGACAACCGCGTCAGGCCGGCCCCTCCCTGGTCGGCCGGGCGTCACACCGGGGAGCCTGATGGACATTCGCAACCGGATCGAGGCCTCGCTGCAGCGGGCCCTGGAAGGCGCCCTGATCGACGACGCGCCACCGCGCCTGGCGGCCGCCGTGCGACACGCGGTGTGGCCGGGCGGCGCCCGCGTGCGGCCGCGCCTGTGCCTGGCCGTGGCGCTGGCCTGCGGCGACGACGACCCGCTGCTGGCCGATGCCGCCGCCGCGGCGATCGAGCTGCTGCACTGCGCCTCGCTGGTGCACGACGACCTGCCCTGCTTCGACAACGCGCGCCTGCGCCGCGGCCGGCCGTCGGTGCACGCCGCCTATGGCGAGCGGCTGGCGGTGCTCAGCGGTGACGCGCTGATCGTGCTGGCGCTGCAGGGCCTGGGCGCGGTGGCCGCACGGGCACCGCAGCGCCTGCCGGCGGTCTGGGCGGCGGTGACGCGCGGCGTCAGCATGCCCCACGGCATCGTCGCCGGCCAGGCCCAGGAATGCGAGCCCCAGGTGGTGCTGAGCGACTACCAGCGTGCCAAGACCGGCGCCCTGTTCGTGGCCGCCACGGTGGCCGGCGCCGAAGCCGCGGGCGCGCCTGGCGCCCCGTGGCGCGCGCTGGGCGCCTGTCTGGGTGAGGCCTACCAGGTGGCCGACGACATCCGCGACGTGGTGGCCGACCCCGAGGCGCTGGGCAAGCCGGTGGGCCAGGACGTAATGCACGACCGCCCCAGCTCGGCCCGCGTGCATGGCCTGCTGGACGCGACGCGGCATTTCGGCGAGCTGGTCGACGAGGCCGCGGCCTCGGTGCCGGCCTGCCCCGGCCGCCACCAGCTGCAAGCCCTGGTGCGCGCCGAGGGCGAGCGTCTGGTGCCCACCGCGCTGTACGCCGACCTGCTGCGCCAGGCCGCCTGAGCCCACGGTGAATCCCCGCGAACACAGCGCCGACGTCCGCTGGGACGGCGCCCCCCCCCGCGCCCTGGCGCGACGGCTGGGCGCGCTGGCGTGACCGCCTGCTGGGCAGCCCGCGCTTTCGCCAGTGGGCGGCCGGCTTCCCGCTGACGCGCTGGGTGGCGCGTCGGCGCGCGCAGGCGCTGTTCGACCTGGTCGCCGGCTTCGTCTACTCGCAGGTGCTGCTGGCCTGCGTGCAGCTGCGCCTGTTCGACCACCTGGCCGAGGGCCCCCGCACGCTGGACGCGCTGGCGCCCCGGCTGGGCCTGGACGCCAGCGCCTGCCTGCGGCTGCTGCAGGCGGCGCAGGCACTGTCGCTGGTCGAGCCACGCGGCGCCGGCCGCTGGGGCCTGGGCCCGCTGGGCGCGGTGATGGCCGGCGACCGCGCGATCAGCGCGATGGTCGAGCACCACGGCGCGCTCTATGCCGACCTGGCCGACCCGGTGGCGCTGCTGCGCGGCCAGGCCCGCGACAGCCACCTGGCCGCGTTCTGGCCCTACGCCACCACCACCGCGCCGGGCCAGCTCGGCGACGCCGACGTGGGCGCCTACAGCGAGCTGATGAGCGCCTCGCAGCCGCTGGTGGCCGAGCAGGTGCTGGACGCGGTGGACCTGCGGCGCTGGCGCTGCCTGATGGACGTGGGGGGTGGCCAGGGCCGCTTCCTGATCGAGGCGGCGCGCCGCGCGCCGGCGCTGTCGCTGCGGCTGCTGGACCTGCCGGCGGTGGTCGAGCGCGCACGGCAGCAGCCAGACTGGCAGGCGCTGGGCGAGCGCGCCCGCGTGCACGGCGCCGACTTCCTGCGCCAGCCGCTGCCCACGGGCGCCGACATCGTCTCGCTGGTGCGCGTGGTCCACGACCACGACGACGAACCTGCCCAGGCACTGTTGCGCGCCGTGCACGCCGCGCTGCCCCCCGGCGGGGCACTGCTGCTCGCCGAACCGATGGCCGACACCCCCGGCGCCGCGCGCATGGGCGACGCCTATTTCGGCTTCTACCTGCTGGCCATGCGCAGCGGCCGGCCGCGCAGCGCGGCCCGCCTGTCCGAGCTGCTGCAGGCCGCCGGCTTCCAGGCGCCGCGCGAGCACGCCACCCGCCAGCCGCTGCAGACGCGGGTGTTGATGGCGCTCAAGCCCGGCACCTGAGCCCCCCACGGACCCCGTCGTAAATCACCCTTGACAACTCAATATGTCAGCGTACAGTGACACTCAACATGTCAATTTCCACTGACACCTTGGCCGTCGTTCTCGCCTCACCCGAGCACCTGCAGCTCGAGCGCCTGGCCCTGTCGCCGCGCGGCGAGGACGATCTGCTGGTCGAGGTGGAATGGAGCGGCATCTCCACCGGCACCGAGCGCCTGCTGTGGAGCGGCCGCATGCCGCCCTTCCCCGGCATGGGCTACCCGCTGGTACCGGGCTACGAGTCGGTCGGCCGCGTGGCCGAAGCCGGCGCCGACAGCGCCTTCCGCCCCGGCGACCGCGTCTTCGTGCCCGGCGCCAACTGCTTCGGCCCGGTGCGCGGCCTGTTCGGTGGCGCCGCACAGCGCCTGGTGGTGCCGGCGCGCCGCGTGGTGGCCGTGGACGAGGCCCTGGGCGAAGATGCAGTGCTGATGGCCCTGGCCGCCACCGCCTACCACGCGGTGGCCCGCGGCGGCACCTGCGAGCACCCCGAGCCGCCCGAGCTGATCGTCGGCCACGGCGTGCTGGGTCGCCTGCTGGCGCGCCTGAACGTGGCCGCCGGCTGCACCAACACGGTCGTCTGGGAAACCGACGCCCGCCGCCAGGACGGTGCCCGCGGCTACACCGTGCTGCACCCCGATGACGACCCGCGCCGCGACTACCGCAGCGTCTGCGACGTCAGCGGCGATGCCGCCATGCTCGACGTGCTGATGCAGCGCCTGGCCCCCGGCGGCGAGATCGTGCTGGCCGGCTTCTACCCCGACCGCGTGTCCTTCGCCTTCCCGCCGGCCTTCATGCGCGAAGCGCGCATCCGCGTCGCGGCCGAATGGCAGCGCCCCGACCTGCTGGCCGTCAAGGCCCTGATCGAGTCCGGCGTGCTGCCGCTCGACGGCCTGGTCACCCACCACTGCGAGGCCGATCAGGCCGACCAGGCCTACCGCACCGCCTTCGGCGACGCCGGCTGCCTGAAGATGATTCTCGACTGGAGGCACAGCGCATGAACTCTCCCACCGAGGTGCCTGTGCAGGTGCTGCGCGATCTGCAGTTGCGCGCCGAAGCGGCCATTGAGCCCGACGCGCCGTCCATCGGCCCCGTCAAGCAGGGCACACAGATCATTGCGATCTACGGCAAGGGCGGCATCGGCAAGAGTTTCACGCTGGCCAACCTCAGCTACATGATGGCCCAGCAGGGCCGGCGCGTGCTGCTGATCGGCTGCGACCCCAAGAGCGACACCACCAGCCTGCTGTTCGGCGGCAAGGCCACGCCCACCATCATCGAGACCAGCAGCCGCCGCAAGGCCGCCGGCGAATCGGTGGCGATCGGCGATGTCTGCTTCAAGCGCGACGGCGTCTACGCGATGGAGCTGGGCGGCCCCGAGGTCGGCCGCGGCTGCGGCGGGCGCGGCATCATCCACGGCTTCGAGACGCTCGAGAAGCTCGGCTTCCACGACTGGGGCTTCGACTACGTGCTGCTCGACTTCCTGGGCGACGTGGTCTGCGGCGGCTTCGGCCTGCCGATCGCCCGCGACCTGTGCCAGAAGGTCATCGTCGTCGGCTCGAACGACCTGCAGAGCCTGTACGTGGCCAACAACGTCTGCTCGGCGGTCGAGTACTTCCGCAAGCTCGGCGGCAACGTCGGCGTGGCCGGCCTGGTGGTCAACAAGGACGACGGCACCGGCGAGGCCCAGGCCTTTGCCGCGCAGGCCGGCATCCCGGTGCTGGCCAGCATCCCCGCGCACGAGGACATCCGCCGCAAGAGCGCCGCCTACGAGATCATCGGCCGCCCCGATGGCGCCTGGGGTCCGCTGTTCGGCCAGCTGGCCGACGCCGTGGCCGAGGCCCCGCCGCAGCAGCCCCGCCCGCTCAGCCAGGACGGCCTGCTGGCGCTGTTCTCGGGCAGCGCGGTCGGCCGCGACGTGGTGCTGCAACCGGCCACCGACGCCGACATGATGGGCCGCGCCGTGGTGGCCAAGCCCTCGCTGGAGGTGGTCTACGACCCCGAGTGAGCCAGCGATGACTGTGTCCACCCTGCCCCTGCACGACGGCGCCCCCGAGGCGCTGGGCTGCCACGCCTCGGCCGAACAGGTCGCGGCGCTGGCGCAGCAGCTGCCCGAGTCCACCGCCGACACGCTGGCGCGCTACGCCCGCGACTACCCGCAGGGCCCGCACGACCAGCCGCAGAGCATGTGCCCGGCCTTCGGCTCGCTGCGCGTGGGCCTGCGCATGCGCCGCGTGGCCACGGTGCTGTCGGGCTCGGCCTGCTGCGTCTATGGGCTGAGCTTCACCTCGCACTTCTACGGCGCGCGCCGCAGCGTGGGCTACGTGCCCTTCAACAGCGAGACCCTGGTCACCGGCAAGCTCTTCGAGGACATCCGCGAAGCGGTCTTTGGCCTGGCTGACCCTGAGAAGGTCGACGCGGTGGTGGTGATCAACCTGTGCGTGCCCACCGCCAGCGGCGTGCCGCTGCAGCTGCTGCCCAGGCAGATCGACGGCGTGCGCGTGATCGGCATCGACGTGCCCGGCTTCGGCGTGCCCACCCATGCCGAGGCCAAGGACGTGCTGGCCGGCGCGATGCTGCGCTACGCCCGCGCCGAGGCCGAGTCCGGCCCGGTGCAGGCACCGCGCGGCGGCCGCGCCGAGCGGCCCAGCGTGGCCTTCCTGGGCGAGATGTTCCCCGCCGACCCGGTGGTGCTGGGCGCGCTGCTCGACCCCCTGGGCCTGGCCGCCGGCCCGGTGGTGCCCACGCGCGAATGGCGCGAGCTGTACGCCGCGCTGGACGCCAGCGTGGTCGCCGCGATCCACCCCTTCTACACCGCCAGCGTGCGCGAGTTCCAGGCCGCTGGCCGGCCGATCGTCGGCTCGGCGCCCGTGGGGGCCGAGGGCACCGACGCCTGGCTGCAGGCGATCGGGCGCAGCGCCAACGTGCCGCAGGCGATGATCGACGCCGCCCGCAACCGCTTCGTGCCCGCGGTGCGCAGCGCGCTGGCGTCGCAGCCGATCCGCGGCCGCCTCACGCTCAGCGGCTACGAGGGCTCCGAGCTGCTGGTGGCGCGCCTGCTGGTGGAAAGCGGCGCCGACCTGCGCTACTGCGGCACCGCCGCACCGGCCACGCCCTGGAACGCCGACGACCGCGACTGGCTGGCCGCGCACGGCGTGCATGTGCAGTGCCGCGCCTCGCTGGAGCAGGACCTGGCCGCGATGCGCGCCTTCGAGCCCGACCTGGCGATCGGCACCACGCCGCTGGTGCAGGCGGCCAAGCAGGCCCGCACGCCGGCGCTGTACTTCACGAACCTGATCTCGGCGCGGCCGCTGATGGGCCCGGCCGGCGCCGGCTCGCTGGCCACGGTGATCAACGCCGCGATCGCCAACCGCGCGCGCTTCGAGGCGATGGACGACTTCTTCGGCGCCTCCGGCGTCGGCCAGGGCGACCGCAGCGGCGTCTGGCAGCAGGCGCCGCAGGAGCGGCCGGCCTTCCGTGCCGACTTCCGCCGCCGCGTCATCAAGATCCAGCAGGCGGCGAACGCGCCGGTGGGGGTGTAGACCATGCTGGTGCTGGACCATGACCGGGCAGGCGGCTACTGGGGCGCGGTGTACGTGTTCACCGCGATCAAGGGCCTGCAGGTGGTGATCGACGGCCCGGTGGGCTGCGAGAACCTGCCGGTCACCAGCGTGCTGCACTACACCGACGCACTGCCACCGCACGAGCTGCCGATCGTCGTCACCGGCCTGGCAGAGGAACAGCTGGGCCGCGAAGGCACCGAAGGCGCGATGCGCCGCGCCCACCGCGCCCTGGACCCCGACCTGCCGGCGGTGGTGGTGACCGGCTCGATCGCCGAGATGATCGGCGGCGGCGTCACCCCCGAGGGCACCGGCCTGCTGCGCTTCCTGCCGCGCACGATCGACGAAGACCAGTGGCAGTGCGCCAACCGTGCGATGAGCTGGCTGTGGACGCAGTACGGCACGAAGCGCATCCCCGCGGCCCGGCCCGCGGCCGAACGCCCGGCCGGCGCGCGCCCCAAGGTCAACCTGATCGGCCCGAGCTATGGTGTCTTCAACGGCCCGAGCGATCTGGCCGAGATCCGTCGCCTGGTCGAAGGCATCGGCGCCGAGGTGAACCTCAGCTTCCCGCTGGGCAGCCACCTGGAGGACGTGCCGCGCCTGGCCGAGGCCGACGCCAACGTCTGCCTGTACCGCGAGTTCGGCGCCGCGCTGTGCGAACAACTGGAGCGGCCCTGGCTGCATGCGCCGATCGGCGTGCACAGCACCACCCGCTTCCTGCGCACCCTGGGCGAGATGCTGGGCCTGGACCCCGAGCCCTTCATCGAGCAGGAAAAGCACACCACGCTCAAGCCGGTGTGGGACCTGTGGCGCTCGGTGACGCAGGACTTCTTCGCCACCGCCAGCTTCGCGGTGGTGGCCGGCGCCACCTACACCCGTGGCCTGCA
The DNA here is from genome assembly GCF_018069845.1 of Ideonella alba. NCBI lineage: Bacteria > Pseudomonadati > Pseudomonadota > Betaproteobacteria > Burkholderiales > Sphaerotilaceae > Ideonella > Ideonella alba. The sequence continues at coordinate 358,084 of NZ_JAGQDD010000003.1, forward strand.
GCGCTACCTGGGCGAGGAGCTGGGCCTGCCCTGCCAGTTCGCGGTGCCACGCGTGCCCGGCGCCAAGACCGACAACGCCGAGGTGCGCCGCCTCACCCACAGCCGCACGCCGCTGGTGATGTTCGGCTCCTTCAACGAGCGCATGTACCTGGCCGAGCTGGCCGGCGGCCATGGCCCGCGGCCCAGCTACATCCCGGCGTCGTTCCCGGGCGCCATCATCCGCCGCGCCACCGGCACGCCCTTCATGGGCTATGCCGGCGCCACCTATGTGCTGCAGGAGGTCTGCAACGCCCTCTTCGACGCGCTGTTCCATGTGTTGCCGCTGGCCTCGGCGCTGGATGCCGTCGAGCCCACCCCGGCCCGCCTGGCGCCCGAGCGCCCGCAGGCCTGGGACGACGAGGCGCAGCGCCTGCTCGATGAGCTGGTGCGTGCCCAGCCGGTGCTGGTGCAGATCTCGGCCGCCAAGCGCCTGCGCGACCGCGCCGAGCACGAGGCGCAGCAGGCCGGCGAGGACCGTGTCACCGCCGAGCGCATGGCGCGCCTGCGCGACACCCTGACCACGGGCGTGCCGGCATGACGCCGATGACGCCCGCTTCCGACGTTCCGGCTGGCAGCCCTGCCACCGGGCGCCCTTGCCGCGCGGGATGGAGCCGCGGTATCGGCCGCAAGGCCATTGAGAAAAGGAACCCCCACTATGGCTGATGACCGTAAGGGCTCCCTGTCCGGACTGACCGAGCAGGAAGCACGCGAGTTTCACGGCATGTTTGTGACCAGCTTCATCGCGTTCACTGCGATCGCGATCGTCGCCCACATCCTGGTGTGGAACTGGCGTCCCTGGCTCTGAGCCTGGCCCGCCTTCAACGCTCCTGAGGAGCAAGAGATGACCGCTTCCACCCTGAAGCCCGACGTTGGCCACACCCGGGGCGCCGAGTCCTCGCGGCTGGTGTTCTGTGTGTGCTTTGCGATGTTCCTGGTGATCGCCGTGATCGCCCAGCTGCTGTTCATTCCCTGGCGCAGCTGGTTGACCGGTGCCGAGGACCATCGCTCGCTGATCGGCGGCGTCAGGTCGGCGGTCTACACCCTGTTGTCCAACATCCCTTGAATGGAGAGACAAGACATGTGGAGATTGTGGTTGCTGTTCGACCCGCGAAGGGTCCTCATCGCGCTGTTCACGTTCCTGTTCGGACTGGCGCTGCTCATTCACTTCATCCTGCTGAGCACCGACAAGTTCAACTGGCTCGACGGCGCCAAGAAAACCAAGGCGGCGACCGTCCAGGTCGAGGCACCGCCCAAGGGCTAGTCCCCGCACCCACCCTGCGTCCCCGGACGCAGGGTTCGGGCCGGAGACCCCCTTGTTCACCGTCCCTCGGCATCCGAGCCTGCCGCCTGCCTGCGGGCAAGCGACCGGTCGCATGCCGACCCAACACCTGATCGGCGCAGCCCTGGTGTGCTGCGTCTGCATGGGAGTCGGCCATGGCCATGCTCAGCTTCGAGCGCAAATACCGCGTCCGCGGCGGAACCCTGATCGGAGGCGACCTGTTCGACTTCTGGGTCGGTCCGTTCTACGTGGGCTTCTTCGGCGTCACCACCGCCTTCTTCGCCACCCTGGGCACCGCGCTGATCCTGTGGGGCGCGGCGCTGGGGCCGACCTGGAACCTGTGGCAGATCAGCATCGCGCCGCCGGACCTGAGCTGGGGCCTGCGCCTGGCGCCACTGGCCGAAGGCGGGCTGTGGCAGCTGATCACGATCTGTGCGCTGGGCGCCTTCGTGTCCTGGGCCCTGCGAGAGGTCGAGATCTGCCGCAAGCTGGGCATGGGGCTGCATGTGCCGGTGGCCTTCAGCTTCGCGATCTTCGCCTACTTCACGCTGGTGGTGATCCGACCGATGCTGCTGGGCGCCTGGGGCCATGGCTTCCCCTACGGGATCATGAGCCACCTGGACTGGGTGTCCAACACCGGCTACCAGTACCTGCACTTCCACTACAACCCGGCGCACATGCTGGGCGTGAGCTTCTTCTTCGCCACCTGCTTCGCGCTGGCGCTGCACGGCTCGCTGATCCTGTCGGCCACCAACCCCGGCAAGGGCGAAGTGGTCAAGGCGCCCGAGCACGAGAACACCTTCTTCCGCGACACCATCGGCTACTCGATCGGCTCGCTGGGCATCCACCGCCTGGGCCTGTTCCTGGCGCTGTCGGCGGCCTTCTGGAGCGCGATCTGCATCGTGCTCAGCGGTCCCTTCTGGACCCGCGGCTGGCCCGAATGGTGGAACTGGTGGCTGAGCCTGCCCGTCTGGCGCTGAACACCCCCACCCACGGCCCCTAGAAGACAACAGGAGCTCCCATGGCCGAGTACCAGAACATCTTCACCCGCGTCCAGGTCCATTCGCCCGCCTACCCCGGCGTGGCGCTGGCCGAGGACAAGCGCGCCGGCACCCCGGTGCATGTGCACCTGCTCGGACGCTTCGGCGACGCGCAGATCGGCCCGATCTACCTGGGCTGGCTCGGCGTGGTCGCGCTGATCCTGGGCTTCGCGGCCTTCGAGATCATCGGCCTGAACATGCTGGCCTCGGTCAACTGGAACCCGATCGAGTTCGTCCGGCAGCTGCCCTGGCTGGCACTGGAGCCGCCGGCGGCCGAGTACGGTCTGCGCATCCCGCCGCTCGAGAAGGGCGGCTGGTGGCTGATGGCGGGCTTCTGCCTGACCATGGCCATCCTGCTGTGGTGGGTGCGCATGTACCGTCGGGCCCGTGCGCTGGGCCTGGGCACGCATGTGGCGTGGGCCTTCGCCGCGGCGATCTGGCTGTACCTGGTGCTGGGCTTCATCCGCCCGGTGATGCTGGGCCAGTGGAGCGAGGCGGTGCCCTTCGGCATCTTCCCGCACCTGGACTGGACGGCGGCCTTCTCGCTGCGCTACGGCAACCTGTTCTACAACCCCTTCCACATGCTCAGCATCGCCTTCCTGTACGGCTCGGCGCTGCTGTTCGCGATGCACGGGGCGACGATCCTGGCCGTCACCCGCTTCGGCGGCGAGCGCGAGATCGAGCAGATCCTGGACCGCGGCACCGCCAGCGAGCGCGCGGCGCTGTTCTGGCGCTGGACCATGGGCTTCAACGCGACGATGGAATCCATCCACCGCTGGGCCTGGTGGTTCGCGGTGCTGTGCCCGCTGTGCGGCGGCATCGGCATCCTGCTGACCGGCACCGTGGTCGACAACTGGTACCTGTGGGCGGTCCAGCACGGCGTGGCGCCCAGCTACCCGGCGGCCTACCCGGTCGGACCGGACCCGGCCCTCGCCCCGCACTGACCCGATGTCCGCCGACGCGCCCGCAACCCCCGTGCCGTTGGCGGCCCGCTGATCCCGCAGGAGCACCCATGAAGAACACGCCCCACCGCGGCCTGCTGGCCGCCGCCCTGAGCCTCTGCGCCCTGCTGGCGGGCTGCGAACGCCCGCCGATGGAGAGCCAGCAGACCGGCTACCGCGGCACCGCCATGGGCCAGGTCAGCAACCCGCGCCTGACCGAACCGCTGCTGGCCGCCCAGACCCTGCCCGAGCCGCTGCCCGCGGTGCCGGCGCCGCCCGGCTCGCCGCTGGCCAAGGACGTCTTCAAGAACGTCAAGGTGCTGGGCGATCTGCCGGTGGGCGAGTTCACCCGCACGATGCAGGCGATCACCAACTGGGTGTCGCCGCAGCAGGGCTGCGCCTACTGCCACGCCCAGGGCGCCGAACTCTCCGACGACTCGCTCTACACCAAGGTCGTGGCGCGCAAGATGCTGACCATGACCCGCCACCTGAATGCCGACTGGCAAAGCCACGTCCAGCAGACCGGGGTGACCTGCTACACCTGTCACCGTGGCCAGCCGGTGCCGGCCGCGGTGTGGTTCAACCAGGACGGCGGCAAGCATGCCGGCGGCGCCTCGGCGCTGGGCTATGGCCAGAACCACCCGTCGATGCAGGCCGGCCTGACCTCGCTGGATGTGAACGTGCTGTCGCGCTACCTGGTGGGGGCCGAGCCGATCCGCACCGGCACGCCGCAGGCCCTGCCGATGGGCAGCCCGATGACGATCCGCCAGACCGAGAACACCTTCGGCCTGATGATCCACATGAGCGAATCGCTGGGCGTCAACTGCACCCACTGCCACAACACCCGCTCGCACACCGAGTGGTCGCAGAGCCCGCTGGCGCGCACCCAGGCCTACCACGGCATCCGCATGGCCCGCGAGTTGAACAACCAGTACCTGCTGCCGCTGACCTCGGTCTTCCCGGACCACCGCAAGGGCCCGGGCGGCGATGTGGCCAAGATCAGCTGCGCCACCTGCCACCAGGGGGTCAACAAGCCGCTGGCCGGCCAGTCGATGCTGAAGGACCATCCGGCGCTGGGCGGGGTGCCGATGGGCACCGCCACCGCGACGCCGCCGGCCGCCGCGACCACCGCGGCCGCCCCCAACTGAGGCCATCCGCCCCCTGCCATGGCCACGCCGCCGCTGGAGATCCTGCTGGCCCAGCCGCGCGGCTTCTGTGCCGGCGTGGAGCGGGCCATCGACAGCGTCGAGCGGGCGCTGGCGCGCTTCGGCGCGCCGCTGCATGTGTTCCACGAGATCGTGCACAACCGCCAGGTGGTCGAGGACCTGCGCCGCCGCGGCGTCGTCTTCGTCGATGACGTGGCCCAGGTGCCGCGCGGCGAGGTGCTGGTCTTCAGCGCCCACGGCGTGGCCGATGCGGTGCTGGAGGCCGCCCAGGCGCGCGGCCTGCGCGTGATCGACGCCACCTGTCCGCTGGTCAGCAAGGTGCACCAGCAGGTGCGCCAGTACAGCGCCGACGGCCGCCGGGTGATCCTGATCGGCCAGGTCGGCCACGACGAGGTCGAGGGCACGCGCGGCGTGGCCGCCGCCGAGCCGCTGGCCGTGGTGGGCAGCGCCGCCGACATCGCCGCACTGGACTGGCCGGGCGACACCCGCGCCGCCTATGTCACGCAGACCACGCTGTCGATCGACGACACCGCCGGCCTGATCGATGTGCTGCGCCAGCGCTGGCCCGACCTGCAGGGACCCAACACCTCGGACATCTGCTACGCCTCACAGAACCGCCAGTTCGCGGTGCGTGCGCTGGCGCGCCAGGTGGACGCGGTGCTGGTGGTGGGGGCGCGCCACAGCGCCAACGCCGCCCGGCTGCGCGAGGTGGCCGAGCAGGCCGGCGTGCGCGCCTGGCTGATCGAGGAGGCGAACGAGCTGGACCCGGCCTGGCTGGCGGGTGTGCGCCAGGTGGGCATCACCGCCGCCGCGTCCACCCCACCCGCCCTGGTCGACGCGCTGTGCGATCGCCTGGTGGCGCTGGGCGCATCGGCGCCGCGCGCGCTGCCGGGCGAGGTCGAGCGGGTGCGCTTTCGCCTGCCCGCCGGCCTGGACACCCCGGCGCTGCCGGAGCAGCCCTGCGCGCCGCCGCGCCTGCACCCGGGACCGCCGGCGGTGATGAGCGCGCTGGGCGCTCACCAGTCCAGCTCGAACTCGCAGGCCGGCGCACCCATCGCCGCGCAGGCCACCTCCTGCACCCTGGAGGCGGGCGACACCAGCGCCTGGAACAGGCGCTCGAAGGTGGCGGCGAAGTAGTCGCACAGGGGCTCGTCGGCCTGCACGCCGCGGCTGGTGGCGCTGCCCTGCAGCCGCAGCTGCACCCGACCGGGCCGCAGCAGCTGCGCGCTGAACTGGCCGCTGCCGCAGAAGGTCCAGGCGTGGCGGCGGATGGCCACCAGCAGCACGCGCGCCGACCAGGTGGCCGGCAGGCGCGGCAGCAGCCAGCGCATGGGCCGCGGAATGCGGTGGGCCAGCAGATAGTCCCCCGTGGCCAGCCCGGCCGCGCGGCCAATGCCCCGGGCCTCGGCCACCGAGCCGTGCTCGCGCAGCACGCGGTGCAGCGCCTGCACCTGGGCCTCGTCGACCATGGTCTGCGGCGGCGTGTCGGCGTAGGCGGCCAGGCCGGCCTGGGCCAGCACGGCGCGGCAGGCCGCCTCGCCGGGGCCGGCGCGCAGCACCGCCATCACCTGCAGGATCGCGTTGGGGCCGATGCGGCCGACCGCCGCGCTCACGGCGTGGCCGCGGGTCCGTCGGCCACCTCGCTCATGCGCGACAAGGCCTCGGCGGCGATCGCCTCGCCCTCGCGCCGGCGCATCGCGATCTTCGGGCCGTGCATCGTCACCCAGCCTTCGTCGGCCGCGGCGATGGCGGCGGCATCGGGCCGCGCATGGACCCGCTCGCCGGCAAAGCCGAAGTCGACCTTGCCCTTGCTCTGCGGGCCCCAGTAGCCCACCCGGCCCAGGTCGTAGAAGCTGCGCTGGAAGCCGCTCTTGGCAAAGGCCTTGAGACAGCCCATCAGGTAGCGCCGCCGCGTGCGGTCCTTGGTCCAGGGGTACTGGAAGAAGGCCTTGTTCATGAAGAAGCGGCGGTAGTTGTGCATCACCCGGTCGAGCAGCTCGGCGCGGTCCATCGCGTCGGGCTTCATGATCGGCGTGACGAAGTTGTACTTCTCGAAATCGAACACCTCCACCTTGTCGCCCAGCTCCTGGAACAGGTCCGAGAAGGGCCAGGGCGTGTACATCGCCCAGTTGGCCATGTCGGGGTTCCAGTCGCGCGCCATCTGGTAGGTCTCCTCCAGGGTCTCGGCGGTCTCGTTCTCCAGGCCCACGATGAACTGCGCCTCGGTGACGATGCCGGCCTCGCGCAGCAGCGCGATCGCCTTCTTGTTCTGCGCGACCGTGGTCTCCTTGTGGAAGCGGTCCAGCTTGAGCTGCGCCGCCGCCTCGGTGCCCAGGCTCACATGCACCAGACCGGCACGGCGGAACAGCGGCAGCAGGGCCTCGTCGCGCAGGATGTCGGTGACGCGGGTGTTGATGCCCCACAGCACGCCCAGGTCGCGGCGGATCAGCTCCTCGCAAAAGGCGATGAACTTCTTGCGGTGGATCGTCGGCTCCTCGTCGGCCAGGATGAAGAAGCCCACCTGGTGCTCGCGCACCAGGGTCTCGATCTCGTCGACCACCTTGATCGGGTCGCGCACCCGGTAGTCGCGCCAGAACTTCCACTGGCTGCAGAAGCTGCAGGTGAAGGGACAGCCGCGGGCGAAGTTGGGAATCGCCACCCGCACGCCCATCGGGATGTAGATGTATTGGTCCCACTCCAGCACGCCCCAGTCGGGCGCCACCCGGTCCAGGTCCTGGATCGGCGGCTCGGCCGGCGTGGCCACCACCTGCCCGTCCTGCCGGTAGGCGATGCCGTGCACCACACCTGGCCCCTCTGAACGCCAGCGGCCGTCGTCGACCGCGCGCACCAGGTTCAGGAAGACCTGCTCACCCTCGCCGCGCACGATGGCGTCGATCCACGGTGCCTCCTGCAGCACCTGCGGGTACATGAAGGTGCCGTGGATGCCGCCCAGCACGGTCACAGCCTGCGGCAGCGCCTCCTTGGCCATCCTCAGCAGCGCCTCGGCCTTGTAGATGGCCGGCGTGATCGCGGTGCAGCCGATGATGTCGGGCTGCAGCGCCAGCAGCCGCTCGCGCACCTGCTCGTCGCTGAGGTGGTGCGTCATCGCATCGATGAAGCACAGGTCGGTGTAGCCGGCGTGCTTGAGGTAGCCGGCCAGGTAGGCCACCCAGGCCGGCGGCCAGTTGCCGGCGATCTCGGCGCCACCGGAGTGGTAGTTGGGGTGGATCAGGACGATGCGCATACAGACCTCCACCGCGGGACACGCGGATGGAGATCAGCCTAGCGAGGCGGGAGGCGCCAGGGTTGAGGTGGGGCAAGCTTGGGGCGCAAAGTGTCCAGACATTGGTACATACACCCATGTCTCGCCACCTTGACAACGGTGGAAGACCGGCGCCGGGCCCGCCGGTGGCCGCTCAGGCGAGCGCCGCCGGCCTCAGGCGGCCGGCGCCGGGTCGCGGAAGGGCGCGCACAGCTGCTGCACATAGGCCTGGTGCGCCGGCAGGCCGGCCACGATGCGCTGCACCCGCACGCGGATGTCCTCCAGGAAGCGCTGGAGCTCGTCGGGCCCCATCAGGTCGGCCACCGGGTGGTAGCGGCCAGGCATCAGGCCCTGGCCCATCATCACCTGGATCCAGGAGTTCTCGGCGAACAGCTCGTCGCTGGGCCGGAACACGCGCGCCGTCTCGCGGAACAGCTCGATCCGGTGGCGCAGCGTGGGCGGCAGCGTCATCTCGCGGACATGCCGCCACAGCGCCGAATCGGTGCGCTGATTGACGTGGTAGTGCAGCACGATGAAGTCGCGGATGTGCTCCAGGTCGCGCCGCGACTGCAGGTTGAACTCGTCCACATCCGCCTGCTGGATGCCGCCCGACGGGAACAGCTGCATCAGGCGGATCGCGTGGCGCTGGATCAGGTGGATGCTGGTGGACTCCAGCGGCTCGACGAAGCCGCCCGCCAGGCCCACGGCGACGCAGTTGCGCTCCCAGACCTTGTCGCGCTGACCCGGCAGGAAGCGCAGGATGCGCGGCTGGATCAGCACATCGCCCTCGACGTGGCGCTTGAGCACCTCCGGGGCATCGGCATCGCTCAGCTCTTTGCTGCTGTAGACCAGACCGTTGCCGACGCGGTGCTGCAGCGGGATGCGCCACTGCCAGCCGAAGGGGTGGGCGATCGAGCGGGTGTAGGGCCAGGCCTCGCGCACCGAACTGGTCTGGACCGCCACGGCGCGGTCGCAGGGCAGCCAGTAGGACCAGTCCTCGTAGCCCACGCCCAGCGTCTCGCCCAGCAGCAGCGAGCGAAAGCCGGTGCAGTCGATGAAGAGGTCACCCTCGATGCGGCTGCCGTCCATCATCTGCAGCGCCGCGATGTCGCCGGCGCGTGCGGTGGCGGTGTCGGTCTCGTGCTGCAGCACGCGGGCGATCCTGCCTTCGATGCGCTGCACGCCGTAGCCCTCGCTGAGGCCGCGCAGGAAGCGCGCATAGCGGCCCGCATCCAGGTGGTAGGCGTAGTTCAGCGCGTTGTTGGGCACATGGGCGAAGCGGTTGGCGTGGGCCGCCATCGTCTCGGGGTTGTAGTCGGTGTAGGGCCGCGCCAGACCCTGCGCCCGGCCCTTCAGCCAGAAGTGCTGGAAGCCGGCGCTCCAGTGGTCGTTGCCGGTGCTGCCGAAGGAGTGGAAGTAGTGCTCGCCGATGGCCTTCCAGCCCTCGAACTGGATGCCCAGCTTGAAGGTGGCGTTGGTGGCGGCCATGAACTCGGCCTCGTTCAGACCCAGCAGGTTGTGGAAGGTGTGCAGCGCCGGGATCGTGGCTTCGCCCACGCCGACGGTGCCGATCTCCTCGGACTCGACCAGCCTGATCTCCAGCCGCTTGCCCAGCAGCTTGCTCATCAGCGCGGCCGTCATCCAGCCGGCGGTGCCGCCGCCAGCGATCACGACGCGGTGGAAGGCGTTCGGGGAGGTGTTCATCGCTTGAGTTGGTTCAGGAGTTGGGTGCGCGCCTGGCGCGCGACGGCCTCGTCGATCGGGCCCAGCAGGCCGCGGGCCGCGGCAGGGATGTGGGCCCAGGTGCTGTCGTCGGCGCCCCAGATGAAGTGCTGGAAGTGGTGCTGCCAGATGCGCCGGTCGCGCTCGGGCAGGTCGCGCAGCGTCAGCAGCGCCAGGCGCAGCGCCGTCAGGGGCGAGTCGATGTACTCGGGGGTTTCGCGCCACCAGGCGTTGATCAGCAGATTGACCGGCGCCAGGCCCTCGACGTGGTGGAACCACATGCTGGGGATGAAGAGGGCATCGCCCGGGTCCATCTCGACCACCTCGGCGGCCTCCCAGGCCTGGGCGAAGCGCGGAAAGCGCTCCAGGTCGGGGCGGGCGAAGTCGACCAGGCTGATGGGCTGGCCGGCCGGGGTGGGATCGAGCGGCCCCAGGTACAGGTTGTGCAGTTGCTCGGGCGGGAACAGCGTGAAGCGGCGCCGGCCGGCGGCCACGACCGCCAGGTTGTCCGGCAGGTCGTAGTGGGCGGCGATGCGGGTGCGGTTGCCCAGCCAGAGGCTGACCAGCGCGTCACGCGCGCCCAGCGCCATCACGTTGGCGTCCAGGAAGCCCGGCAGCACCGCCTCCACCGTCGTCGAGCCCACATACAGCGCGGGGGGTTCCGGCGTGGCGGTCAGGTGCAGCAGGCCGGTCAGCACCTGGTCCAGCGTGGTCGCGTGGCGGCTGAAGTTGAAGCCCTGCAGGGTGTCGTCGGCGTAGAAGACGCGGCCCCGGGCCTCGGGCGCCAGCTGGAACAGGCCGATGTGCACGCCGTTGTAGAGCCGCATCAGGTAGTGCGCCAGCGCCACGTCGGACTGGCGCGCCGCCTGCACCACCGGCCAGTGGGCGAAAGCGCCGCGCACGACATAGGGCCGCGCCGCGGTCAGCAGCGCATCGGGCAGCGCGCGGGGGTCGATGGGACCCTGCCAGAGCGGGACCTCGCGCATGGCCTGTCAGCGGCGCACCGCACGCACTGCACGCTCGGCCAGCACGGGCAGCTGCGCCAGCGAGGCGATCTGCATGTAGCAGGGCAGCAGGTAGCCGGCCTGCGACAGCGCCTCCAGCGCGGCACCGGGCAGCGTCGTCAGCCGCTCCTCGTTGATGGTGAACAGGCCGGTCAAGCGGCTGTGTTCGCCGCCGGGTGTCTCCAGGTCAAGCACCAGCGGTTCGAGCAGCTGATGCTGGGTCAGCGCCTCGATGAAGTACGGCAGCTGCTGGGCGTGCGCGTGCAGGCTTTCCATCAGCTTGACCATGTGGTCGAGGTAGTCGCTGAAGCCGCCATGGGGCATGAACAGCGCGGTCCCCACCTCGCCCTCGTCGGCCCGCACGATGCGCGGGCTGTCCAGGTCGATGTGCAGTTGCAGCGTGTCGTCCGGGGCACGGCCGATCAGGAAGGGGTCGCGCTGCACCGCCATCGGCACGGCCGTGGCGTCCCAGCCGCGCTCCGTCAGGAAGAGGTTCTGCCCGTCCTCCAGACCGAACAGCGCGATCGGCTGGAAGCCGCCGTCCCCGTCGATGAGCTGGAAGACGATGGGGAAATGCGCCTGCAGGCGGCGGAACTCGGCCGGCAGCGCCAGCGCCGAGTTGCGGGCATCGCCCATCGCCGCCGCGTGCCCGGTGTGCACGCGCAGGTGGCGGTGGGTGATGTTGTCGAGCATCGCGGGGCGGGTCATGCGGCGGTCTTCACAAGGTGGTCGATCAGGCTGCGATGGCCGGGCAGGCCGGAGACGAAGCGGCGCGTCTGGCGCGCGGCCTCGTCGAAGCAGGCCAGGGCGCTCTGCAGTTTGGCAGCCGAGGGGGGCTGCGGGACAGGGCGAAAACCCATGCCGTACAGCACGTACTGGTAGCTGGCCGCCGGGAAGACCTCGTCGATGCGGCCGAAGTCGTGCCGCGCCGGCGCGCGCAGGCGCCACATCGGCAGCAGCTCGCGCAGCCGCCCGGGCCAGGTGGCGGCGTCGCGGTGGGCACGCCAGTAGGCGGTGTCATCGCGCTCGCTGAGCGCGTAATGCAGTTTCAGGAAGTCGATCACCCGCGCCCAGCGGTAGCCGAAGTCGTCGTTGAACCGGGCGGCCACCGCGTCCATGCTGGCGCGCGACATCGGCAGCTCGTCGCACAGGCGCTGGGCCGACAGCTCGACCAAGGCCAGCGCCGAGGCCTCCAGCGGCTCGATGAAGCCGCTGGCCAGGCCGATGGCCACGCAGTTGCGCACCCAGAACCGCTGGCGGTAGCCCGGGTCGTAGCGGATGACGCGCGGCGCCGGGCGCTCGCGCGGGGCGCCGGTGGCGTCCAGGTAGGCCTGCAGCGCCGCCTGGGCCTCGTCCTCGCTGGCGTGGGCGCGCGCGAACACGCAGCCCACACCGCGCCGCGACGGCAGGCCGATGTCCCAGATCCAGCCCTTGGCCCAGGCGGTGGCGATGGTGCAGGTGGCCAGCGGCTGGTCGGCGCTGGCGTACGGCACCTGCACCGGCATCGCGGCGTCGTTGAACAGCACCTCGCGCTCGCTCTTCAACGGCACACCGAAGTGCTGCCCGATCAGGCGCGAGGCGAGGCCGGAGCAGTCGATGAACAGGTCCGCCGCCAGCTCGCCGTGGCCGCGCGTGCGCAGCGCGGCGATGTCGCCGTTGTCGGCCGACAGCACCGCGTCGACGTGGTCCACCACATGCCGCACGCCCAGCCGCTGCACGGCGTGCTCGCGCAGCAGCTGGCCGAACAGGCCCGCATCGAAGTGGTAGGCGTAGTTGGCCACCGCGCCGAACTCGGGCGTCTGCAGCTGCTTGGGGGCGCGACCGGTCTCGCACAGCTGGACCGAGGGGCTGACCAGATCAGCGAAGGGGCGCGCCGGATCGGTGGCCAGCCAGGCCTGCACCAGGTCGGCATCGCCGTGGCCGACCGGCAGCATGAACGGGTGGTAGTAGCGGTCGCCGTCGGTGCCTGCGCCGCCGCGCTGCCAGCCGTCGAAGCGCGAGCCCTGCTTGAGCGCGACCTGGCAGCGCCGGATGAAGTCCGACTCCGACAGGCCGATGCGCCGCAGGGTGTCGCGCATCGACGGCCAGGTGCCTTCGCCGACGCCGATGACGGGCACGTCGTCGGATTCGACCAGCGTGATCCGCAGGTCGGGGTGCTCGGCGGCCAGCAGGCCGGCCACCAGCCAGCCGGCGGAGCCGCCACCCAGCACCAGCACCGTGCGCAATCGGTCGTTCAGCATCTCGTCCTCGCCCACTCGCCCTGGCCGGACGCGGCCGGCGCCCAGCATCCGCGGATTGTTCCCGAGCGCCGCGGTGGCTTCCCGGCTGCGCCCCCTGGCCCTGAGACAAACAGGGTCGGACGAGTCCGACCCTGCTTCAGGCCACCGGGCCGGCCCGGGCGCCGGCGATCAGGGCGCTCAGAACTTGTAGCGCGCCCCGATCGTGTAGCGACGACCCAGCTGCGTGACCGAGCCCAGCTGGTTCTCGTTGCGCATGTGGGTGCGCACGTAGGCGTCGGTCAGGTTGATCGCCTCGAACTGCAGGCGCAGGTTCTTGATCGGGCTGTAGCCCACGCTCAGGTCGAACTGGCCGTAGGGCTCGACATACAGCGGCTGGGCCCCTTCGGCGCCACCGAAGTTGGCGACCAGGAACTGACCCCGCCAGTTGTAGGCCAGGCGGACGCTGGCCTCGTCGTTCTCGTAGAAGCCCACCAGGTTGCCCGAGTCGCCCATGCCGGTCAGCACATCGGTCTGCGCCCCCACCTTGTTGTTGTCATAGGTGCGGTCGGACTTCACCTTGGTGAAGTTGGCCGACAGGCCGAAGCCCGACTTGCCGAACATGTGCTGCGCGTTCAGCTCGATGCCGTTGATCGTGCTCTTGCGCGCGCTGTTCTGGAAGGTGCTGAGGTTGAAGCTGATCAGCGGGTCGCCAGGCTGGCCGGTGATGATCTTGTTGACCGCATCGACCCCCGGACTGCCGGCCAGGTTGGCGAAGATCCACTGGCGGATGCAGCCCGAGTCGCTGGCCGCGCAGCCGCCCTGCGCGATGGCCTGGCGGTAGTAGGCGCCGCCGATCGGGGTGGTCAGGCCGGGGATGGTCTGCGGCGTGACCACGCCTTCGTTGTAGTCCTTGATGCGCTTGTTGAACAGGCTGACCGCCGCGTAGCTGCTGCGGGCGTAGTAGTACTCGAACGCGAGGTCCAGGTTCATCGACTGCAGCGGCTTCAGGCTGGGGTTGCCCACCGAGCCGGTGCCCCCACCGATGCGCGCCAGTCCGTCGAGCGTGCGGCCGCCCTGAATCGCGGACCAGCCCGGACGACCGATGGTCTTGCCATAGCTCAGGCGCAGCTTGGAGTCCGTGGTCAGGTCGGCGCTGAGGTCGATCGAGGGCAGCGCGTAGCTGTAACTGCCCGAGCGCTGGCCCGAGGTGGTGCCGTTGAAGGTGATCGGCAACTCGTTGTCGGCCACCCAGCTGACCACGGTCGGCACCGACTCGACGCTGGGCGAGGTGACCTTGGTGCGCTCGTAGCGCAGGCCCGCGGCAACGTCGATCGGCACGATCCAGTCGAAGCCGCGGTTGTACTGGACGAACAGCGCGTCGGACTTTTCCGTCGTGCGGTAGTCGTCCTTGAAGTTGAACGAGGCCTTGAGTAGCGCGTCCGAGCCCAGCGCCTTGATCGCGGCGTTGCGCACGTCGTCGAAGTTGAAGGCGAAGAACTGGTTGTACAGCCGCGGGTCGTTCGAGCCCGGGATGCTGCTGAAGTACTTGCCGATGGAGTCGGCGCGCCAGATGTTGTCCGGCATCGCGGCCGGGCCACCCGCGGCGCCGTCGCCCCAGGAGTCGCGCTGCACATTGGCGAAGGCCGAGCGGTTCTTCACCTGGGTCAGCGACACCCCGAAGTCGAGGCTGCTGTCGCCGTCGATCTTCCACTTGCCCTTGGCCTGGAACTGGTCGATCTCGTTCTTCTGGTAGCTGTTGCCGAACACCGAGCCCTGCAGCTGCTGCAGCGCGGGATTGAGGGCGCCGCCCTTGATGTTCAGCACCGGGAACTTGTTGCTGAAGTCGACGTAGGTGTCGCCGCGGTTCATCGACGCCGTGCCGATCACGACGTTGGTGCCCAGCGGGTCATCGGCGCCCGAGGTCGCGGTGGAGTGGTGGACGTCGAAGTCGAAGTTCAGCGCGTTGCTGGCCTTCCACTTCAGGTTCAGGCCGATCTGCTCGTTCTTGACCTTGGTCTGGGTGCGCGAGGTGCCCATGGCCACGTCGGAGTTGGTCATGGTCTCGCCGTAGATGATCGGCGACGAGGGCGAGCCGGTCTGGTATTCACCGAACTGGCCACCGTAGTTGAACCAGGCCGAGATGTCATTGCGGCGCTGGCGGAACTTCTGTTCCGACATGACGAAGTCCAGCGTGGCGACCATGTCCTGCGTCGGCTTGACCTGCACCACCGCCTGGCCGTTGATGCGCTCGCGGTGCACGCTGGTGAACGAGTAGTTCATGTTCTGCGGCACGCTGTAGATCGAGTCCGCGGTGGGGCGGTTCTTGATCGCGCCCCACGAGGCCGGCGGCAGGCCGCCCCACTGGGCGTTGCCGCCGCCCCAGTCGTTGTCCACCTTGCCGTCGAAGGACTTCCAGCCACTGGTCACGCCGGCCTGGTTGTAGCCGGAGTCGCGCACCTGGTAGGTGCCCATCAGCGCGATGCCGAAGGTGCCGTCGGCCGACTGCGTGCTGTAGATGCCGCTGAGCTCGGGGGTGGCCCGCTTGCCCTGGATCTCGTTGGGCAGGTTGCTGGCGGTGGTGTCGTTGACCAGCTTCACGCCCAGCGAGGCGATGGTGTCCTTGATGTCGAACGGGCGCTGGGTGCGCACGTTGACGGTGGCGCCCATGCCGCCGGTGGGGCTGCTGGCGCGGCTGGTCTTGTAGACCTCCAGCGCTGCCACGCCGTCGGAAGCCAGGTTGGAGAAGTCGAAGGAGCGCGAGCTGGGCGCGCCGCCGTCAAAACTGGAGCCCGGCATCTGCCGGCCGTTGAGCAGCACCAGGTTGAAGTCGGGGCCCATGCCGCGCACCGAGATGCGCGTGCCTTCGCCGTTGCTGCGCTCGATCGAGACGCCGCTGATGCGGCTCAGCGACTCGGCCAGGTTGGTGTCGGGGAACTTGCCGATGTCCTCGGCGACGATGCCGTCCACCAGACCCGCTGCGCCGCGCTTGAGCTCGACCGAGGTCTCCAGGCTCTTGCGGATGCCGGTGACCTCGATCTTCTGGGGTTCAGGGTCGTTGGCAGCAGGCGCCTGCTGCGCCCGCGCAGCCGCGCCGGCGAACAGCAGACCCACGGCGCTTGCCACGCAGGTGCGGCGGGCCAATTGGTGGCGTCGGTGCATCGTGATGTCTCCAGTGTTGTTGAAGTGGGCTGTCCGGCTTTGCGCCGAGGAGTTCTGAAAGCGGTTTCAAACAGCGTAAGGATGAACCATCTGCAAGCGCTTTCAAATTAGGCAACACCCTAGGTCCTGTGCTGCGTTGGCGAGAATGCGACGCTGTGCCGAAGGTCGCCGGTCGCTGGTCGCGGGTGACGCTCAGCGCGCCAGGCGCCGGGTGCTGTCGCGCACCACCAGCTCCGGGGCCGGCAGCTGGACCTGGGGGGGCCGTCCCGCCAACTGGTCGAGCACGGCCTTGGCGGCCTGGTGCCCCATGTCCAGCATCGACTGGCGCACGGTGGTCAGCGGCGGCATCGCATAGCGCGCCAGGACGACGTCGTCGAAGCCCACGAGGGACACGTCGTCCGGCACCCGCAGGCCATGGCGGCGCAGGCCATGGGCGGCGCCGATGGCCATCTGGTCGTTGCAGCTGAAGACGGCGCTGAACGACTGTCCGCGGGCCAGCAGGTGGGTGATGGCCAGCAGCCCCCCGCCCTCGGTGTAGTCGCCCTGCGTCAGCAGCGCCGGGTCCGCCGCGAGACCGGCGGCAGCCAGCGCGTCGAGGTAGCCCTGGTAGCGGTCAGCGGCATCGTCGTGCACCGGGTCGCCCATCACGAAGGCGATGCGGCGGTGCCCCTGCGCCAGCAGGTGCTCGGTCGCCAGGCGCGCGCCCTTGCGGTTGTCGAAGCTGAAGCTGAAGGCCTGCGGCCCCTGCACCTGGCGGCCCATCACCACCAGCGGCAGGCCGGCGGCCTCCTGCAGCAGGTCGGCCGCCGACAGCCGCCCGGCGAACACGATCAGGCCGTCGACGCGGCGGGCCAGCAGGGTCTGCAGGGCCTTGCGCTCGTCGACATCCCGCCAGTGGCCGCTGACGATCAGCGGCACATAGCCGGCCTGCTCCAGCTGCTCCTCGATCCCCAGCAGCGCCTCGCCGTAGAACGGGCTGCTGATGATCTGCGTGACCACGCCGATGCTCATCGTGCGGCCGCCAGCCAGGCCACGCGCCACCGGGTTCGGGCGGAAGCCCAGTTCCTGGATCGCGGCCTCGACCGCGGCTTTCTTGGCCGGGCTGACCACCGCCGTGCCATTCAGGATGCGCGAGACGGTGCTGGGGGACACCCCGGCATGCGCGGCCACCTGCTCCAGCGTGACCGTCTGGCCAGGGACAACTGAATGCGTTTTCTTCGGCGGTTTCGGGGAACTCAAGGCGATGCGTCCGCGCAGCGGTGCCGTCCAAAGCACTGAAGTGTAGGCTCGCCCCGCCGCGTGCCAGGCCCCGCGCAAACCTAGGGTTTCCGCGGTCGACGCGGGTCGAGCGCCGCGCCGAGAATGACTGAAAGCGCTTTCATCTTGAGCGTGACCACTGACGCCTCCCCGTTTGATGCACCCCGTTCACCGCTCGCGCCGACGCTGGCTGACCCAGGGCCTGGGCCTGGCCGTCGGCTGGCCGCTGGCGGGGGCCCCGGTGCAGGCCGCGGCCGCCGGCAAGCTGGTCGTGGCGGCGTATCCGCTGGTGGACCAGATCGTCAAGGAGGCCCTGCCGGCCTGGCAGGCCCACCATCCGGGTGTCGAGGTGGAGGTCATCAGCCGCCAGTACGACGACCACCACACGGCGATGACGACCGCGCTGTCCACGGCCGGGGGCGGATCGCGCCACCTGCCGGACGTGATGGCCCTGGAAGCCAGCTACTTGGGTCGATTCGCGATGGGCGCGGGACTGCTGCCGCTGTCCGCGGCGCCGTACGACGGTGAGGCCCTGAAGCCGCGCTTCGTCAGCTTCGCCTTCGAGCAGGCGCGCAACCGCGACGGCGCGCTGGTGGCGCTGCCCACCGACATCGGCCCGGGCTGCCTGTTCTACCGCCAGGACATCCTGGCCAAGGCCGGCGTGGGCATCGACGAACTCACCCGCAGCTGGGACGACTACGTCCGCGCCGGCGAGCGCATCAAGGCCCGCACCGGCGCCTACCTGATGGCCCATGCGCGCTACCTGAAGGACATCGTCGCGCTGACGGGCGCCCCGCCCGGCCAGAGCGTCTACTTCGACCAGCAGGGCCAGCCCCGGGTGGACGGCCCGATCTTCCGGCGCGCGTTCGAGCTGGCGCGCGAGATGCGCCGCGCCAAGCTCGATGCCGTCGTCGACACCTGGCAGAACGACTGGGCCGAACACCTGCGCCGCGGCCGCATCGCCACCGAACTGTCGGGCGCCTGGATGGCCGGCCAGATGGCCAACTGGGTCGCGCCGCAGACCCAGGGCCTGTGGCGCAGCAGCCCGCTGCCCGAGGGCGTGTTCATCGGTTACGGCGGCACCTACTACGCCCTGCCGCGGCGCGCCGACCCGGCCCGCCGCGACCTGGCCTGGTCGCTGGTGCAGATGCTGACCATGGACCGCGCGCTGCAGCTGCGGGCCTTCAAGAGCCAGGACGCCTTCCCGGCCCTGCTCGACGCCCAGGACGACCCCTTCTTCGACCAGCCCGTGCCCTTCCTGGGCGGCCAGCTGGCGCGCCAGCAGTGGCGCGACGCGGCGCGCCGCATCCCGCCGCGCCCGCTGCACCGCCAGCACAAGTTCGCCGAGGAGGTGGTCAATGGCGAACTGGACAACGTGCTGATCTACGGCAAGCCCGTGGCCCAGGCCCTGGCCGATGCCCAGGCCCTGTTGCGCCACCGTGCCCAGCGCTGACCATGACCCAGCCGAGCGCCCGCCCCTGGCACCAGCGATACGCGCCCTACCTGCTGGTGGCTCCGTTTCTGGTGCTGTTCGCCGCCTTCGGCCTGTTTCCGCTGCTGTTCAGCCTGTGGATGGCCTTCCAGACCTGGGAACCCACCGCCGGGCTGGAGGCCATGCGCTTCACCGGCCTGGACAACCTGCTCTTCGTGCTCGGCGACGGCTGGTTCTGGAAGGCGCTGCGCAACACCGTGTGGCTGGCGGTGGTGTCGGCGCTGCCGCAGCACCTGCTGGCGCTGCCGCTGGCCGTCTTCATCGACCGCGCCTGCGGCCGCTGGGGCCACGGGGTCTCGGCCCTGTACTTCCTGCCCTACATCACCTCGTCGGTGGCCATCGCGATGATGTTCACCTCGATGCTGTCGACCGATTACGGCCTGATCAACGCCGGACTCGGGCTCCTGGGGATCGATCCGGTGAACTGGCTGTGGCAGCCCCAGACCCTCAAGCCCGCGGTGGCGATGGTGATCTTCTGGCGCTACCTCGGGTTCAACGTGGTGCTGTACCTGGCGGCGCTGCAGACCATCCCGCGCGAGCTCTACCAGGCCGCTCGTCTGGACGGCGCCGGAGCCTGGTCGCAGTTCCGCTTCATCACGCTGCCGGCGCTGCGGCCGATGGCGCTGTTTGCCGTCACGCTCAGCATCATCGGCGGAATGCAGCTGTTCGAGGAACCCTTCATCCTCACCAACGGCCGCGGCGGTGCCGACCAGGCCGTGATGACGGTGGCCATGTACGTCTACCGGCTGGCCTTCGACTTCAGCGATTTCGGCGCGGCCAGCGCCATGTCCTGGCTGCTGTTCGCGCTGCTGGCGGTGCTGACCTGGCTCACCAACCGGGCTTTCCGGGAGCGCGGATGAGCCAGCGCCCCTCACCGCTTCTCCTCAGCCGCGCCCCGGCCTACCTGGTGGTCGCGCTGGGCGCCCTCGTCATGCTGGCGCCGTTCTGGCTGATGGCGGTCTTCACCACGCAGAGCAAGACGGCCATCTTCAACCTGCCGCCGCCGCTGTGGTTCGGCCAGGAACTGCTCAACAACGTCGGTGTGCTGGCCGGCCGCATTCCGTTCTGGAAGAACCTGGGCTGGAGCCTGTATGTCGCGCTGATGTCCACCGGCCTGACGCTGCTGTTCTGCTCGATGGCCGGCTATGCCTTCGCGCTGCTGGAGTTCCGTTTCAAGCAGGCCCTGTTCGCACTGGTGCTGGGCACGATGCTGGTGCCGCCGTTCATGACCATGATCCCGAACTTCATGGTCATGGACGCGCTGGGCTGGATCGACACCCACCGCGCGCTCTATGTCCCCGGTGCCGCCGGCGCCTTCGGCATCTACCTGATGCGCCAGTTCACCGCCGCCGCGGTGCCGCCCGAGCTGCTGAAGGCCGCGCGCATCGACGGCTGCAGCGAACTGGGCATCTACTGGCATGTGGCGTTGCCGCTGATGCGCCCCGCCCTGGGCACGCTGGGCCTGATCACCTTCATCGGCTCCTGGAACAACTTCATGGCGCCGCTGGTGGTGCTGCGCCAGGCCGACAGCTACACGCTGCCGCTGGCCTTGCGCAGCCTGCAGAGCACGGTCAACACCGAATGGGGTGCGCTGATGGCCGGCTCGGCCATCGCCACGGTGCCGCTGCTGATCCTCTTCGTGGTCTTCTCCCGTCAATTGATTGCCGGCCTGACCGCTGGCGCCGTGAAGTGATGTCCGACTCCCTCCAGGCCCTGGCCCAGCGCTTTCCGCCCGACTTCCTGTGGGGCGTGGCGACCAGCAGCTTCCAGATCGAAGGCGCCACCCAGGTGGGTGGCCGGGGCGCATCGATCTGGGACACCTTCTGCCGTCAGCCCGGCGCCATCGCCGATGGCAGCCATGGCGACATCGCCTGCGACCACTACCACCGCCTGGAGCAGGACCTCGACCTGATCGCCTCGCTGGGCGTGGCCTGCTACCGCTTCTCGATCAGCTGGCCCCGCGTGCAGCCCTTGGGACAAGGGGCGTGGAACCCGGCGGGCCTGGCCTTCTACGACCGTCTGCTTGACGGCCTGTCACGCCGCGGCATCCGCGCCTTCGCCACCCTCAACCACTGGGACCTGCCGCAGGCGCTGCAGGACCAGGGCGGCTGGGGCTCGCGCGACACCGTGCACCAGTTCGTCAACTACGCCCGCGGCATCCAGGCCCGCTTCGGCGATCGACTGGCCGGCCTGACCACGCACAACGAGCCCTGGGTGGTGGCCACGCTGGGCCATGAGCAGGGTGTGTTCGCGCCGGGCCTGAAGAGCCGCTGCCTGGCGATGCAGGTCTCGCACCACCTGCTGCTCAGCCACGGCCTGACCCTGCAGGCCCTGCGTGCCGAAGGCGCCCGCGAGCCGCTGGGCATCGTGCTCAACATCGCCCCGTGCGAGCCCGCCACCGACCGTCCCGAAGACCGGGCAGCGGCCCGTCTGGCCGACGGCCATGCCCGCCGCTGGTACACCGATCCGCTGTTCACGGGCCGCTACCCAGAGGACGTCTGGGCCGACCTGGGTCCCGATGCGCCGAAGGTGCAGCCCGGCGACCTGGCGGACATCGCGCAGCCGATGGACTACCTGGGCGTCAACTACTACACCCGCCACATCGTCAGTGCGCAGGGCCAGCCGGTCGATCCCCAGGCGGCCGGCCGGCCGGTGACGGCGATGGGCTGGGAGATCTACCCGCGCGGCCTGACCAACCTGCTGCTGCAGCTGAAGGCGGACTACCCCGGGCTGCCGCCGGTGCACATCACCGAGAACGGCGGCGCCTTTCCCGACCCGGTGGCCGCTGACGGCACGGTCCACGACCAGGACCGCACCGACTACCTGCGCCACCACATCGCGGCGGTGGCTGATGCCCTCGACCGCGGCGTGCCGATGGCCGGCTACATGGTGTGGAGCCTGATGGACAACTTCGAGTGGGCCAGCGGCTACGCCAAGCGCTTCGGCATCGTCCATGTCGACTACACCACCCTGGCCCGCACGCCCAAGGCCAGCGCGCGCTGGCTGCAGGCCTTTCTGCACGCCTGCCAGGCTGGCCGTGGCTGAACGCGGCCCCCGCGACCCCCCTCAGGAGCACCGATGCGCCCCTTGGCACCGACCCCCACCCTCCACAGGCCCTGGATCAAGCGCCGAGGCCTGGCCATGCTGCTGGCCGGCGCCCTGCTGGGCTGCTGCGGCGGCGCGGTCCACGCGGCCCCCGCCGGCTGGACGCTGGTCTGGTCGGACGAATTCAACGCCGCGGCCGGCAGCCCGCCGCAGCCCAGCGTCTGGAGCAATGACCTGGGCAACGCCGAGGCGGGCGGCTGGGGCAATCACGAACTGCAGTACTACACCGCAGCGCCCAGAAACGCCTTCCACGACGGCAAGGGCCGCCTGGTGCTGCGCGCCGAGCGGGCGGTCAACCCCGGCCCGTGCTGGAACGGCCGCCCGTGCGAGTTCACCTCGGCACGCATCCTGACCCGGGGCAAGGTCAGCTACACCTACGGCAAGGTCGAGGCACGCATCAGGGTACCGGCCGGCGTGGGCCTGTGGCCGGCCTTCTGGAGCCTGGGCGACAGCAATCTGCCGTGGCCGCAAGCCGGCGAGCTGGACATCATGGAGTACGTGGGCAAGGAGCCCAACACCACCTACGGCACGGCCCACGGCCCGGGCTACTCCGGCGGCAGCGGCATCGGCCGGCCGCGCCAGTTCGGCACGCCGGTGGCCGACAGGTTCCACGTGTTCACGCTGATCAAGCGCCCCAACGAGATCATCTGGCAGGTGGACGGCATCGAGTACCACCGCCTCACGCCGGCCTCGCTGCCACCGGGTGCGCCCTGGGTGTTCGAGCGGCCCTTCTTCCTCATCCTGAACCTGGCCGTCGGGGGTGACTGGCCGGGTCCGCCGAATGGGAGCACGGTCTTCCCGGCCCGCATGCTGGTCGACTGGGTCCGCATCTACAAGGAAAGCTGAGCGTCCGCCCGTGAGCCGCGTCCACATCCAAGGCCTGCAGATCCGCTACGGCGACGTCGAGGTCATCCCCCAGCTCGACCTGGATGTCCAGCCGGGCGAGTTCCTGGTGCTGCTGGGGCCCTCGGGCTGCGGCAAGTCCACACTGCTGCACAGCATCGCCGGCCTGAACGCCATCAGCGGCGGGCGCATCGACATCGGCGGGCAGGACATGACTCATGCCGAGCCCAGCGCACGCGGTGTCGGCATGGTCTTCCAGAGCTATGCGCTGTACCCGCACCTGAGCGTGCGTGACAACCTGGGCTTTCCGCTGCGCATGGCCGGCATGGCCAGGCCGCAGATCGCCGAGCGCGTGGCCAAGGCCGCGGCCATGCTGCAGCTCGAGGCCCTGCTGGACCGCCGGCCGGGCCAGCTCTCGGGCGGCCAGCGCCAGCGTGTGGCCATCGGCCGGGCGCTGGTGCGCGAGGCCCAGGTGCTGCTGCTCGACGAGCCGCTGTCCAACCTCGATGCCAAGCTGCGCGCCGAACTGCGGCGCGAGCTGAAGCTGCTGCACGCGCAGCTGCGCAACACCATGATCTACGTCACCCACGACCAGGTCGAGGCGATGACGCTGGCCACACGCATCGTGGTGATGAACCAGGGCCGCATCGAGCAGATCGGCACGCCGGCCCAGGTCTACGACACGCCGGCCACGCGCCATGTCGCGGCCTTCGTGGGCTCGCCGACGATCAACCTGGTCGACGGCAGCGTGCGCGGCGAGCGCTTCGAAGCGCCTGGCCTGGCCTGGCCGCTGGCCGTGGGCGATGCGCCAGCGCTGACGCTGGGCGTGCGGCCGGAAGACCTGATCGTCGCCCCGGGCCAGCCCCTGCAGGGCACGGTGGAACTGGTCGAGCCGCTGGGCAGCCAGCACCTGCTGTGGATCGCCGGCGCCGGCCGCCGCTGGTGCGCGCTGCTGCCGGGGCCGGCCCAGGTCGGGCTGGGCGACGGCGTGCGCTTCGGGCTGCCGGCCCAGCGCCTGCACGCCTTCGGACCAGACGGGCGGCGCGTGCCGCTGGTGGGCGAACACGCCGCGCCGGCGGTGCTGGCATGAGGGACACGACGATGAGCGCCCCGCTGCCGTACCGCGATCCGACGCGGCCCGTCGCCGAACGCGTGGCCGACCTGCTGGCGCGCATGACGGTCGACGAGAAGATCGGCCAGCTGATGATGTGGGACGCCCGCGGCGAGGACCTGTCCTGCGTCACCGCGCGCCACGCCGGCGCCCTGCTGCACATCCTGGGCGACAAGGCCAACCGGGCGATGGACCTGGCCGCGACCACCCGCCTGGGCATTCCCCTGCTGATCGGCGAGGACGCCATCCACGGCCACTCGTTCTGGCAGGGCGCCACCATCTTCCCCACCCAGCTGGCCCTGGCCTGCAGCTGGAACCCGGCGCTGATCGAGCAGGTGGCCCGCGTCACCGCGCGCGAGGTCGTGCCCACCGGCATCCACTGGACCTTCTCCCCGGTGCTGTGCCTGAGCCGCGACCTGCGCTGGGGGCGCACCGGCGAGACCTTCGGCGAGGACCCGTGGCTGATCGGCGAACTCGGCGCCGCGATGATCCGCGGCTACCAGGGCGCCGGCCTGGCCGATCCCGAGGGCATCCTGGCCACGGCCAAGCACTACGCCGGCTACTCCGAGACCCAGGGCGGACGCGACGCCTCCGAGGCCGACCTGAGCCCGCGCAAGCTGCGCAGCTACTTCCTGCCGCCGTTCCGCCGCGCGGTGCAGGCCGGGGCGATGACCTTCATGACCGGCTACCAGTCGATCGACGGCGTGCCCTCGACCGCCAACCGCTGGCTGCTGACCGAGGTGCTCAAGGACGAGTGGGGCTTTCGCGGCGTGCTGGTGACCGACTGGGACAACGTGGGCCGCCTGGTCCACGAACAGCAGGTCTGCGCCAACCGCGCCGAGGCCGCCGCGGTGGCCCTGAAAGCCGGCAACGACCTGGTGATGGTCACGCCCGACTTCTTCGACGGCGCCCGCGAGGCCCTGGCGAGGGGGCTGATCACCGAGGCCGACCTGGACGCCCCTTGCGCGCGCCTGCTGGCGCTGAAGTTCGCGATGGGCCTGTTCGAGCAGCCGCGCCGCGCCGACCTGGCCGAAGCCGCACGCCGCACCGGCTGCGCGGCCCACCGCGCGATCAACCTCGACGCGGCCCGCCAGAGCCTGGTGCTGCTGCACAACGACGGCCTGCTGCCGCTGGACCCCGGCGCGCTGCGCCGCATCGCAGTCATCGGACCGAACGCCGACGACGCGCTGCAGCAGCTGGGCGACTGGTCGCTGGGCTCCTGCCAGCACCCGCCCGAGGCCGGCCAGCACCCGCGCGAGACCGTCACCACCGTCCTGGACGGCCTGCGCCAGCTCGCGCCGCCCGGCCTGCAGGTGCTGCATGCGCCGGGCTGCCGCATCACCGATGAGGGCACCGAGGGCGTGGAGGAGGCCATGGCGCTGGCGGCGCAGGCCGATGTGGTGGTGGCCGTCGTCGGTGACCACCTGAGCCTGGTGGGCGAGACCCTGTCCACCGCCACGCTGGAGCTGCAGGGCGGACAGGTGGCGCTGCTGGATGCGCTGGCGGCCTGCGGCCGCCCCTTCGTGCTGGTGCTGGTCAACAGCAAGCCGCTGGTGCTGCCGCGCTCGGCCGGGCGGGCGCGCGCCATCCTCCAGGCCTTCAATCCCGGCATGTGCGGCGGCCAGGCCGTGGCCGAGGCGGTGTTCGGACAGCTCAACCCCAGCGGCCGCCTGGCGATCTCGATGCCGGTGCACGTGGGGCAGCAGCCGGTGTTCTACAGCCAGGTGCGGGGCCAGCACGGCCACCGCTACGCCGACCTGACGCAGGCCCCGCGCTGGCCCTTCGGGCATGGCCTGGGCTACACCCGGTTTGCCTGGCGAGATGCGCGGCTGGACGCCCGCGAGGTCCCCATCGGCGAGCCGGTGACGCTGCGCGTGACCGTGCAGAACGTCGGCGCGCGCCACGGCGTGGAGGTGGTGCAGGCCTATGTCAGCGACCTGGTCACCTCGGTGACCTGGGTGCAGCGCTCGCTGCAGGGCTGCGCCCGGGTGGAACTCGCCCCCGGCGAATCGCGCGAGGTGGTGATCACGCTGCCCCCAGAGGCCTTCCGGCTGGTCGACGCCCGGGGCCGCGAGGTGATCGAGCCGGGCGATTTCGAGGTGCAGGTCGGTCCCTCGTCGCGCGAGGAAGACCTGACACGCCTGCCGCTGACGCTGCACCGCCGCTGAGGCGCGGCGCGCGCCTCAGCGCGGCGGCGCCGCCACCGCGCCCTTGGCCCGGTGCGAGCTCAGACCCCAGCGCCACAGCGCATCGGTGGGCAGCGGCAGCACCAGCAGCACATGCTCCAGCACGCCCAGGGCCAGCAGCGTGCCCAGCAGCACGCGAGCGACCCCTTCGCCGGTGGCCGGCATGCCGGTGTCGAGCAGCGGGCCCCAGGCGAACACGGTGGCCGCCCCGATCAGCAGCGCGGACAGCGGGAACAGCGGGTTCATCGCCCGGCGGCGGAAGTAGCTCGACAGGTAGGCCAGGTGCGGCGGCAGCAGGGTCTCGCCCAGGTTGCGCACGCCCAGGAAGATGTTGAGCTTGGCGCTCTGGCGCATGGCCCACAGCAACGCGTAGGTCCACACGCCCACGCGGTTGCTGCCCGGGCCCACGCAGGCCAGCACGGTCAGGGCCAGCACCACCAGCGCGAACTCGTGGTACAGCACGGTCTGCAGCGCCAGGTGGGCACGACGCCAGCCGGTGGCCTGCGGCGGGCAGGCCTCGCGGCGCGGCCCGGTGACCATGCCCAGCAGAAAGGCCACCTCCTGCCAGGCCCACACCAGCAGCGCGCAGGTGAAGGCGCAGTAGGCGCCGCTGACCGACACATCGTCGCGCGTGTGCACCAGGCCCCACAGCGCGGCCACCAGCACGGCGGTGGTCCAGCGCATCGTGGTGACGAAGGTGCGCTGGGGCAGGCCGTCCAGGTAGATGATGACGCCGGTGCTGAACCACCACAGGAACAGCGTGAAGCCGACGGCCAGCGCGATCTCGGTCACAGGCGGGCCCGGCGCTCAGTAGGCCGGTGCAATGTGCACCTGCGCCGGCAGCTCGTGGTTCTTCACCGGCAGCAGGTACAGGCGGGCAAAGCACAGCGCGGCGCCGGCACCGCACCAGGCCTGCTGCAGCCGGCCGATCAGGCCGCCGCGGGCCTTGGCGGCGTCCATGCGGCGCGACCACTCGCACAGCGCGTCCAGGCCGCGGCGGAAGACCGGGTGGTCAATGTCCAGCGACAGCGGGAAGACCTGGCGCGAGATCTCGCTGGTGATGCGGAACACCTCGAAGCCGTAGGCCGACGGGTCCAGGCCCATGGCCTGGTGCATCTCGGGGCGGGTGTGGTCGCGCACGTACATGGTGGCGAAGACCGCCAGCAGGAAGAAGCGGATCCACCAGCGGTTGCCGCCCTGCAGCAGGCCCGGGTTGGCGCGCATGATCAGCGCGAAGCTCTCGCCGTGGCGGAATTCGTCGTTGCACCAGCGTTCGAACCACCGGAAGATCGGGTGGAAGCGCCGCTCGGGGTGACGCTCGAGCTGGCGGAAAATCGTGATGTAGCGCGCGTAGCCGATCTTCTCCGACAGGTAGGTCGCGTAGAAGATGTACTTGGGCTTGAAGAAGGTGTAGGCCTTGGTGCGCTTGAGCGCGCCCAGATCCACCCCCAGGCCATAGTCCTTCAGCGCCTTGTTCAGGAAGCCGGCGTGGCGCGATTCATCGCGCGCCATGTAGGCCATCAGCTGCTTGACCTCGGGGTGCTCGATCTGCTGGCGGATCTCGTTGTAGAGCACGCAGCCACTGAACTCGGACGTGAGCGAGCTGACCAGGAAGTCCAGGAACTCCTGGTGCAGCGCCGGCGGCAGCTCGCGGATCTCCTGCGCGAAGGCCTCGTCGCGCTGGAAGTGGTCGTGGTTGTTGTCGCCCTCGTACTCGGCCATCACCGCATCCCATTCGGCCTTCACCGAGGACAGGTCCAGCCGGTCGAAGGCCTTGAAGTCGGTGGTGTAGAAGCGCGGGGTCAGCAGCGTCTGGCGACGGGCGCGGGCGATCGCGTCGTCGGGGTTCTGCAGCGGGGTGAGGGCGGTGTCGGCGATGTCCATGACGCGCTCCGGAGAAAGGCAGGGTGAAGGGGCTCAGCGCGACGGCGCCAGGGCCGGCAGGTGCAGCAGCTGGGCGAAGTCGGCGGTGTTGGTCGGGCCGAAGGATTCCAGGTCGATGCGCACGCCGGTGGCCGGGTCGTCCAGGCTGAGGCGGCCGTCGGCATGGGCGCGCAGGCGGAAGGCGGGGGTCGGCGTGCTGGCCGCCAGGGGCACCTGCGCCGCCAGGCCGGCCACGCGGCGCTCGCGCGCCAGCGCACGCAGCGCGCCGCGCAGGAAGCCGTGGGCGCCGGCCGACAGCGTGGCCAGCGGGTGGCCGTCCTCGCGCACCTCGATGCGGCCGTCCGGCAGGTCGCTGAACTGCAGCCAGCGCTCGACCACCACCGGTGCGGTGCTGGCGCTGGACGGCGCACCGCCGCTGAGCTGCACCCAGGCCACGGCCAGCAGCGTGGCCAGGATCAGGGCGGCGATGGCGCGCAGCGCGCCGCGGGGGACCTCGACATGGTCGTCGTGCTCAAGGGGTGGGGCGGCGCTGTGCATGGCGGTCTCAGGCGGCGTGCGGCAGGTGGCCAGGCAGGGCCGCGGGCTCGGTGGTGGTCGGCGCGGCGCTGGTGGCGCGCTGATCGGGTTGCAGGGACGCACTCAGGGCGGTGCCCAGCAGCGCGGCGACGCGGTCGACGTCGGGCAGCGCACGCAGCATCGGCTCGGCGCGGGCGAAGCGCCAGGGGCGGCAGTGCGGCCACAGGTGCATCACGCCGATGCGGTCATCGCCCAGCAGGCGCAGCGACAGATCGCCGCTGCCATCGGGGTGGCGGCGCAGCTCGGCGGCCTCGATGCGTGTGAGCGGCAGGTTGAAGCTCACCGTCAGCACGATGCCGATGCGCAGCACCAGTCGGCGGTCGGTCAGCGTGTAGAGCGTGGTGCGCTCGACCAGCCAGGCCAGCACGGCGATGAAGCCCAGCGCCAGCACGGCCAGGCCCAGCAGCGGCGCGGTGCCCACCAGCAGGGCCGGTGCACCGGCGCCGTCGGACACCAGGTTCCAGGTCCGCCAGGCCAGCAGCGCCGCGAAGTACAGCGCGAAGCCGCCCAGGTGAAAGCCGCGCCGGGCCAGCACACGGGCGTCCGGCGCGCCTTGCCACAGCAGGCGCTCGCCCGCCGGCAGCCGCTCGGGCAGACCGGGCTGCGGCTCGCTGTGGTGCTCGCGGACGCGGCCGGGGTTCACAGCAGCGGCTCCTGGCGCGAGGGCTCGGCATACAGCGTGCCGGCGCCGTAGTAGGCACCGATGCGCTCTTCCTCGAGCAGCGTGACCTGGTCAGGCAGCCTGGTGCCGGGCACGCCCACGAACTGGTGGCCCAGGATCGACTGCACCTTGACCGAGCGCTCGCCCACCTTGGCCAGCGTCATCGGCAGCAGCACGCGGCGGCCACCGGCCACTTCCACTTCCAGGTAGCGCAGCAGCACCTCGCTGCGGTCAACCCAGGCGTCCACCACGGTGCCGCCCTGGGCACCGTCAGCGCCCAGCACCGGCATGCCGCGCGGGTCGGGGTCGCCGTGGGCGATGTCGAAGCCAGCGGCCACGCGCAGCGGCTGCAGGCGCGGGCCGCGGTCGTCCCAGGTCAGGTCGGGCGTGTCGGGGCGGCCGGCGGCGAAGGCGCCGGGGCCGACTCCTGCGCGCATCGGGTCACCGATGGGCACGATCGGCGAGCCGGGCACGCGCGAGGTGGCCTCGCCACCGACCAGCGGTTCCGGGGCCGAGTTCGCACCGGGCGCCTGGCGGGTGCTGCCGTCGCGCAGCAGGAAGGTCTTGGGCGCCGGCACCGCCGGGAAGCCCTGGATGACCACGCGGCCGCCACGGCCGTCGGACTCCAGCGGGTAGCCCTCGCGCTTGTTCTCGCGGTGGAGGTAGTAGATCAACCCGGCAAAGAAGATCCAGAACATGTACAGCACGACCTGGGCAATGTCGATGTTGTGGGTGATGGCGCCAAGATGAGACATGGGCTTGCTCCTTCAGTGATCGTCAGCCGGGGAACTCGGCCAGGCCGAAACGGCCCACCGGTGCCCCGGAACCGGGCCGCGGGCGTCGCACCAGCGGTCCCAATGCCACCAGGGTGGCGAACAGCAGCGCGATCTCGAGGTGATAGACCACGCTGAATCCAACGCCGGGGCTGCTCAGCGCCGGCCCCAGCCAGCCAGCCACGGCCAGGGCCGAGACCGCATCCCGCACCGCGCCGCCCAGCGCAATGGCCAGGCCCGCGGCGGTGGCCTGCACCGCGCCCCAGGCGCCCAGCGCCAGGCCGTGCGGCACCGCGCCGTCACCCGATTCGTCGAGCGCCATGACCGCGCTGAGCATGGCCACGCTGAACAGGCCGCCGCCCAGGCCGATCAGGCCGGCGCCGGCGGCGAACAGTGCGACCGAGGACAGCGGCTCGGCAAACACCACCGCGGCAAAGGCCCAGACACCGACCAGCGCGCCGCCAGCCGCCAGGCGCACCGCGTCGCGGCCCTGCTGCAGCGCGCGCGCGGCCAGCGCAAAGGCCACCAGCGCGCCGGCCGCGGTGAGCGCGCTCAGCAGCGAGGTGCGCGCCACCGGCAGGTGCAGCACCTGGCCGCCATAGGGTTCGAGCAGGATGTCCTGCATGCTGAAGGCCGCGGTGCCCAGGCCCACTGCCCACAGCAGGCGGCGCACCGGCGCGCGGCCGGCGAAGGCGGACCAGGCGCGGCGGAACTCGGGCCGCTCGGCCGCGATGCGGCGCGGCTGGCGGGCCTCCTGCTTCCACAGCGCCACGCCGTTGAGCAGCATCGTCAGCAGCGCCGCGCCCTGCACCACCTGCACCAGGCGCAGCGGGCTGAAGTCCTGCAGCAGCAGACCCAGCGCCACGCCGCTGCCCAGGATGCCCAGCATCAGCGACACATACAGCAGCGCCACCACGCGCGGGCGCTGCGCCGGCGCGGCCAGGTCGGTGGCCAGCGCCAGGCCGGCGGTCTGCGTGGTGTGCAGGCCGGCGCCC
This sequence comes from Ideonella alba, assembly GCF_018069845.1. Classification (NCBI taxonomy): domain Bacteria; kingdom Pseudomonadati; phylum Pseudomonadota; class Betaproteobacteria; order Burkholderiales; family Sphaerotilaceae; genus Ideonella; species Ideonella alba. Next base: position 388,798 of record NZ_JAGQDD010000003.1, read on the forward strand.
ACCAGCAGGAAGGCCAGCGCCGCGCCCAGCTGGCCCACCCAGGCCGGGCCGGTGCCTTCACCGGTGAGCACCAGCAGGGCGAAGGGCATGATCGACAGGCCGCCGAACTGCAGCAGCGAGCCGAACCAGATGTAGGGCACGCGGCGCCAGCCCAGCGCCGACGCATGGTGGTCGCTGCGGTGGCCGATCAGCGCCCGCACCGGCGCGAAGACGATGGGCAGCGCCACCATCAGCGAGACCAGCCAGGCCGGCACCGCCAGCTCGACAATCATCACCCGGTTGAGCGTGCCGTTGAGCAGCGCCAGCGCCAGGCCCACCGAGACCTGGAACAGCGACAGGCGCAGCAGGCGCCCCAGCGGCAGCTCGGGCGTGGCGGCGTCGGCAAAGGGCAGAAAGCGCAGCCCGACCTGGCGCCACAGCGCCAGGACCTTCTGCTGCGCGCGGCCGTTCATCCGCGCCTCCAGGCCATGGCCTGCGAGGTGTAGAAGCCCGAGGCCACGCGCTCGGTGCCGGCGCAGGCCCAGCCCTGGCCACCCAGGCGCTGCTGCAGGCGCTGGTGCAGGTCGTGCTCGGCCACCGGCACGATGGCCGGCGCGCGGTCGCTGCGCGGGAAGAAACGGCCCACCGCATGCATCGCCGCCAGCGCGGGCGTGCGCGGCGCAAAGGTGAACAGCATCGACGCGCGCGTGCGCTCGGCCAGCGCGGCCAGCGCCTGCACCGCGTCGACGGTCTCGTAGTGGATCAGCGAGTCCATCGCCACCACGTGGTCGAAGTGGCCCAGCGCCGGGTCCAGCATGTCGCCGGCCAGGAAGGTGATGCGGCCTGCGCCCAGGTCGGCCGGCAGGCGTTCCTGCGCCAGCGCCATCAGCGTGGGTGACAGATCGATCGCCACCACCTCGGCGCCGCGGCGCGCGGCCTCCACGGCCAGGGCACCGGTGCCGCAGCCGGCATCCAGCAGGCGCTGACCGCGCAGGTCGGCCGGCAGCCAGTCGAGCAGCCGCGCGCGCATGCGGCCGCGGCCGGCGCGCACCGTGGCGCGGATGCGGCCCACGGGGGCGTCCGATGTGAGCCGCGCCCAGGCCTGCACCGCGGTGCGGTCGAAGTAGGTCTCGATCTGGCCGCGCCGGTGGGCGTAGGCCGCTGGCCGCTCGGCCACGGGGAATCGGGTGGGCATGTCCATGGCGTTCAGTCGTAGCCCAGCAGGTCGAACAGGTCGCGGTCCTTCAGCGGCACCGCCTGGAAGGGCTCGCCACCGGCGAACAGGCGGGCGGCGAGCTTCAGGTACTCGTCCTGCACCGCGCGCACCTCGGGGCTGTCCTCCATCTCGAACAGCGTGGCCTTCTTCAGGCGGCTGCGGCGGATCGCATCCAGGTCGGGGAAGCAGGCCAGCGTCTTCAGCCCGGCCTGGGCGTTGAAGCGGTCGATCTGGTCGGTGGCGTTGGAGCGGTTGGCCACCACGCCGCCCAGGCGCACCTTGTAGTTCTTGGCCTTGGCGCCGATCGCCTGCACGATGCGGTTCATCGCGAAGATCGAGTCGAAGTCGTTGGCGGTGACGATCACCGCGCGGTCGGCGTGCTGCAGCGGCGCGGCGAAGCCGCCGCAGACCACGTCGCCCAGCACATCGAAGATCACCACGTCGGTGTCGTCGAGCAGGTGGTGCTCCTTGAGCAGCTTGACGGTCTGGCCCACCACGTAGCCGCCGCAGCCGGTGCCGGCCGGCGGTCCGCCGGCCTCGACGCACATCACGCCGTTGTAGCCCTGCCAGACGAAGTCCTCGGTGCGCAGTTCCTCGGCGTGGAAGTTCACCGATTCCAGCGCGTCGATGACGGTGGGCATCAGCTTCTTGGTCAGCGTGAAGGTGGAGTCGTGCTTGGGGTCGCAGCCGATCTGCAGCACCCGCTTGCCCAGCTTGCTGAAGGCCACGCTGAGGTTGGAGCTGGTGGTGCTCTTGCCGATGCCGCCCTTGCCATAGACGGCAAACACCTTGGCGGTGCCGATCTGCAGCGAGGGGTCGGCCAGCGGGTCCATGTGGACCTGCACGCTGCCCTCGCCATCGCGGCCGGAGGCCCGGCGCAGCAGGTGGACGGGCACGGAGATATCGTTCATGCGGCGGCCCTTTCAGGGAAGATGCCTTCGAGCCGGTCTTCCAGCTCTTCGCCGGCGCGCTGCAGCGCCGCCAGCATGTCCGCGTCGGGCGTCCAGTAGCGGCGCGTGTGCGCCTCCAGCAGACGCTGGGCCACCTTGGCCGACGCGTGGGGATTGAGGGTGGCCAGGCGGTCGCGCATGGCCTCGTCGAGCATGAAGGTGCGCGTGAGCTGCTGGTAGACCCAGGGCGCGACCTGGCCGGTGGTGGCCGACCAGCCCATGGTGTTGGTGATCGCGGTCTCGATCTGGCGCACGCCCTCGTAGCCGTGGGCCAGCAGGCCCTCGTACCACTTGGGGTTGAGCATGCGGGTGCGGGTCTCCAGCATCACCTGCTCGTTGAGGGTGCGCACCGTGCCCTCGCCGCGCGTGGCGTCGCCGATGTAGACCGGCGCGGTGGCGTCGCCCGGCTCGGCGCGGCCGGCCTCGCGCTTGGCGCGCGCCACGGCGCGGCTGATGCCGCCCAGGGTGTCGAAATAGGTGTCGATGGTGGTGACGCCCAGCTCCACCGAGTCGAGGTTCTGGTACGCGAGCGAGACATCGGCCAGCACACTGCCCAGCAGCGCCGGGTGCTTGGCGGGGCGGCCGCTGCGGCCGTAGGCGAAGCCCTTGCGGCGGGTGTAGGTCTCGGCCAGCTCGTCCTCGCCGTCCCAGCGGCTGTTGTCGATCAGCATGTTGACGTTGGCGCCATAGGCGCCCTCGGCATTGCCGAAGACCCGCAGCGCGGCGTCCTCCAGCGAGCCGCCATGGGCCTGCTGGAAGGCCAGCGCGTGGCGCCGCACGAAGTTCTGCTCGGGCGGCTCGTCGGCGCTGGCGGCCAGGAAGGCGGCCTCGGCCAGCAGCTTGATCTGCAGCGGCAGCAGGTCGCGGAAGATGCCCGAGAGCGTGACCACCACGTCGATGCGCGGGCGGCCCAGCTCGGCCAGCGGGCGCAGCTCGGCACCGGCCAGGCGGCCGTAGCCGTCGAAACGCGGCCTGGCGCCCAGCAGGGCCAGCGCCTGGGCGATCGGGGCGCCTTCGGTCTTCAGGTTGTCGGTGCCCCACAGCACCAGGGCCACCGTCTCGGGCAGCGGGTGGCCGTCGGCCTGGTGGCGCGCCAGCAGGCGATCGGCCTGGCGCGCGCCGTCGATCACCGCGAAGGTACTGGGCAGGCGGAAGGGGTCGAAGCCGTGCAGGTTGCGGCCGGTGGGCAGCACCGACGGGTCGTGGACCACGTCGCTGCCGGGCGCCGGGCGCACATAGCCGCCGTCCAGCGCGTGCAGCAGCGCGCCGATCTCGTGGTCCTGGGCCAGCAGGCGCTCGGCGCGGGCGAGTTCTTCCAGTCGTTCGCGGCGCGCATCGTCGGCCGGCAGACCGGCATCGGCCAAGGCCTGCGCCGGGCTGCGGCCGTCGACCACGGCCTGCAGCACCTCGCGCGGCAGCGCTTCCTGGCCACCCCCAGCGGCCGAGGCGGCGCTCATCGCCTGCAGGAAGTCCAGCCGTTCGCTGGGCGAGGGCGCGCGGCCCACCACGTGCAGGCCGTGGGGGATCAGCGTGGTCTCGGTCTCGAGCAGCAGGCGCCACAGGCGGTCGGCCTGCGCGGCCTGGGCCGGCGCGTTCAGGTCGGCCCAGTCGGGTTGCGCCTGGGCCATCTCCAGTGCCTGGGCCTGGGCCTGCACCAGCGCGGCCAGCGCGGCGCGTTCGGCATCGGCCGACGGGTCCAGCGCGCGCCAGCGCTGCAGCGAGACCTTCAGGTCGCCCAGCTCGCGGTACAGCCCGGCCTGCGAGACCGGCGGCGTCAGGTAGCTGATCAGCGTGGCGGCGGCGCGGCGCTTGGCGATCGTGCCCTCGGACGGGTTGTTCGAGGCGTAGAGGTAGAAGTTGGGCAGCTCGCCGATCAGCCGGTCGGGCCAGCAGGCGCCGGACAGGCCGGCCTGCTTGCCGGGCATGAACTCCAGCGCGCCATGGGTGCCGAAGTGCAGCACCGCGTCGGCGCGGAAGTCCTCGCGCAGCCAGCGGTAGAAAGCGGCAAACGCATGGGTGGGGGCGAAGCCGTGCTCGAAGAGCAGGCGCATCGGGTCGCCCTCGTAGCCCATGCCGGGCTGGATGCCGACGAAGACGTTGCCGAAGCGCTCGCCGAGCACGTGGATGCTGCTGCCATCGCTCTGGATGCGGCCCGGGGCCGGACCCCATTGCGATTCGATCTCGGCCAGCCAGGGCTGCTGGCGCACGTGGTCGTCGGTGGGGATGCGGGCATGCACATTGGCCGAGGCGCCCAGGCGTTCGGCATTGCCGAAGATGATGCGCTCGCGCAGCGCATCCGGTGTGGGCGGCACCTCCACCGTGTAGCCCTGCTGCTGCAGCGACAGCAGCAGGTTGTGCAGGCTCTCAAACACCGACAGGAAGGCCGCGGTGCCGGTGTTGCCGGCATTGGGCGGGAAGTTGAACAGCACGCAGGCCACGCGGCGCTGGGCACGCTGGCTGCGGCGCAGCGCCACCAGCCGGGCCACGCGGGCGGCCAGCATGTCGGCCCGCTCGGGGCAGGTCTGCATGTCGTGCGCGTCGGCGGCGGCGCGGAAGGTGCATCCGCGCGCGCAGCCATGGCAGGCGTGGCCGGCGCTGTCGCTGCGGCCGCCGTAGACCATCGCGCCGGTGGCGCCGTCGAGCTCGGGCAGGGCCACCATCATCGTGGCTTCGACCGGCAACAGGCCCCGCTCGGAGCCGCCCCACTGCTCCAGCGTCTGGAACTCGACCGGCATCACCGACAGGTAGGGCACGTCCAGCCGGGCCAGCAGGTCCTCGGCGGCGCGGGCGTCGTTGTAGGCCGGGCCGCCCACCAGCGAGAAACCGGTCAGCGAGACCACGCTGTCGACACAGGGCCGGCCGTCGGCCAGGAAGAACTTCTCCACCGCCGGGCGCGCGTCCAGCCCGGTGGCGAAGGCCGGCAGCACGCGCAGGCCGCGGGCTTCCAGCGCGCTGATCACGCCGTCGTAATGGGCGGTGTTGCCGGCCAGCAGGTAGCTGCGCAGCAGCAGCAGGCCCACCGTGCCCTGCGGCGCCGACGGTGCCGGCAGCGCGCTGGCCTGGTCGGCCAGCGCGGGCTGCATGCGCGGGTGGTAGAGGCCGACCTCGGGGTACTCGACCGGGGCGTCGGGCTTGGCGCGGGCGCGGTAGGCCTCGCGCGGGCCGCTGGCGTAGCGCTGCACCAGCAGCTTGACCAGGCTGGCCACATTGTCCTGCGAGCCGGCCAGCCAGTACTGCAGCACCAGGAAGTAGGCACGCAGGTCCTGGGCGGTGCCGGGGATGAAGCGCAGGATCTGCGGCAGCCGGCGCAGCATCGCCATCTGCTGGGCGCCGGCGCTGGGCTGGGTCGAGCCCTCGCTTTCACCCTTGCCGGACAGGCGGTGGCGCAGCTTCTTGAGCAGCGCGGTGATGCCGGTGGCCTGGCCGTCCATGCTCAGGCGCCCCATGCGGGTGAGCTTCATCACCTCGGCGGCCGACATGGCGCAGACCATGGCGTCGCACTGCGCGCGGCGCGCACGCAGCGCGTCGAGCACCGGCAGGAAGTGGTCTTCCATGAACAGCATCGTCACGATGACGATGTCGCCCTGGGCGATGTCCTCGTGGCAGCGCGCCAGCGCGGCAGGCTTGTCGGCCCACTCCGAGGCCGCGTGCACCGCCAGCCGCAGGCCGGGCAGGGCGCGCGCGAGTTCGCGGGCGGCGCGCTCGGCGGCGCTGGCGATGTGGCTGTCCATCGTCACCAGCACCACGCGCAGTGGCACCGGGGCCGGGCCCGCGGTGCGGGACTCAGGCGCTGAAGTGGGCCTTGGCATCGTAGAGGGTCTCGACAGTGATCAGGGCCACGCCACGGTCGCGCGCGAAGCGCTCGGTGTTGCGGCGCGCCTTGCCGCGCACGAAGAAGGGGATCTTGTGCAGCTCGCGCTCGGCCTCCACCGCCCAGCTCGGCTCGTTGGAGGCCGGGGCCGGGGCCGCCAGCGGCGCGGGCAGCGGCGTCGGTGCGCTGGCCCCCAGGTGGGAGGGCGCGGCCTGCGGCGAGAACTCGAAGTCGTCGCGGAACATCGCCAGCAGGTGCTCTTCCAGGCCCATCATCAGCGGCAGCACCCAGGCGTCGAACATCACGTTGGCGCCTTCCAGGCCCATCTGCGGCGCGTGGCGGGCGGGGAAGTCCTGCACATGCACCGGCGCCGAGATCACGGCGCAGGGCAGGCCCAGGCGCTTGGCGATGTGGCGCTCCATCTGCGTGCCCAGCACCAGGTCAGGCTGCAGCGCGGCGATGTGGCGTTCCACCTCGAGGTAGTCGTCGGTGATCAGGGGCTCGACGCCGTAGAGCGCCGCGGCCTCGCGCAGGTCGCGCGCCTGCTCGCGGCTGTAGGTGCCCAGGCCGGCGACGGTGAAGCCGATCTCGCGCGCCGCCATCCGCGCGGCGGCCACCGCGTGGCAGGCGTCGCCGAAGATGAAGACGCGCTTGCCGGTGAGGTAGGTGCTGTCGACCGAGCGGGCGAACCAGCGCGCCCGTGCATCAATGCGTTGCAGCGCGGGGGCCGGGTCGACGCCGGCCAGCGTGGCCAGCTCGGCGATGAAGTCGGCGGTGGCGCCCAGGCCGATCGGCACCTGACGGGTGCGCGGCTGCTGCCACTGGCGTGCCAGCCAGTCGGCCAGCGTGCCGGCCAGCTCGGGGTACATGACGACATTGAAGTCGGCCTCGGGGATGCGCGCCAGGTCGGCGGCGTGGGCATCCAGCGGGGCCACCACGTTCACCTCGATGCCCAGCAGCGCCAGCAGCTCGCGCACCTCGCGCAGGTCGTCGCGGTGGCGAAAGCCCAGCGCCATCGGGCCCAGGATGTTGGCGCGCGGCGCGCGGTCGGCCGGACGCGGCGGGCGCGCGTAGGACGCGGGTGGCAGGCCGGCCAGGCCGCGCACCAGGCGGTACAGGGTCTCGGCAGCGCCCCAGTTCTCCTTGCGCTGGTAGGCGGGCAGCTCCAGCGGGATCACCGGCAGCGGCAGCTGCAGCGTGGAGGCCAGGCCACCGGGGTCGTCCTGGATCAGCTCGGCGGTGCAGGACGCGCCCACCAGCAGCGCGGCGGGCTGGTGGCGCGCCACGGCGTCGCGCACCGCGGTCTTGAACAGCTCGGCGGTGTCGGCGCCCAGGTCGCGCGCCTGGAAGGTGGTGTAGGTGACCGGCGGGCGCTGGTCGCGGCGCTCGATCATCGTGAACAGCAGGTCGGCGTAGGTGTCGCCCTGCGGGGCGTGCAGCACGTAGTGGACGTCGCGCATCGCGGTGGCCACGCGCATCGCGCCCACATGCGGCGGTCCTTCGTAGGTCCAGAGCGTCAGTTGCATCGTGGTGTCCTCGTCAGGCGGCCAGCCGTTGGCGGCGGTCCAGGGGGCGGGCGAACAGGCCGGCCAGGTCGCCCGCCTGCTCGTAGCCGTGCACCGGGGTGAAGACCAGCTCGATCGACCACTTGGTGGTCAGGCCCTCGGCCTCCAGCGGATTGGCCAGGCCCAGGCCGCAGACCACCAGGTCGGGCTGCGCGGCGCGGCAGCGGTCCAGCTGGCGGTCGACGTCCTGGCCCTCCGACAACTGGGTGCCCGCGGGCAGCCAGGCCAGCTCGGGCGCCAGGTGCTGGCGGTGCAGGTAGGGCGTGCCCACCTCGACCAGGTCCATGCCCAGCTCGCGACTCAGGAAACGCGCCAGCGGCACCTCGAGCTGCGAGTCGGGGAAGAAGAAGACGCGCTTGCCGGCCAGCAGCGGGCGGTGGCGCGCCAGCGCGGCCTGGGCCCGCTCGCGCGCCGGGCGGGTGACGCGCTCGACCACCTCGGGGCCGATGCCGAAGGCCGCCGCCGCGGCTTCGAGCCAGGCGGTGGTGCCCTCGATGCCGAAGGGGAAGGCCGCCGGCAGGTGACGCGCGCCGCGTGCGGCCAGCGCGCGGGCGGTGTCGGCCAGGAAAGGCTGGGCCAGCAGCAGACGGGTCGACGGGCCGACCGCCGGCAGCTCGCCACGGCGGCGTGCCGGCAGGAAGTGCACGGCGGGAATGCCGATGGCACTGAGCAGGCGGCTCAGCTGGTCCTCGACCACGTCGGGCAGCGCGCCGGCCACCAGCAGCGAGGGCGGGGCCTCGGGCGCGGCGGCGGGCAGTTCGGCCACCAGGGCGGCCAGGCAGGCGTCCTCGCCCTGGGTGAAGGTGGTCTCGATGCCGCTGCCGCTGTAGTTCAGCACCCGCACACCGGGCGCGACGCGGCCGTTGAGCCGCTCGGCGGCGCGCGCCAGGTCGAGCTTGATGACCTCGGACGGGCAGGAGCCCACCAGGAACAGCGTGCGGATGTCGGGGCGGCGCGCCAGCAGATCGGCCACCACGCGGTCGATCTCGTCGTGCGCATCGGCCAGGCCGGCCAGGTCGCGCTCATCGAGGATGGCGGTGCCGAAGCGCGGCTCGGCGAAGATCATCACCCCGGCCGCCGACTGCAGCAGGTGCGCACAGGTGCGCGAGCCCACCACCAGGAAGAACGCGTCCTGCATCTTGCGGTGCAGCCAGACGATGCCGGTCAGACCGCAGAAGACCTCGCGCTGGCCGCGCTCGCGCAGCACCGACTCGGGCAGCAACTGGAACACCGGGGCGGGACCATTCATCACAGCCCCTTCGCCACAGCCAGCGCGGGCGGCGCCTGCAGGCGGGCCATGCGTAGCTTCCAGACGAACTGGCCGGCATTGACCAGGTAGCTGGCATAGGCCGCCAGCGCCAGCAGCAGCAGCGCCCGCGTGTCCAGCCAGCCCTGCGACCAGGCCAGCAGGTAGGCGGTGTGCAGTGCCAGCACCAGCATGCTGAACACGTCTTCCCAGAAGAAGGGGCGCGCGAACAGCCAGACGCCGAAGACCTGCTTCTCCCAGATCGAGCCGGTGACCATGATCAGGTAGAGCACCGCGGTCTTCACGCCCACCGAGATCAGCGCGGCCGATTGGTGGGCACCACTGTCGAGTGACCGCAACACCAGCGCCAGGCTCACCAGGAAGACCCCGAACTGCAGCGGCGCGAGCACGCCCTGCACCAGCGTCCAGGGCGAGGCGTCGCGGCGCAGGCGCTCCTGGGGGGTGTACAGCGGGGCGGCGCCTGTCGGGGCGGCAGCAGGGGAACGAAGGGGGGAGGGGCTCACGGCGGGCGGGGAAGGTGCATCGGACCCGCAATGGGGCAGGCGGCCCAATCTAGATCGCCGCAGCAGCGGTGTCAATGATGATTGACGTTAATTTGAATTGACGCTACGGTAGCGACCAAGGTTGGATCTCCCTGCGGGCGTCGTCACGCCTGCTTTGACATCCACCCTCAGGCGGCGTACAAGCTCGGCTGGAGCGTCGGCGCCTGATATGAACCGACACGACGGCAATCAGTGCAACGCAGCGCAGGGGCCCGCGGCCCCTCCCTCCCCGGGACTTCTGATCTAGGGGGATGGTCTACCGACAGAGCCCGACAATGCACCTGGGTCGCTGTGCCGAGCATCAGCGTTGAGGAGATGTGCATGGGTTCATGGAACCGGGGTCACGCGCCGCCCCCCACACGGCTGCCAGCGGGTGAAGACACCTGCCATGGCGTCCGGGCCGACGATCTGCTGTGCGCCCATTCGGCCGCCCTGCTCGACACCGTCGAACACCAGATCATTCCGCGCCTGATGCTGCTGCATCGGCAGCACGATTCGCAGGCCTCGACCTCGGCCTCGGGCGCCGGCTTCAGCCTGGACAGCCACGAGGTCGAGCGCTTCACCGAGCACGTGCTGCAGGGCTACGAGCAGGCCATGCAGCACGTGATCTACCTGCAGGACCATGGCGTGCCCGCGCCCACGCTGTGCCTGGACCTGCTGGCCCCGGCCGCGCGGCGGCTGGGCGAGCTGTGGTCGGCCGATCTGTGCGACTTCACCCAGGTCACGATCGGCCTGGGCCGGCTGCAGGGCCTGCTGCGCAGCATCGCCGAGCGCCTGCCGCCGACCGTGCAGGCCACGCGTCTGCCGCGCAGTGCGCTGTTCGCGCCCGCCCCGGGCGAGCAGCACACGCTGGGCCTGTCGATGGTGCGCGATTTCTTCCGCGCCTCGGGCTGGGAGGTCTGCGCCGACGAGCCCAAGGCCGAGGCCGGCCTGCTGGCCCTGGCGCGCAGCCACCGCTTCGACGTGATCGGCTTCTCGATCGGCAGTGACCGCCAGACCGACCCGCTGAAGTCCCTGATCGCCCGCCTGCGCCAGGAGGCCCGTTACCCGCTGATCGTTCTGCTGGGTGGGCCGCTGGTATTATCCCGTCCCGAATTGGCACAGGCGCTGGGTGCAGACGCCGGTGCCACCGATGCCCGACAAGCCCTTCTAGTAGCCGACGCCCTGATGACCGCGCGGGACACGAACCGGTGAGCACACGACGCCCGTTGACACGCGCCGGCAAGGCCACCAGGCACCTCGCAGCGGTTGGACAGACCTTCGACCAGCCTGAGCGCACGCTGCAGGCGCTGGCGCCGGGCGATGCCGCGTCGCTGATCTGGACCGCCTCCGACATCGCGCTGATCGTCGACCCGAAGGGTGTCGTCGAGGACGTGTCCACCAGTGTCAACGGCCTGCCCAGCGATGTGCCAGGCGGCTGGGTCGGCCGCCCCTGGGTGGATGTGGTCACCCCCGAGAGCCGCACCAAGGTCGAGTCGCTGCTCAGCGAGACCGGCAACCCGCAGTGGCGCCATGTGAACCATCCGCTGGGCCAGGGCGGCGATTTCCCGGTCATGTACCGCGCGATGCCGGTGGGCCAGCAGGGCCGCGTGCTGGCGCTGGGCCGCGACATGCGCAGCCTGGCCAAGCTGCAGCAGCGCCTGGTTGATGCGCAGCATGCGGTGGAGCGCGATTACCTGCGCCTGCGCAATGTCGAGGCGCGCTACCGTCTGCTGTTCGAGCGGGCCACCGACGCCATCCTGATCGTCGACGCCAGCGACCTGCGGGTGCTGGAAGCCAACCCGATGGCGATCGAGCTGCTGGGCCCGTCCTCGCGCCGGCTGGTCGGCCAGCCGCTGGGCACCGGCCTGCCTGATCGCGTCGTGCGCGAGCTCGATGCGCTGCTCGACCGCGTGCGCTCCAGCGGCCGCAGCGAGGAGCACCGGCTGCGCGTCACCACACCACGCCGTCTGGACGTGGTGGTCAGCGCCAGCCTGTTCACGCAGGACGAGCGCACGATGATCCTGGTGCGCATGCGGCCGCTGCAGGCCGGTGGCGTCGAGGGCGCGCGCGAACTGGGGCTGTCGCAACTGGTTCAGGGACTGCCCGACGGCTTCGTCGTCACCTCGCCCGATGGCCGGGTGCTGATGGCCAACAAGGCCTTCGTCGAGCTGGCCCAGATGACCCGCGAGGAGCACCTGATCGGCGAATCGATCGAGCGCTGGCTGGGCCGCCCGGGTGTCGACCTCAACGTGATGCTGGCCGCGCTGCGCCAGCAGGGCACGCTGCGCCTGTTCAACACCGTGGTGCACGGCGAGCTGGGCGTGGAGGCCGATGTCGAGATCTCCGCCGTCGCCGCACCCGAGGCCGAGCCCCCCTGCGTGGCCTTCAACATCCGCCACGTCGGCCGCCGGCTGGGTCAGGAAGACACCAGCACCAAGGGCATGCCGCGCTCGGTCGAGCAGCTCACCCAGCTGGTCGGGCGCATGCCGCTGCGCGACCTGGTGCGCGAGTCCACCGACCTGATCGAGCAGCTGTGCATTGAAGCCGCGCTGCAGCTGACCCAGGGCAACCGGGCTTCGGCCGCCGAGATGCTGGGCCTGTCGCGCCAGAGCCTGTATGTGAAGCTGCGCCGCTACGGCATGGCCGAGGGCAGCGCCGACCACGCGGCGCGTTGACACTCACCTGCGGCTGACCACCGCGCGCCGCGCCCAGGCGTGGCAGCCGCGCCTGTTCAGCACAGCTCAGCCGTAGAACGAGCCCGGCGGCCGCGGCGCGGTACCGCCCGAGGGCACCCATGGCAGCAGCCGCTCCCACCACACCATCGACCCCGTGGCCGCGGGTGTGGTCGCGCGCGCCACTGCCGCACGCATGACCGGTGGTCGGCGGGCTGGCAGGGCACGCGACAGGCGCAGGGAGACAGGGTGGTTCATGGTGACCCGGCGATTGACCCGGGATGGGTCCGCACCCTGTAAATTACTCTTGACACCATCACGTGTCAACCAAAGAATGCGGTCATGTCTGCTGCCAGCCGCCCCTCCCTGGCCACCGTGGCCGAGCTGCTCAAGCCGATCACCTGGTTTCCGCCGATGTGGGCCTTCGGCTGCGGCGTGGTGGCCTCCGGCCTGCCGCTGGACGGCCGCTGGGGATTGGTGGTGCTGGGGGTGCTGCTGGCCGGGCCGCTGGTCTGCGCCACCAGCCAGGCGGTCAACGACTGGTTCGACCGCGAGGTCGACGCCATCAATGAACCGCAACGCCCCATTCCCTCGGGCCGCATGCCGGGTCGCTGGGGTCTGTATGTGGCGCTGATCTGGACGCTGCTGTCGCTGCTGGCCGCGGTGCCGCTGGGCGGCTGGGGCTTTGGCGCCGCGGTGCTGGGCCTGCTGCTGGCCTGGGCCTACAGCGCGCCGCCGCTGCGCCTGAAGCGCAATGGCTGGTGGGGCAACGCGGCCTGCGCGCTGTCCTACGAAGGCCTGGCCTGGGTCACCGGCGCCGCGGTGATGGCCTGGGGCACGATGCCGCAGGAGCGCTCGGTGGCGCTGGCCCTGCTCTACAGCCTGGGCGCGCACGGCATCATGACGCTCAACGACTTCAAGTCGATCGAAGGCGACCGCGCCACCGGCATCGGCTCGCTGCCGGTGCGCCTGGGCGTGCGCGGCGCCGCGCGCGCCGCCTGCCTGACGATGCTGCTGCCCCAGGCCGTGGTCGTGACCCTGCTGCTGCTGTGGCAGGCGCCCTGGCACGCCGCGGTGGTGAGCGGCCTGATCGTGGTGCAGGCGCAGATGATGCGGCGCTTCCTGGCCAATCCCCGCGCCCAGGCCACCTGGTACAGCGGCTTCGGTGTGCCGCTGTTCGTGCTGGGCATGCTGGTCAGCGCGCTGGCGCTGCGCAGCCTGGCCGCCGGCTGAGGCGCCGCTCCCCGGCGCCCATGAAAGGACTGCTGCGATGACCTCCTTCTTCGGCTGGCCCCAGGTGGCCCGGCTCGGCCTGGTGCAGGCCGCGCTGGGCGCGATCGTGGTGCTGACCACCTCCACCCTGAACCGGGTGATGGTGGTCGAGCTGGCACTGCCCGCGCTGCTGCCCGGCCTGCTGGTGGCGCTGCACCACGCGGTGCAGATCACGCGTCCGCGCATGGGCCATGGCAGCGACGTGGGCGGCCGCCGCACGCCCTGGATCATCGGCGGCATGGCGGTGCTGGCCGGTGGCGGCGTGCTGGCGGCGCTGGCCACCGCCTGGATGGGCAGCGAGCCCGGCCCGGGGGCTGCGCTGGCGGCGCTGGGCTTCGTGCTGATCGGCCTGGGCGTCAGCGCCTGCGGCACCGCCTTGCTGACGCTGCTGGCCAAGCGCGTGGCGCCCGACCGCCGCGCCGGCGCGGCCACCGTGGTGTGGCTGATGATGATCGTGGGCTTTGCCGTCACCGCCGGTGTCACCGGCAAGCTGCTCGACCCCTACAGCCCCGCCCGCCTGGTGCAGGTGACCAGCGGCGTGGCGCTGATCGCAGTGCTGGTGACGGTGCTGGCGCTGTGGGGCCTGGAGGGCCACGCCGCGACCCGCGCCGAACCCGACGAGGCCCGGCCCGACGCCCAGGCCTTCCGCACCGCGCTGCGCGAGGTCTGGGCCGACGAGGACGCGCGCCGCTTCTCGGTCTTCGTCTTCCTGTCGATGCTGGCCTACGCGGCGCAGGACCTGGTGCTGGAGCCCTTCGCCGGCCAGGTGCTGGGCTACACGCCGGGCCAGACCACCAGCCTGTCCGGGCTGCAGCACGGCGGCGTGCTGGTGGGCATGCTGGCCGCCGCCGCCGCAGGGCGCGAATGGCGTGGCCTGCGCCTGGGCACGCTGCGTGGCTGGACGGTGGGCGGCTGCATCGCCTCGGCGCTGGCGATGGCCGGCCTGGTGATGGCGGCGCTGGTCGGTCCCGAGTGGCCGTTCCGCCTGAATGTGTGGCTGCTGGGGGCGGCCAATGGCGCGTTCTCGATCGCCGCGATCGGCTCGATGATGCACCTGGCAGGCGCCCAGGGCGGCGGCCGCGAGGGCGTGCGCATGGGCCTGTTCGGCGCCGCACAGGGCATTGCCTTCGGGCTGGGCGGTCTGGTCGGCACCGGCGCCAGCGACTTGGCGCGCTGGGCCTTCGGCCTGCCGGACACCGCCTACGCCAGTGTCTTCGCGCTGGAGGCGGCGATGTTCGTGGCCGCCGCCGGCATCGCCGCCGGACGGCGCCGCGCCAGACCGGCGTCCGGCCCCGGTGCGCTGACCGGCCCGACCACCCTGCAGGTGCCCCGATGAACGCCGCCATGAACGTCAACGCCCGCCCGCTGGACCTGGTCGTGGTGGGCGGCGGCCCGGCCGGCGCCACCGCGGCGCACGAGGCCGCCCGCGCCGGTAAGCGCGTGCTGCTGATCGACCGCGCCGGGCGCATCAAGCCCTGTGGCGGTGCGATCCCGCCGCGCCTGATGCGCGACTTCGACATCCCTGAATCGCTGCTGGTGGCCAAGGCGCGCTGCGCGCGCATGGTGGCGCCCTCGGACAAGCACGTCGACATCCCGATCGAGAACGGCTATGTGGGCCTGGTCGACCGCGAGCACTTCGACGAATGGCTGCGCCAGCGCGCCGAGGCCGCGGGCGCCGAGCGCTGCACCGCCCGCTTCGAGAGCCTGGGCCGCGACACCGACGGCGTGCGCGTGGTCCATGCCCGCCGGGCCGACGGCACCGACCTGCGTTTTCGCACCCGCTGCGTGATCGGCGCCGACGGCGCCAACTCGGCGGTGGCACGCGGCACGGTGCCGGGCTGGGACCGTGGCCGCTTCGTCTTCGCGTACCACGAGATCATCGACACGCCGCCGGGCGTCGACCCCGAGCGCTGTGACGTGATCTACCGCGGCAGCCTGTCGCCCGACTTCTACGCCTGGATCTTCCCGCACGGCCGCACGATGAGCGTGGGCACCGGCAGCGCCGAGCAGGGCTTCTCGCTGCGCGGCGCCGTGGGCCGGCTGCGCGAGGCCAGCGGCCTGGCCGCGGCCACCACGCTGCGCCGCGAGGGCGCGCCGCTGCCGCTCAAGCCGCTGCCGCGCTGGGACGATGGCCAGGACGTGCTGCTGGCCGGCGATGCCGCCGGCGTGGTGGCGCCGGCCTCGGGCGAGGGCATCTACTACGCGATGCTGGGCGGCCGCCTGGCGGCCGAGGCGGCCCTGGCCTTCCTGGCCAGTGGCGACGTGCGCGATCTGCGCCAGGCCCGCGCGCGCTTCATGCGCGAGCACGGCCGCGTGTTCTGGGTGCTGGGTGCGATGCAGTGGTTCTGGTACCGCAACGACCGCCTGCGCGAGCGCTTCGTCAGCATCTGCCGCGACCGCGACGTGCAGCAGCTCACCTTCGACGCCTACATGAACAAGCGCCTGGTGCGCGCCAAGCCGATGGCCCACCTGCGCATCTTTGCCAAGGACGTGGCGCACCTGCTGGGTCTGGCGCGCGTATGAGTCCTGTCACCCGCGCGCGGCTGGCCGCCGCCGCCGCCGCGCTGGCCGTGGCCGCGCTGGGTGGGCTGTCCACCGACATCGGCCCCTGGTACGCCAGCCTGCAGCGCCCCCCCTGGCAGCCGCCCGACGCCTGGTTCGGTCCGGTCTGGACGCTGATCTACGCGCTGTGTGCGCTGTCGGCCGCCGAGGCCTGGCAGGCCAGCCACACGCGCGCGCAGCGCCTGAACCTGCTGCTGGCCTGGAGCCTGAACGCCTGCCTGAACGTGGGGTGGAGCCTGCTGTTCTTCCGCCTGCGCCGGCCCGACTGGGCGCTGGCCGAGGTGGGGCTGTTGTGGGCTTCGATCGCGCTGCTGGTGGTGATCAGCTGGCCACGCTCGCGCCGGGCGGCGCTGTTCCTGCTGCCCTACCTGGCCTGGGTGACCTTCGCTGCGGTGCTCAACCGCGCGGTGGTGGACCTGAACCCGCCGTTCGGTCCGTGATGCCTGCCCTGCCCACGCTCTGGCTGCCCTGGCTGCTGAACGCCATCCTGGCGCTGATGGCCGCCGAGGCGCTGTGGCTGCTGTTGTACCGCCGCCCTGCGCAGCCGCAGCGGCTGCGCTCGGTGCTGGCCGGCGCCGGTCTGGTGCTGGCCTGGCGGCTGCACATGGCGGGCGCGGCGCCGTGGGTGGTGGCCGCCTGCCTGGGTGCGGCCGGCCTGGCCCATGCCCGGGCCTGGTGGTGGCGCTGAGCGCGCCACCCCGCCTGTCGATCAGAAGCCTTCTTCGACCAGCTCCGCCGCGCGGATCACCGCGCGCGCCTTGGCCTCGGTTTCCTTCCACTCCAGCTCGGGCACCGAGTCGGCCACCACGCCGGCACCTGCCTGCACGTAGAGCGTGTTGTCCTTGACGATGCCGGTGCGGATGGCGATGGCCACGTCCATGTCGCCGGCAAAGCTGAGGTAGCCGCAGGCGCCGCCGTAGATGCCGCGCTGGGAGATTTCCAGCTCGTCGATGATCTCCATCGCATGGATCTTCGGCGCGCCGCTGAGCGTGCCGGCCGGGAAACTGGCCTTGAGCACATCCAGCGCGCTCAGGCCCGGCTGCAGCAGGCCTTCGACGTTGCTGACGATGTGCATCACATGCGAGTAGCGCTCGATGCCGAAGGCCTCGGTGACCTTGACGCTGCCGGTCTGGGCGATGCGGCCCACGTCGTTGCGTGCCAGGTCGATCAGCATCACATGCTCGGCGCGCTCCTTCATGTCGGCCAGCAGGTCGGCCTCGAGCTGGCGGTCCTGCTCGGGCGTGGCGCCGCGCGGGCGGGTGCCGGCGATCGGGCGGATGGTGACCACCTGGCCTTCGGGCCGCGCTTCCTGCCGCACCAGGATCTCGGGGCTGGCGCCGACAATCTGGAAGTCGCCCATGTCGTAGTAGTACATGTAGGGGCTGGGGTTCAGCGAGCGCAGCGCGCGGTACAGCGACAGCGGGCTCTCGGTGTAGCGCTTCTTCAGACGCTGGCCGATGACGATCTGCATGCAGTCGCCGGCGGCGATGTACTCCTTGGCCTTGAGCACCGCGCGCTCGAAGTCGGCCTTGGCGAACTCGCGCTCCACCGCGTGGCTGGCGCCGCGTTTCACCTGCGGCGCGGTGACGCTGTAGCGCAGCTTGTCGCTCAGCTCGGCCAGGCGCTTCTTGCCCTTGAAGTAGGCCTCGGGCTGCGACGGATCGGCCCAGACGATCAGGTACAGCCGGCCCGAGAGGTTGTCGATGACCGCCAGCTCCTCGGTCTGCAGCAGCAGGATGTCGGGCGTACCGATGCCGCCGGGCTTCTTCACGCCGGCCAGCTTCTTCTCGATGTAGCGCACGGTCTCGTAGCCGAAGTAGCCGGCCAGGCCGCCGCAGAAACGCGGCAGGCCCGGGCGCAGCGCCGGCTTGAAGCGCTGCTGGTACTGGGCCACGAAGTCCAGCGGGTTGCCTTCATGGCGCTCGACCACCGCGCCGTCGGTGACCACCTCGGTCACGCCGTCGGTGGCGCGCAGCAGGGTGCGGGCGGGCAGGCCGATGAAGCTGTAGCGGCCGAAGCGCTCGCCGCCCACCACCGATTCCAGCAGGAAGCTGTGCTTGTGGCCGCCGGCCAGCTTCAGGTAGAGCGACAGCGGGGTCTCGAGGTCGGCGAAGGCCTCGGCGATCAGCGCGATGCGGTTGTAGCCCTCGTCGGCCAGGCTCTTGAATTCGAGTTCGGTGATCACGGGTCGGGTCCTTGACGGGGCCCGGCCGGCTGCGCATGCGGCAGCATGAAGGGGAGCGGCTCGGGCAGAGGTGTCGGGTGGCGGCGGCCCAGCGGACCGCGGCAGGAAACCGGCGCGCTGGCGGGCCCGGTCACGGGCGCTCAGGCAGGCGGCAAAGGATCAGGCCGGCCAGCGACGCCAGGGCCAGGCTCCCCGGTCGATCGACGACGCCATCCATTTGCGCGAGGTGAACATGCGCCCGAGTGTAGCGCAGCGACCTCCAGGGTCTCTTGCGTTCCCCCGGTTTACAGGCCGCCCGGCATTGGCGACACTCGAGCCCGCTGCGGACCGACCCGGCCCGCCGCGCCCACAGCGCACCTGCAGTACCCAAGGAGTGCCCACCATGAGACGTCGTTCGATGCTGCCCGCCCTGGCGGCGGCGCTGGCCCTGTCCCCCTGGAGCGTCCGCGCGGCCGATCCGCCGCCGGTGGAGCTCGCCGGCGTGCGCTACGACGCCTTCGAGACCGTGGCCGGCAGCCGGCTGCAGCTCAACGGCGCGGGCATCCGCTACAAGGCCATCTTCAAGGTCTACACCGCCGGCCTGTACCTGGGCCGCCCCGCCACCACGCCTGAGGCGGTCTACGCCACGCCCGGCCCGCGCCGCCTGCACATCGTGATGCTGCGCGAGATCGACGCCAACGAGCTGGGCAAGCTGTTCACCCAGGGCATGGAGAAGAACGCCTCGCGCCAGGAGTTCGCCAAGTCCATCCCGGGCACGCTGAAGCTGGCCGAGCTGTTCGCCCGCAAGAAGAAGCTGGCGGCCGGCGATTCGTTCAGCGTCGACTACCTGCCCGGCCAGGGCACGGTGGTGGTGGTCAACGGCAAGCCCGAGATCGAGCCGATCAAGGAGCCCGAGTTCTTCAACGTGCTGATGAGCATCTGGCTGGGCCAGGCGCCGGCGGACGCCGGTCTGAAGGACGCCCTGCTGGGCCAGAAGGGCCGCGCCTTCGGCGCCTGAGCCCCGCCACCAGAGCGCCACGCCATGCCGCCCGCCCTCCTGCCCGCCGGCTACTTCAGCGCCGGGGTCGAGCAGACCGATCCGCTGATCGCCCAGGCGATCGCCCGCGAGAAGGCCCGCACCCGGGATGTGATCGAGCTGATCGCCTCGGAGAACATCGTCAGCCGGGCGGTGCTGGAGGTGCAGGGCTCGATCCTGACCAACAAGACCGTCGAGGGCTATCCCGGCAAGCGCTACCACGCGGGCGGCGTGAACGTCGACGTCATCGAGCAGGCGGCCATCGACCGCGCCTGCCAGCTCTTCGGCTGTCGCTTCGCCAACGTGCAGCCGCATTCAGGCAGCCAGGCCAACCATGCGGTGCTGCATGCGGTGGCCCGGCCCGGCGAGACCATCCTGTCGATGAACCTGAATGCCGGCGGCCACCTCAGCCACGGCGCCGAGGCGAACGCCAGCAGCCAGTGGTTTCGCATCGTCAGCTACGGCGTGCGCGCCGAGGATGGCCTGATCGACTACGACGAGGTCATCGCGCTGGCGCGCCAGCACCGGCCGCGGCTGCTGATCGCCGGGGGCTCGGCCTACCCGCGGGCACTGGACTTCGCGGCCCTGCGGCGCGCCGCCGACGCCGGCGGCGCCAAGCTGCTGGTGGACATGGCGCACTTCGCGGGCCTGGTGGCCGGCGGCGCGCACGCCAGCCCCTTCCCCCACGCCGACATCGTCACGACCACCACCTACAAGTCGCTGCGCGGTCCGCGCGGGGCGATCATCCTGTGGAACGACGAGGCCCTGCGCAAGCCGATCAACAACGCGGTGTTCCCGGGCCTGCAGGGCACGCCCTCGCTGCACATCCTCGCCGGCAAGGCGGTGGCGCTGGGCGAGGCGCTGCAGCCCTCATTCGCCCACTACGCCCAGGCCGTACTGGCGAATGCGCGCGCGCTGGCGCGGCGGCTGCAGCAGCACGGCTTCGATCTGGTCGGCGGCGGCACCGACACGCCGCTGATGCTGGTGGACCTGCGCGCCCAGGGCCTGACCGGGGCACCCGCCGCCCAGAGCCTGGAGCGCGCCGGCATCATCGCCAACATGAATCCCATCCCCTCGGACGCAGCCGACCTGAAGGTGATGTCGGGGCTGCGCTTCGGCCTGTCGGGCGCGACCACGCGGGGCCTGGGGCAGGCGCAGGTGGAACAGATCGGTGACCTGATCGCCGAGGTGCTGGAGGGCCTGCGCACCCGTCCCGACGACCAGGCAGCAACCGAGTCGCGGGTGCGCGCCGCCGTGCGGGACATCGTGGCGCCGTTTCCGACCTACGGCTGAGCGGGCTGCGGCCCGGCCTGGTGATTCTGGTGCTGCTGTCGGTGCTGGTGAGCGACCTGGAGCGCCAGGCCAAATCACGCGAGCTGGTGGGACACGACACCTACTTCTGGACTGTCTACTTGACGGGGAAGCTTACGTACTCAGTGGGGGAGCTTACGTACCCACCACAGGTCAGACCGGCGGCAGGTGAACTCGATAACCCTTGCGTGCCTGAAGCACGTCGAGCGAATGGAGCCCTGCCGAGCGGTTCGTATCTGGGGCCTCGGTGATCCCCACCGACACAAGCCCGCCTGTAGATGTTCAGTCTGTCCTTCCCCGGTGGCGCCTTCCATCACCACGTCCTGCTGTGCTCCTGAAAGGAATGCCGCTTTGGATGAAGAACACTGATCGCCGTTGACTCAGCGGGAAGTCCCTGTAGAGGGGTTAGGCATCGTCTGCGGATGCTTGCTTGATGAGATGCCAAGCATCCTTGAAGCCCGCCATTTCTGATGCGGCAACCACGACCGCCAGGTTTCCGAGCTTCCGTTGACCACCTGTCTTGATGAGGGGGCGAGCATGCTCCCTGGCGAGGGCTGCTCGGTAAAGCCTGTTGGCCTCGTCTCGGGGAACCACAAAGAACGACAGATGCTGAAAGTCTAGCGAGCCGTCGTGGGTGTGCTTGGTGCCAGCCCTCTTATCGAGATTCACAAAGACAACAAAGTCAGACACGAACTTCGATTTCTCAAGTTCCTGCTCGCCTGAGCATTGAGTCATGTAGACCCAATCTGGTGAAGGGTTGTAGCCAGTCTTTACTTGAACAAGGAGTTTTCGTGTTGGATCTGGCGTATCAACGATCAGATCGCTTCCTGCGAAGTTCGCTCTAAGACCCGATGTGTTGTAGGCAGGAATGCCGTGCATCCAGCACTTTGCAGCGACGCAAGCCTCGCCGATCCGGCCGTGTGATTGCTGCTTGCGAATCTGCACCCCGCGCTCCTCGCGATGCCTAACGTTCGAGCTGAGCCGCGCACGCCGGCATGGCACTTGGCCCGCTGGACGGATGATGGCCTAAGCCGGGAAGCGGGCCAAGTGCCATGCCGGTGGGCGTCGGTTCCAGCGAGGGGTTAGGCGTCACTGCGGCGATTCGCTGAGAGCGCGCCTGCTATTGAAGCGGCGGTTCAACCGAGAGGTTGTCCTCTCCTATGAGTTCGCCTCGATACCGATACAAGTAGACGGGTGAGTTCGCTTCGTGTGGCTCAACGAGACACCACGGATTCCCCGCCGGATCTCGCAGCACCCTGTGATGGCTCAAACCATAGTTGAGGACTCGTACGCGAATCTTGGGTCGAGTAAGGTAGCCACGAAGCATCCACTGGATTCGATAAGGCTCGCGAATCTCGTCTTCACCACTCTCTGGAGGTCGCGCTGCGGCTGCTATCTGACGCTCACGTTCCGCGACCCAAGGCGGTGACGCTCCAGTTTGAATGAAGTTGTAGAACCCCTCCCAGCCCGGCTGCTCAGGCCATCGCTCCTCATAGGTGAGCTGCTCTTCCGTTGTCATCTCTTCGAACCGCGTGACCCACTTGTTCCAGTGAACTTCACCAAAACCCATTCGCCACCCGGCGCTCCCCCATGGAATGCGGGGGAACGCGATCCATGGCGGGGCTAGTTCTTCGTTTTCAGGCATGACGAATGGGCGGGCGGCCTGCGACGCCAAAGTTGCGATTGGTGACGCCTAACGTTCGAGGTGAAGCGCAAATTGCAGCTTGCTGCAATTTGTCGCCTCGACTGAGGTGTTAGGCCAAGAGTCGCGACGGAGGATCATGGGCTTGGCTTGTTGCACCATCGGACAGTGAACTTATCAGGAACGCTGACACCTGCTATCTGGATGATGTTGTGGTCGGCATCAAAACCGAACGTTGTCTTCTGATCGGAATTGGGTGTATCTCGCACCCAGGTGACACCCACTACGCCCGGGACGGGTTTGTCCAGTATTGCGCGGTTGCCGAACTCTCTGGCCGGTTCCTTTAGGTCAAATACTTTGCCCTGAACTTTAGCTTTGACAGCGTTGATCAACGCTCGTTCGTCCGCACTGATGAGTGGGCTCGCGAGCTGCTTTTCGTCCAAGAGTTCGCACCCGGACACTTTGCCCCACTGGCATATTGTGAACTGGGCGTCCAGGGTGCAGAGATCTCGTGCAAGGACCGGTAGTGATGTGACGAAAAGAGCACCAAATGCTGCGCGGATGAGCATGGCTGATATGGCCTAACGTTCGAGCTAAGCTGCCCGCGGAGGCAGGTTCTGTAAGCCCGGGCTGAGACGATAGTACGAGTGGCTCAGGCCGGGCTTACAGTGCCTGCCGTAGCGGGTCAGCTTGAGCGAATACGAAGGGACTTCCCCAGTCCTATGACGGTATCGAGGTACCAAGATTGAGCTGTTGCGGAAGTTCAATCT